>NZ_JBIWAJ010000006.1:304309-385375 GCF_044759975.1 Streptomyces sp. NPDC098789
GCCCCCCCCCCGGCCGGGGTGCCGCCCCCCCCCCCCCCCCCCCCCCCCCCCCCCCCCCCCCCCCCCCCCGCCCCCGCCCCCCCGGCCCCCCGGGGGCCCCCCCCCCCCGGGGGGGGGGGGGGCCCCCCCACCGCCGTACGTCCGCTCAATGCGCCGGGACCGCTTCCGGGGCCGCGGTCTGCGCCGCGCCCTGCCTGCTGCCCAGGTGATTGAAGGCCAGGTTGAGCGCGATCGCCACCACGCAGCCCGTGCTGATCCCGGAGTCGAGGACGACCAGCAGGTCCTTCGGGAAGGCGTGGTAGAAGGTCGGGGCCGCGATCGGGATCAGGCCGATCCCGAGGGAGGCGGCGACGATCAGGGCGTTCTCGCCCTTCTCCATGGCCGCGCCCGCCAGGGTCTGGATGCCGCTGGCCGCGACCGAACCGAAGAGGACGATGCCCGCGCCGCCGAGCACCGGCAGCGGGACCAGGGCGATCACGGACGCCGCCATCGGGCACAGGCCCAGCAGGATCAGGATGCCGCCGCCGGCCGCGACGACGAACCGGCTGCGCACCTTGGTCATGGCGACCAGCCCGATGTTCTGGGCGAAGGCGCTGCACATGAAGCCGTTGAAGAGCGGGCTGATGGCGCTGCCGAGGGTGTCGGCGCGCAGTCCGCCCTCGATGGTCCTCGCGTCCGCGGGGCGGCCCACGATCTTGCCCAGGGCCAGGATGTCGGCGGTGGACTCGGTCATGCAGACCAGCATGACGATGCACATCGAGATGATGGCGGCGACCTGGAACTGCGGGGCCCCGAAGTGGAACGGGGACGGGAAGCCGACCAGGTCGGCGTTCTTGATGGGGGCGAAGTCCGTCATGCCGAGCGGGATCGCGATCAGCGTGCCGACGACCAGACCGAGCAGGATCGCGATCTGCTGGAGGAAGCCGCGCAGGAACTTGCGCATCAGCAGGACGACGACGAGGGTGACGGCGGCCATCCCGATGTTCCGCATCGAGCCGTAGTCGGTGGCGGTGCGGTTGCCGCCCTGGGACCAGTTGAAGGCCACGGGCAGCAGCGATACGCCGATGAGGGTGATCACCGTACCGGTGACGACCGGCGGGAAGAAGCGGACCAGCCTGCCGAAGTAGGGGGCCGCGAAGAAGCCCAGCAGACCGGCGACCATGATCGCGCCGAATATGACGGGTATGGCGTCGGCGCCCTCGCCCTTGCCGATCGCGATCATCGGGGTCACACCGGCGAAGGAAACGCCGTTGACGAAGGGGAGTTTGGCGCCGATCTTCCAGAACCCGAGGGTCTGGAGGAGGGTGGCGAGTCCTGCGGTGAAGAGCGAGGCGCCCATCAGGAAGGCCGTCTCGGTCGGGGAGAGCCCGACGGCCGGACCGACGATCATCGGCGGGGCGACCACACCGGCGTACATGGCGGCCACGTGCTGGAGACCGCTCGTGAACATTTTCAGCGGAGGCAGGGTCTCGTCGACCGGGTGCTTCTCCTCCGCTACTGCGACTGCGTCTTTGCGAAACCTGGGCATTGCGGCCACGGCTTCCTCCGGTCGGTTAAACACGTCGGCAGGGACGTGGGTGTCTTGGAGGTGGTGCGAAAGCTGTGCGAGTCGAGCCTGTGAACCGTGTGGAGTTATGGGGGGGGTGGCGGAGGGCTGGAGGTGCCGTGGCAGTGGCGCGGGGTGCGCGCGGTGGGGAGAGCGGAGCGAGTGGCACGAGTCACCGTCCCCGGGGGCGCCGAAAAGAAGGCGGCACCACCCGGGAGCGGCTGCCGCGGACCCCGCTCGGGTCCGCGGCGACCGGTCGAGGGCCGTCCCCCCCGACCGGACTCCGTGGGTCAGGCCTGCGCGGAGATCCGCGCGAGGCGCTGCGCCTCTTCACGGGTGGACACCGCGATGGCGTCCTCGTCCGCGAAGAGCAGTCGGTTGTTCTCGACGATCTGCTTGCCGTTGACGAACGAAGCCGTCACGGGGGCCGCGGCGCCGAAGACCAGCGCGGTGACCGGGTCGGCGATCGAGGAGTGCAGGAAGGTGCTGAGGTTCCACATCACCAGGTCGGCGCACTTGCCGACCTCCAGCGAACCGATGTTGTCGGCCCGGCCGAGGACCTGGGCGCCGCCGTAGGTGCCCAGGCGCAGGGCCTGGCGCGCGTTGAGGGCGCGCTCGCGGTGGACGGTGTTCAGGCGGTTGATGAGGAGCGCGTTGCGCAGCTCGGTGTGCAGCTCGCCCGACTCGTTGGAGGCGGTGCCGTCCACGCCGAGGCCGACCGGAACACCGGCGGCGAGCATGTCCGGGACGCGGGCGATGCCCGCGGCCAGGCGCGCGTTGGAGGACGGGCAGTGCGCCACGCCGGTCTTGGTACGGGCGAAGGCGGCGATGTCGGAGTCGTTCATGTGGACGCTGTGCGCCATCCACACGTCCTCGCCGAGCCAGCCGGTCGACTCGAAGTAGTCGGTCGGGCCCATGCCGAACAGTTCCTTGCAGAACTGCTCCTCCTCGACGGTCTCCGAGCCGTGCGTGTGCATGCGCACGCCAAGGCGGCGGGCCAGCTCGGCGCCCTGCTTCAGCAGCTCGGTGGAGACCGAGAAGGGGGAGCAGGGGGCGACGGCGACCTGGGTCATCGCGTCGAAGGAGGCGTCGTGGTACTTCTTCACGGTCGCCTCGGTGTCGGCGAGCGCGCCTTCGAGGGTCTCGACCGCGTGGTCCGGCGGCAGGCCGCCGTCCTTCTCGCTGCGGTCCATCGAGCCGCGGGCGAGGGTGAAGCGGACGCCCATCTCGGACGCGGCGCGGATGATCGAGCCGGAGAGGTCGCCGGAGCCCTTGGGGAACACGTAGTGGTGGTCCATGGCGGTGGTGACGCCGCCCTTGGCCATCGCACCGAGGGAGCCCTGCGCGGCCGTGTACGTCATCTGCTCGTCGATGCGCGCCCAGGTCGGGTACAGCGCGACGAGCCAGTTGAAGAGGTTGTGGTCGGTGGCCAGACCACGCGTGATCCACTGGTAGAAGTGGTGGTGCGTGTTGACCAGACCGGGGGTCACGAGGTGCCCGGTGCCGTCGATCCGACGGACGACGTTCTCGAGGTTCTCGGGGGCCTTGCCCGCGCCGATGGACTCGATCTTGTTGCCGGCGACGACGACGTGGCCCGAGGCGTACTCGGTGTCCTTCGCGTCGACGGTCGCAATCGCACAGTTCTCGATGACGATGCGCTCTACCGCGCCGTCAATGGCTGCCGATGCTGCCATGGGACTTCCTCGTGCTTTCAGTGGCGGTACGGGCACGGCAAAGCCCAGGGTTTTGAGTGCCGGAGCCGGGGGCCTTGACAGCTGACAGTACTGCCGCCCCGTGTGGTGCGTCCGGGTGCCGATTCAGGAAGTTGAAGGGTGTCGCGCGGTCCCGGGGCCACTGCGGAGCCCCGGGACGCGCGTGCCGCGTCAGAGGTTGGTCATGTCCACGGGGATGCGGGCGTCGACGCCGTCCCGGAGGACCGTCGCCTCGATGAGACCGTACGGGCGGTCCGCGGCGAAGTAGACCTCGTTGTCGTTCTTGAGGCCGAAGGGCTCCAGGTCGACGAGGAAGTGGTGCTTGTTCGGGAGCGAGAAGCGGACCTCGTCGATCTCCGAACGGTGGTTGATGATGCGCGAACCCATCTGGTACAGGGTCTGCTGCAGCGACAGGGAGTAGGTCTCCGCGAAGGCCTGCAGCATGTGCTTGCGGGCCTCGGCGTAGGACTTCTCCCAGTTGGGCATCCGCTGCTCGTCGTCCGACCAGTTGAAGCGCCAGCGGGCGGAGACCTGGGTCGCCAGGATCCGGTCGTAGGCTTCCTTGAGGGTCGTGTACTTGTCCTTCACGTAACCCCAGAACTCGGAGTTCGTGGAGTTCATGACGGTCAGGTCCTTGAGGCCGGAGATGACCTCCCAGTTCTGACCGTCGTACGTGATCTGGGTGACCCGGGTCTCCTGGCCCTCACGGACGAAGGAGTGGTTCACCTCGTCGGAGCCGATGAACTTCGAGTTGGCGTCCGAGGTGGCGATCCGGCTCCAGGAGTACTCCTCGATCCGGATCCGGGCCTTCTTGATCGGCTCCTGGCTGTTCACGAACCAGCGCGCCAGGTGGATGCCGAACTGCTCGGCGGACTCGATGCCGTGCTCCTTGGCGAACGCGTACACCGTGTTCTTGGTGGTGTCCGTCGGAAGCACGTTGGCGTTCGAGCCGGAGTAGTGGACGTCGTCCATGTCGCCCGAGAGGGCGACCGAGACGTTCAGGTCCTTGATGTGGTGCGTGTCGCCGTCCCGCGTGATCTTGACGACGCGGTTCTCTGCTTTGCCGTACTGGTTCTGGCCCAGAATCGTGGCCATGACTAGCTCCCTCGGTAAACGGAGTAGCCGAACGGGTTGAGCAGCAGCGGTACGTGATAGTGCTCGCCCGGGTTGACCGCGAACGTGATGGTCACCTCGGGGAAGAACGCACCGCTGTCCCTTACGCGGGGGGCGTCCTGCTGCGCCTCGGCTTGCTTCTTTGCGAAGTACGTCTCGGTCTCGAAATCGAGGCGTACGTGGGTGGTGCCCTCCGGCAGAGCCGGCAGGTCCTTGCAGCGGCCGTCCACATCGGTGGCGGAGCCGCCCAGGGCGGTCCACGCGCCGTCGAGGCCCGTACGGGCCGACAGGGCGATGGCCACGCCTTCGGCGGGGCGGCCGATGCTCGTGTCCAGGATGTGCGTGGACACGGAAGCGGTGGTGTCGGTGCTCATGCGCTCTCTTCCTCGGCGAGTCGGGTCAGGCGGATCCGGTTGATCTTCACCAGTTCGCCGCGGGCGATCTCTCGCTCCTGCTCCGGCGAGTGGGCGATCCGGGTCTTGACCGCGTCCCGCATGAACTCACCGGTCGCACCGGTGGCGCAGATGAGGAAGACGTGTCCGAACTTCTCCTGGTAGGCCAGGTTCAGTTCGAGCAGCTCGGTCTTCAGCTCTTCGGAAGCTCCGGCCATCCCCCGCTGTTCGCGGGCGGAGGTCGGGTCACCAGGCTTCGGCCGGCCGATCGGCGCGTGTCCCCCCATCGCCTCGCCCAGGTCCTCGGCGGTCAGTTCCGCCATGGCGGACTCGTTGGCCGAGAAGAGGGTGTCGACGGTGGCGAAGGGGCGCTGGGCGAGCATCTTGCTCCCCCAGGCCGAGCTGGCGCACACCTCGTGCAGCTCAGCCGTGGCCGCGCTGTCGTCCAAGGTGTTGATCCGGGTGAGACCCGGGGTCGGACTCGAAGTCACGGTAGGCCTCCGTGGCCTTGTTGCTTAACGGGCTGGGCATAGCTAACGCCCTCGACAACACGGCGTCAACACTTTGTTGAAACTTCCCGTACACAAAAGCCGCCGCCCGGGTGAATAGGGCGGCGGCTCGTCACTGTGGGTCAAGCGACGTTCACTCCGGGGTCGGCTTGCCGGCCGCTTTGGGAGGGTTCGACTCCCTGTTCAAGTAGTTGTAGACGGTGAAGCGGCTGACCCCGAGGGCGCCCGCGACCGTCTCCACGCCGTGCCGGACCGAGAAGGCGCCGCGCGCCTCCAGTATCCGCACGACGTCCTGCTTGGTCTTGCGGTCCAGCTGCGACAACGGTACGCCGTGCCGGCGCTCCAGCGCCGACAGGATGTGGTCCAGCGAGTCGGACAGCTGCGGGAGCCGCACGGCGAGCAGGTCCTGGCCCTCCCAGGCGAGCACGACGTCGTCCGGCTGGGCCAGGGCGGGATCCATCAGCTCGCCGCCCATCGCGTCCACCAGCGGCTTGACCGCGGCGACGAACGGGTGGTCGCGGGGTTCGGTCACGGCGTTCCCTCCCCGATGACATTGACCTGGAGGGACACCCGCGTGGCGCCGGCGCCGAGCGCGTCGCGCAGCAGCGCAGTGACCGCGTCCAGCACGGCGTCCGACTCCCCCTCGGCGGTATTGCCGAAGGGACCGACGTCCATCGCGTCCAGGTGCGCCCGCCGCATGACCTCGCGAGCGGCCACGGCATGGGCAGGAGCCTCTTCGAGATCGAAGGGCTCGGTCGTGAACTCCACTCTCAATCGCACGCGGTCAAGCTACCCCGCACTCGGGATTTTTCGGGAGTCCGCACTTGACAGCCACGCGAACCTCGATGCAGTCTTCCATCAAGCAGAAAACAACTTCCGCGATACGGAAGGAGCGCACACCCCTCATGGGATACACGGACCAGCGCTTCGATGTGAACCTCTCGATCCTCTTCACGGAACTCCCGCTCCTGGAGCGTCCCGCGGCTGCCGCCGCGGCCGGCTTCACCGCGGTCGAGCTGTGGTGGCCCTGGATCGAAACCCCCACTCCCGCCCAGTCGGAGCTGGACGCCCTCAAGAAGGCTCTTGAGGACGCCGGCACCCAGCTGGTGGGCCTGAACTTCTACGCCGGCCAGCTGCCCGGACCGGACCGCGGTGCGGTATCCGTGCCGGGCGAGGAGTCGGACCGCTTCAACGCCAACATCAACGTGGCCGCGGACTTCGCCGCCTCGGTCGGCTGCAAGGCCCTGAACGCCCTCTACGGCAACCGCGTCGAGGGTGTGGACCCGGCGGTCCAGGACGAGCTGGCCCTGGAGAACCTGGTCGTGGCGGCCCGCGCCGCCGACCGGGTCGGAGCGATCCTCCTGATCGAGACGCTCAACAAGCCGGAGTCGCCGCTCTACCCGCTGGTGAGCGCCCCCGCCGGCATCGAGGTGGTGGACAAGGTGAACGAGGCCACCGGCCTCGGCAACGCCAAGTTCCTGCTCGACCTGTACCACCTGGCGATGAACGATGAGGACCTCTCCGAGGTCATCGAAAAGTACGCCGCCAAGACCGGGCACGTCCAGATCGCGGACAAGCCGGGACGCGGCGCCCCCGGCACCGGCGAGCTTCCCCTGGAGGAGCTCCTGGACCAGCTGAAGAAGGCCGGATACGAGGGCTACGTAGGCCTCGAGTACAAGGCCGCCGACGCCGCCGCGTCCTTCGAGTGGCTGGCCGCCGAGGCCCGCGCCGCGAAGTAGGCGGACAAAGTCCGGGCGATCGGCCAGGCACGCCACACACTTTTCGTACAAAGCATTAAGAGAAGGACCCTCATCATGAGCAACCTCCCCAAGCTCGCTTGGATCGGCCTCGGAATCATGGGCTCCCCCATGGCCGAGAACCTCCTGAAGGCCGGTTACTCGGTCACCGGCTTCACGCTGGAGCAGGACAAGCTGGACCGCCTGGCCGCCGCCGGCGGCAGCGCCGCCGGCTCGATCGCCGAGGCCGTCAAGGACGCCGACGTCATCATCACGATGGTGCCCGCCTCCCCGCAGGTCGAGGCCATCTCGTACGGCCCGAACGGCATCCTCGAGAACGCCAAGTCCGGCGCGCTGATCATCGACATGTCGTCGATCACCCCGCAGACCTCGGTCGACCTGGCGAAGAACGCTGCCGAGAAGGGCATCCGCGTCATCGACGCGCCCGTCTCCGGCGGCGAGGCCGGTGCCATCGAGGCCGTACTGTCGATCATGGTCGGCGGCGAGCAGGCCGACTTCGACGAGGCGCTCCCGGTCCTGGAGACCCTCGGCAAGACCATCGTGCTCTGCGGCCCGCACGGCTCCGGCCAGACGGTCAAGGCCGCGAACCAGCTCATCGTCGCGGTGAACATCCAGGCGTGCGCCGAGGCCGTCGTCTTCCTCGAGAAGTCCGGCGTGAACCTCCAGGCCGCCCTGGACGTCCTCAACGGCGGTCTGGCCGGCTCCACGGTCCTGACCCGCAAGAAGGACAACTTCCTGAACCGCGACTTCAAGCCCGGTTTCCGGATCGACCTGCACCACAAGGACATGGGCATCGTCACCGACGCCGCCCGCAACGTCGGTGCGGCCCTCCCGGTCGGCGCGGTCGTCGCCCAGCTGGTCGCCTCGCTGCGCGCCCAGGGTGACGGCGGCCTGGACCACTCCGCGCTGCTGCGCGCGGTCGAGCGCCTCTCCGGCGCCCAGATCTGAGCCCGCGGCCCGCACGCCGGGCCGCCGCTCCCTCCCCTTCGGGGGACCTGAGTTTCCGGATGGTGCCGGTGCTGACACCTGTCCTGTCGCGCCCAAGCGCCGGCACCGTCCGGATCACCTCACCTCCAGCCTTTCTTCATCTTTCTTCAACAAACTGTTGACGTTGAGTTCTTGCCGAAATTAGGCTCCTCCGCATGACGGAAGACTCTTTCCGCCAGCAGTTACCCGTACGGAAGGTCACCATGTCGAAGCGCACGCTGACGACCGAGTCCGGCGCCCCGGTCGCCGACAACCAGAACTCCGCCACCGCCGGCGTCGGTGGCCCGCTCCTGATTCAGGACCAGCAGCTCCTTGAGAAGCTCGCCCGCTTCAACCGCGAGCGCATCCCGGAGCGCGTGGTGCACGCCCGCGGCAGCGCCGCGTACGGCCACTTCGAGGTGACGGACGACGTCACCGCGTACACCAGCGCCGCGTTCCTGAACACGGTCGGCAAGAAGACCGAGACCTTCCTGCGGTTCTCCACCGTGGCCGACTCGCTCGGCGGCGCGGACGCCGTGCGCGACCCCCGCGGTTTCGCCCTGAAGTTCTACACCGAAGAGGGCAACTACGACCTCGTCGGCAACAACACCCCGGTGTTCTTCATCAAGGACCCGATCAAGTTCCCCGACTTCATCCACTCCCAGAAGCGCGACCCCTTCACGGGCAAGCAGGAGCCGGACAACGTCTGGGACTTCTGGGCGCACGCCCCCGAGGCGACGCACCAGATCACCTGGCTGATGGGTGACCGCGGCATCCCGGCGTCCTACCGCCACATGAACGGCTACGGCTCCCACACGTACCAGTGGACCAACGCCCAGGGCGAGTCCTTCTTCGTCAAGTACCACTTCAAGACGAACCAGGGCATCCGCTGCCTCTCGGGCGAGCAGGCCGCCGAGCTCGTCGGCTCGGACGCGAACTCGCACCAGACCGACCTGCTCCAGGCGATCGAGCGCGGCGTGAACCCGAGCTGGACGCTCTACGTCCAGATCATGCCGGCCGCCGAAGCCGCGGACTACCGCTTCAACCCCTTCGACCTCACCAAGGTGTGGCCGCACACCGACTACCCGCTGCAGCGCGTGGGTCGCCTGGTCCTCGACCGCAACCCGGACAACGTCTTCGCCGAGGTCGAGCAGTCGGCGTTCTCCCCGAACAACTTCGTCCCGGGCATCACCGCCTCGCCGGACAAGATGCTCCAGGGTCGCCTCTTCGCCTACGCCGACGCCCAGCGCTACCGCCTCGGTGTGAACCACACCCTGATCCCGGTGAACGCCCCGAAGGCGACGAAGGCCGACAACTACGGCCGCGACGGCGTCATGGCGCTGCGCAACGGCTCGCGCCACGACAAGAACTACGAGCCCAACTCGCACCAGGGTCCGGCCGAGACCGGCCTGGCGCTCGGCGCTCCGCTCGCGGTCAGCGGCTACACGGGCACGCACGAGGCCCCGGCCCACACCAAGGACGACGACTTCTTCCAGGCCGGCGAGCTCTACCGGCTGATGTCCGAGGACGCCAAGCAGCGTCTGGTGGCGAACATCGCCGGTGGCCTCTCGCAGGTCACCCTGGAGGACGTCATCGAGAAGAACCTGGCTCACTTCCACGCCGCGGACGCCGACTACGGCAAGCGCGTCGAGGAGGCCGTTCGCGCCCTGCGCGAAGGCTGAGAGCCCACAGGCTGCGTCCGGAATTTGACGGGAGGTCAGATTCCGGGTGCTGAGCCCGCACCGCGAAACCGGATGAGGGGTGGTACGCGGTGGGGGCAGGACGAGGACCGCGGTGGTGTCGAGCCAGTGCGGTGGTAAAGGCCCAGCGGCTTGTCTCTTGACCTGAGGGAGACGAAGCCAAGGTGTCCTGTCGCCACCACCGCGGTCCCAGCCACTCCTCTCCTTCTCCTTATATATAGGGGGCCACGCACAGAGCCCCCTGTGGACCAAGGAGAACGAGCAGGACCACCTCCCCCTAGACCCCGCCCGTCGGAGTCACAGCAGTGCCCCACATACCCCGCCCGGCGGGTGCGAATGTCCTGTCGCGCCAGCCTCGTCCCGTCGGGCGGTAACAGACCAGAGCGCCGAGTCACGGACGGTCCCGTGACTCGGCGCTTTGTCGTGTCCGCAGCGCCCGGTACCGGCTGTACGGGCTGTACGGGCTGTACGGGCTCTCAGCCGGTCCGCTCGGTGAGCTGGCCGTAGAGCTCCGGGCGCCGGGTCTGCATCAGGCCGAACTCCAACCAGTCCCGGCGCTGGTCGAGGTCGAGGTCGGCGACCAGGACGGCCGGGCGGTCGCGGGGGGCGCGGAGCACGACCCGGCCGTAGGGGTCGGAGATGAACGAGGACCCGTAGAAGGTCGAGCGGCCCTCGGTGCCGATCCGGTTCGGCACGATCATGAAGAGGGCGTTGGCCAGGCCGTTGGCGCTGATCGCGTGCTCCCACATGGGCCGGGTGTCGAAGTCCGGGAGGTCCACCTCCGAGCCGATGGCCGTGGGGTGCACCAGGATCTCCGCCCCGTGCAGACCGTAGGCCCGGGCCAGCTCGGGGAACCACTCGTCCCAGCAGGTCGGGAAGCCGAAGCGGGCCCCTTCGAGGCCGACCACCGGGAATCCGCTGTCGCCGGGGCGGAAGCACAGGTCCTCGCGGTAGCCGGGGAAGGCCGGGATGTGGTTCTTGCGGGTGCGGGCGATCAGCTTGCCGTCCGGGTCCACGCAGACGGCGGTGTTGTAGCCGAGGCCGCCGTCCTCGGCCCGCTCGTAGAGCGAGGCGTGCACGGTGATGCCGAGGCCGGTGGCCAGTTCGGTGATCAGCCGGACGGTCGGGCCGCTCTCCACGTCCTCCAGGTAGCGGGCGGCGCCGTCGGCCATGGGGTCGTCGGTGTTGCAGAAGTAGGGGCTGCGGGTCAGCTCGGGCAGGCAGACCACCTTCGCGCCCTCGGAGGCGGCCAGCGCCACGCCCTCGCGCAGCCGCTCGTCGTGCTCGGCCTCGTCGGCGTACCAGCGCATCTGGACCAGACCGACGCGCAGCGCGGGGCGCTCGGCGGGCTGGAACCGGGCCGGGGAGCCGAGCGGGGAGCCGTAGCAGGTGTGGAGCTCGTACCCGTCGGCCGACGCCGTGGCGGTGACGGTGCCCGTACCGGCGGCGGGGGCGGCGGTGCTCATGCGGTGAGGTCCTTCGGGATCTGCTGCGTGATGCAGTGGACGCCGCCACCGCCGTAGGCGAGGACCGGGGCCGGTACGCCGACCACCTTGCGGCCGGGCAGGGCCTCGGCGATGACGGCGAGGGCCGCCTCGTCCGCCGCGGTGCCGCCGACCGGGACCACGCAGCCGCCGTTGGCCAGGTAGAAGTTGAGGTAGCAGACCTCGACCGGGGCGCCGTCCACCTCGCCGTAGACGGTCTGCGGGACCTTGACGATCTCCAGGGCGCGGCCGCGGGCGTCCGTACTGGCCTCCAGGACGGCGAGGTTGGCGCGCATCCGGGCGTAGTCGGGGTGCGCCGGGTCCTCCGGGAGGGAGACGACCACCTTGGCGGGCGCGGCGAAGGCGGCGACGCCGTCGACGTGTCCGTCGGTCTCGGTGTCCTCCAGGCCCCCGTAGGGCAGCCAGATCACCTTCTCGACGCCGAGCCGGCGCTTCAGCTCGTCCTCGATCTCGGTGCGGCTCATCCGCGGATTCCGGTTGGGGTGGAGCAGGCACTGCTCGGTGGTGATCAGGGTGCCCTCGCCGTCCACGGTGAAGGCGCCGCCCTCCAGGATCATCGAGGAGTGCACGCGCGGGATGCCGAGGCGGTCCAGCAGCAGCGCCGAGAGCTTGTCGTCGGCGGCCCAGGGGTGGTGCTTCTCGCCCCACGCGTTGAACCGGAAGTCGACGCCGACGCGGGCGCCGTGCTCGTCGTAGGCGAAGATCGGGGCGGAGTCGCGGAGCCAGGAGTCGTCGAGGGGCAGCTCGGTGACCTCGATGCCGGGGTCGTCGCCGCAGAAGGCGCGGGCCTCGTCGGCGCGGCCGGGTGCGGCGATCATGATGACCGGCTCGAAGGCGGCGATGGCGCGGGCCACGGCGGCGTACTCGTGCTTGGCGGCCTCGAAGGCGGGGCCCCACAGGGACGGACGGGTCGGCCAGGCCATCAGGCAGGCTTCGTGCTCGGCCCACTCGGCGGGCATGCGCGGGTTCATCGGAGTACTCCCTCGGTGCGGCGGGCCCCGGCTCCTTTCGGCTGACTAAATTTTCAGTCAGAACGATTCGCCTGAAAGGCGGGTCAGGAAGGCCGGTGAGGGCTATCGTGATACCTGACTGAAAGGTCAGTCAAGGGGTAACCGACCGGAAGGTGCGATCCGCGTGGCAGATCGTCAAGTGCTGATCCTCGAAGCAGCGGTACGGGTCATCGCGCGCAGCGGCGTCAGGGGCCTGCGCGTCGAGGAGCTGGCGGCCGAGGCCGACGTCTCGACCGCGCTGATCTACTACCACTTCAAGGACCGCGCGGGCCTGATCCGGCGCACCCTCGACTTCATCAGCGCCCGTGCCACCGGCTACACCGACGAGGCCCACAGCAGCGCGCAGGACCCCCGCGCGCTCCTCCTCCAGCTCCTGCTCGGCGAGCTCCAGGACACCGCCCGGGTCCGCGAGAACAGCATCGCGTGGGGCGAGCTGCGGGCCAGCGCCATCTTCGACGACGACCTGCGCGAGACCCTGGCCCGATCCACGCGCACCTGGTGCCGCGACACCGCCGACTCGGTCGCCGATGCCCAGGCGGCCGGACTCGCCGACCTGCGGGCCGACCCGGAGGACGTCGCGGAGCGGCTCACGGCGCTGGTGGAGGGGTTGAGCGAGCGCTGGCTGAGCGGCTCGCTGACGGTCGAGCGGGCCCGCGCCCTGCTCTCCGGCGCGGTGGACGCGGAGCTGGGCCGGCGCCCCGCCGAGCCCCTCTAGGGCCCGGGCCCGCCCGTCGGGGGGCGGGCGGGACCGGGCCGTCCGGTGGAACGGGGGCGGGACCTGGGGCCCGGATGTGACGCGGAACGGCCCCCGTCCCTCCTGGAGGAGGGACGGGGGCCGTTCGGTGCTGCTAGACCGGCCTGGTGGAACCAGGCGTGGAACTAGGCGGAGATCGGGCGGATCGCGGTCGGGGCGTGACCCGGCTCGGTCGCGAGCTCTTCGAACTCGGTGACGTCGCTCATGTCGACCGTCTTGCTCATCGAGATGTTGGTGATGCGCTCCAGGATGGCCTCGACGACGACCGGGACGCTGAACTCGGCGGCCAGCTTCTTGGCCTCCTCCAGGGCGGCACCCAGCTCGTTCGGGTCCGTGACGCGGATGGCCTTGCAGCCGAGACCCTCGACGACCTTGACGTGGTCGACGCCGTAGACGCCCAGCTCGGGGGCGTTGATGTTCTCGAATTCGAGGTTGACCTCGAAGTTGATGCCGAGACCACCCTGCGCCTGACGGATCAGGCCCAGGTAGGCGTTGTTCACCAGGACGTGGACGTACGGGATCTTGTGCTGCGCACCGACGGCCAGCTCCTCCAGCATGAACTGGAAGTCGTAGTCGCCGGACAGGGCGACGACGGGGGTCTGCGGGTCGGCGGTGGCGACGCCCAGCGCGGCCGGGATGGTCCAGCCGAGCGGGCCGGCCTGGCCACAGTTGATCCAGTGGCGCGGCTTGAAGACGTGCAGCATCTGCGCACCGGCGATCTGGGACAGACCGATGGTGGTGACGTAGCGGGTCTCCGGGCCGAAGGCCTTGTTCATCTCCTCGTAGACGCGCTGCGGCTTCATGGGGATGTTGTCGAAGTGCGTGCGGCGCTGCAGCGAGCCCTTGCGCTCCAGGTGCGAGGCGACCCAGGCGCTGTAGTCGGGCAGCTTGCCCTCGGCCTTGAGCTCCTTGGCGACCTCGATGAAGATCGTCAGCGCGGCCTTGGCGTCGGAGACGATGCCCAGGTCCGGGGCGAAGATCTTGCCGATCTGGGTGGGCTCGATGTCGACGTGGACGAACTTGCGGTCGCCGCGGTAGGCGTCCAGGTTGTAACCGGTGTGGCGGTTGGCCCAGCGGTTGCCGATGCCCAGGACGAAGTCCGACTCCAGGAACGTCGCGTTGCCGTAGCGGTGCGAGGTCTGGACGCCGACCATGCCGGCGGCCAGCTCGTGGTCGTCCGGGATGGTGCCCCAGCCCATGAGGGTGGAGATGACCGGGACGCCGACGAGCTCGGCGAACTCGACCAGCAGGTCGGAGGCGTCGGCGTTGATGATGCCGCCACCGGCGACGATCAGCGGACGCTCGGAGGCGAGCAGGTACTGGATCGCGCGCTCGGCCTGCTTGCGGGTCGCGGCCGGCTTGTGCACCGGCAGCGGCTCGTACAGGTCGGGGTCGAACTCGATCTCGGTCAGCTGGACGTCGATCGGGAGGTCGATGAGGACCGGGCCCGGACGGCCGGAGCGCATCAGGTAGAAGGCCTCCTGGAACACGCCGGGGACCTGCGCGGCCTCCAGGACCGTGGTGGCCTTCTTGGTGACCGGCTTGGCGATCGACGCGATGTCGACGGCCTGGAAGTCTTCCTTGTGGAGCTTGGAGACCGGGGCCTGACCGGTGATGCACAGGATCGGGATCGAGTCCGCGATGGCCGAGTACAGGCCGGTGATCATGTCGGTACCGGCGGGGCCGGACGTACCGATGCAAAGGCCGATGTTGCCCGGGGTCGTGCGGGTGTAGCCCTCGGCCATGTGCGAGGCGCCCTCGACGTGGCGGGCGAGGGTGTGGGCGATGCCGCCCACGTTCTTGAGCTCGCGGTAGAACGGGTTGATCGCAGCGCCGGGCACGCCGAACGCTTGCGAAACGCCCTCGCGCTTGAGGATCTCCACTGCAGCGGCGGCGGCTGTCATACGAGGCATCGAGTTCTCCTGCGGGTCTGACGGTCAGGCTTTTCCGTAATCCGGAAGTTTTGTTCTACTATACGGAACAAGCTAAGCGGCGGCCTCCCGCACGTCAAGGCGGTGGGGAACCCCGGAAAGCACCAAAAGCCGCGATCTTCTCGGTGAGTTGTACTAATGACCGGGTCCGGGGGCACGGCGGTGGTGGAGCATGGACCCACCCGCGGGGGTGCGCGGCGACGGAGGGGGCACACGGCCATGGCGGAATCGGTCCCGGTGCGCTGCCCGGCGTGCCTGCGCGAGAACGGCTACACCGCCCCCGCCTTCCCCTGCGCCTGCGGGAGCCCGGTCACACCCCCGCTGGACCGCTCGGCGGCACCCCGGCCGCTGACCCGGCGCACCTGGTCGGAGGCCTGGGTCGCGGTGCGGTGCGGGGCCTGCGGGCGGGTGGGCGAGTGGCCGCACCCCGAGGTGGGCTGCGGGTCGTGCGGGACGGTGTGCCGGGTGCCGGTGCACCCGGTGGATTCCGTGGGCCCCGGGGATCCGGGACGTCCCCGGCACCAGGGGCACGCGGTGGATCCGGGGCACCTGGCGGATCCGCGGGCCGCGCACATCCCGCTGCCGCCGACCGCGCCCGCGCCGCGGCCCGCCTTCCGGCCGGTGACCATCCGTACGGCCCGGGACGCGGTGTCGACGGCCGCCCTGTACCTGCGCTGGCTGGGCTTCACGGACGTGCGCCAGCCCGACGGGCCTGCGCTGCCCGCCGCGGCGGTGGACCTGCGGGCGCCCGGACTGGTCGCCCAGGTGGATCCGACGACGGCGCCGACCGGGCTGCGCGCGGTGGAGTGCGTCTGGCTGAACGGCCTGACCGCGTCCTCGTCCTGCGCCTACTTCTCCCTGGCCGGGTACACGCAGGACGCCAGGGAGCGCGCGGACGACCTGGGCATACCGCTCTTCGTGATGGACCTGACCGGAATGCCACAGCCGGTCAACGACCCGGCGGACGAACTGGTGGGGACGGGGGCCCGGGGCTGAGCCCGGCGGGACGCCCTAGGGTCGGACGGAACGCGGAACGCGGAACGCGGCGGAACACGTCGTTCGCGCGCGTTGTTGCTCCCTCTGTCAGTCCTGCCCTTCCAAGGAGAGCGCCTTGAGCCTGTACGACATCCCCCTGAACACCCTGTCCGACGAGCCCACCAGCCTCGCGGCGCACAAGGGCAAGGCGATCCTGCTGGTGAACACCGCCTCCCAGTGCGGGCTGACCCCGCAGTACTCGGGACTGGCCCGCCTCCAGTCCAAGTACGCCGAGAAGGGCTTCACGGTCATCGGCGTGCCGTGCAACCAGTTCGGCGGCCAGGAGCCCGGCACGGCGGACGACATCCAGACGTTCTGCGCCACCGGTTTCGGCGTCACCTTCCCCATGCTGGAGAAGTCCGAGGTCAACGGTGAGAACCGGCACCCGCTGTACACGGAGCTGGTGAAGACCGCCGACGCCGAGGGCGAGGCGGGCGACATCCAGTGGAACTTCGAGAAGTTCCTGATCTCCCCCGCGGGCGAGGTCGTCGGCCGCTTCCGTCCGCGCACGGAGCCCGAGGCCCCCGAGGTCCTCGCCGCCATCGAGGCGCTGCTCCCCGCCTGACCCACCGCAGCCGGCCCGGCCGGGTCCGTCCCGGCCGGGCCCCGGCCTGCGGGCGGGGGCCGCGCGGGGCGTCGTAACCGGCTGAAACCCGCCCCTTCCCGGGCAGGACGGTCGTAGCCTCGCGCCATGACCACTCCTTTGCAGACCCCCGGCACCGACGGCGCGGCCTACGCGCTCCGGGCCGCCCGGCCCGAGGACGCCGAGGCCATCGAGGCGCTCGACGGGTCCTTCACCACCACGAGCGTCTTCCGGGTGGCCGTCACCGCCGACGGCTTCGCGCTGCGCGAGGTCCCGGTGGACCCGCCCCTGACCAAGGTCTTCCCCGAGGATGACGGCAGCGGCGGCGCGGACGGTGAGGACGGCGAGGAGGAGGACGGCGAGGAGGACGGCGACCACACCGTCGTGGCCGTCGGCGCCGACGGCGGGCTCGCCGGCTTCGTCACCGTCTCCTACAACCCGTGGAACCGCCGGCTGACCATCGAGGACATCGAGGTCGCCCCGGAGCACCGGGGCCGTGGCGTGGGCCGGGCTCTGATGGGGCGCGCGCGGGACGTGGCGCGCGAGCGCGGCGCCGGGCACGTCTGGCTGGAGGTCACCAACGTCAACGCCCCGGCAGTGCACGCCTACCGCCGGATGGGCTTCGCCTTCTGCGGCCTGGACACCACCCTCTACCAGGGCACCGAGTCGGAGGGCGAGCACGCCCTCTACATGAGCGCTCCCTGCCCCTGAGCCGCGAGCAGCCGGTGGACGCCGGGGGCGGCCCCGTCGCCCGGCGCCACCTCGACGGTCAGCAGCCAGGCGGCGGCGTCCGGGCCGGCGTCCGGCGCGTACCACTCGACGCGCGCGTCGAGCAGGCGGTCTCCGGCCTCGCGGCGCCGCGCGTACCACTGCCGGAACTCCGCGCTGCGCCACACCGCCAGCGGTACGGAGCGCTCACCGCCGGCCCGCTCCTCCCCCGGGCCGGCGACGCGCAGGGCCGCGGCGGCGGCGCCCCCGACGGTCCGTTCCACGGGCACGCCCAGCGCCTCGGCGAAGTGCAGCAGGTACGCCATGCGCTCGGCCCGCGGCGGCGCGCCGAGCACGGCGCGGCCGGAGGCGCACCAGGTGCCCCACTTGATGTTCGAGACCAGGCCGGGCAGCCGCTCCATGTCCCGGGGGATCCAGAAGAGGATCGCGTCCGAGCGGCGCATGGCCTCCTCCTCCCAGGCGATCTGGTCCGCGTACGGGGGGTAGCCGCCACCGGGTGCCGGCTCGGGCAGAAAGACCACCAGCCTGCCGGTGCCCGACCACGCGGCCCGCAGCGCGGCCACGGCGTCCGGGCGCCAGGAGGGCTCGGCGGGGTCGACGGGGGTGGGGCCGCACAGGTACACGGCCGCGGCCCAGGAGCCGGGCGCCTCCTGGCCGACGTACACGACGTCCACGCCGGGCGCGGTGGCGGGCGCGGTGGCGGGCGCGGTGGCGGGTTCGGTGGCGGGTTCGGTGGCGGGGGCCGTTTCAGTGGACACGGGCTGCTCCGGGGTCGGTCGGGGTCAGGGTGGCGAGGAAGTCCAGCAGGAGGGCGTTGAAGGCGGCGGGCCGTTCCAGGAAGCCGAGGTGGCCGGTGTCGGGCAGCACCGTCCAGCGGGCACCGGGGATCGCCCCCGCCACCTCCCGGCCCAGCGGCGCGGGCGCCAGCAGGTCGTCGGCGAAGCCCACGACCCGCACCGGTGCGGTGATCCGGGCGTAGTCGGCCAGCCGGTCGCGGTCCGGCGCGGCGGGGCCGTGGAGGGTCGCGGGGGCGGTCAGCGCGGCGATTTCGAACAGGTCGAGCCATTCCTCGACCGCGCCCCCGTCGGCCAGGGTCCGCGGCGAGAGGTTCTGTCCGAGGCGGACGAAGGCCTCGTACGCGGGCGGCAGCCGGCTGCCGCCCGCGTCGGCGAGGGCCGCTTCGGCGCGCGCCATCGCCCGACCGACCGGATCGGGCCGCCCCCGGGTCGCGGCGAGCAGCGCGCCACTGGCCAGCCGCGGCTCCTCCAGGAGCAGCTCCTGGACGGCGAGGGCGCCGAGGGAGTGGCCGACCAAGGGGCAGGGCGGCAGGCCCAGGACGCTCACCAGCTCGCTCACCGCGCGGGCGAGTCCGGCCGGTCCGCCCGCCCCGGGCGGGTGGTCGAAGGTCACCACCCGGTGCCCGGCCGCGGTCAGCGCGGGCACCTGGTGGTGCTCCCAGATCCGCCCGCTGCCGCCCGCCCCGGCGACCAGCACCACCGGTGCGCCCCCGGCACCGGCCGGGGCGTGGAGGGTGTACGCCGCTCCCCCGGGCGTGCGGCCCGTCGTACGGGCCGGCATGCGGTCCGGCATGCGGTCCGGCTCCGCACCGGCGGGCCCGGTCACGGCGCCATCCGGGTCAGCGCCGTGCGCACCCAGGCGGGGCGGCCGGTGTCCAGGCCGCGCAGGGCCACGTGCACCCACAGGAACGAGGCCCGTGCCAGGACGTGCGCCCGCATGCCGGCGCGGACCTCGCCGCCCGCCGCCCGGTAGGCGTCCAGGAGGCGGTCGAGGACCTCGGTCCCGCCCGCGTAGAGCATGTCGACGAAGTCGACCGCCGGGTCGCCCACGGCGGCGTTGGCCCAGTCCAGCAGCCCGGACAGGACCGGCGGCCCGGCCGGCGGGCGGACCACGAGGGTGTGCCCGGGGTGCACGTCACCGTGTACGAGCGTCAGCCGGCGCGGCCACAGGTCGTCGTCGTCGAGCCAGCTCTCCCAGCGCCGGATCCCCCGTGCGGGGAGCGGGAGTTCGGCCCGGGCCCGGGCGAGCCGGGCCGCGATCGCGGTGCGCACGGCATCGGGTCCGGCCGGGGCCGGGCCGGGCAGGAGCGGGGCGCCGTCGGCTCCTTCCAGCGCGGTGGCGTGCACCGCGACCAGGGTCCGGGCGAGCGGCTCCAGGTAGCCGGCCGGATGGGCGAGCGGGTCCGTCGACCAGCCGTAGACCAGAGTGTCGGGGTCCTCGCCGCCGGCCGGTTCGCCGGGCAGTCGGGGATAGGCGACCAGGTCCGGGGCGTGCAGGCGCCAGTCGGGCACCGGGACCGGAACGCGGTCGCGCACGGCGGCCAACACAGCTCCCTCCACGACGAGTTGGCGCGCGGCCTCGGGCCGCCGCGGGCTGCGCAGGATCCAGGGGGTTCCGTCGACGGCCCGGATGTGGGTGACCCGGAAGTCCCAGCCCGTGTCGTCGGGTCGGGCGCTCGCCGGGTCGAGTTCCACGCCGAGCTGCCGGGAGGCGCGGGCGGCGAGGGCGGCCGTGTCCTCGCCGGTGTCGGTGGGGGTGTTGGCGACTGTGTCGGTCATCGGTGCGCCCCCGCGGTCGGCACGTGCCGGTCACGGGTGGCGTCGCGGTCCACCTTGCCCGTGTGCGTGCGTTCCAGCTCCGCGACCGGGACGAGGAGGCTCGGCACCAGGTGCGGGGGCGCGGTGCGGGCCAGTCGGGCGCGGACCGCCGCCGCGACGGCGCCCGGGTCGTGGTCCGGCAGCGGCACGAAGAACGCCGCCAGCGTGCTGTGTTCGGCCCGTTCCACCCGGGCCGCGGCGACGGCCAGCACGCCCTCGCAGCCGCCGACGAGGGCCTCCACCGCGATCAGGTCCACCCGGTGGCCGCGGATCTTGACCTGGTGGTCGGAGCGGCCCCGGAAGACCACGGCGCCGTCGGCCGTCTCGGACACCAGGTCACCGGTGCGGTACCAGCGGGTTCCGTCGCGCTCGGCGAACCGGGCGGCGGTGCCCGCCGGGTCGCCGTGGTAGCCGAGGGCCAAACCCGGCCCGGACAGGTGCAGTTCACCGGTGGTGGCGTCGACGTACTGGCCGACGTGCGGCAGCGGTCGCCCGACGGGCAGGTCGCCGTCGGGGTCGGCGAGTGCCGGTGCGCCCGGCCCGGCCAACTGCACCGCGTGCGTCACCAGCGCGGTCTCGGTGGACCCGTAGGTGTTGAGCAGCCGCACGCCGGACGCGCCGAGGCGCTGCCAGCGCCGGAGCATGTCGGCGCGTACGGCCTCGCCGCCGATCACCACCGTGTGCAGGGACGGCGGGAGTTCGGCGCCCCGGTGGAGCAGGTCGCCGGTGAGGGCGTACCAGAAGCCGGTGGGCAGGACGGCGACGGAGACCTGCTGGTCCTCGACGACCTCGGCGAAGCGCTCGCGCGCCGCGTCGTCGATGACGAGGGTCGCGCCGGCGGTCAGGGTCGGGAGGATCTCCTCCAGGCTGGTGTCGCCGCCCGCGCCGTGGAAGTGCAGCACGCTCTCGCCCGGTCCGACGCCGTACAGGTCGCGCAGGAGCGGCACCACGGCGGCCGGCGCCCGGTGCGGCACCACCACGCCCTTGGGCTCGCCGGTGGAGCCCGAGGTGAACAGCACGTACGCGGGGTCCTCGGGGCCCGCGCCGGAGCGGGGGTGCGCGGCGGCCTGCGCGGGGGTCACCGGCGCGGGCGTCCAGCGCGGGCGGTGCACCACCGGGACGGGGGGCTGCCAGCCGGTGTCCGCGGTGGCGACGGCCTCGCGGACGCCGAGCCGGTCCAGGACCGCTTCCAGCCGGGCCGCGGGGTGGTCGGCCTCCAGCGGCACGTAGGCGCGGCCCGCCGCGAGTACGCCCAGGACGGCCGCCACGTCCCGGGCCGAGTGGTGCGCGACGATGCCCACGGGCGGCTGCGGCCGCCCGGTGCGCGGTGCGAGGGAGCCGGCCACCTCCAGCGCCCAGGCGGCGAGGGTGCCGTAGCCGACGGCGAGCCCGTTGTCGACGACGGCGGGGCGGGCCGGATCGGCGCGGGCCGTCGCGAAGAAGGGTTCCAGAAAAGCGATTCCGGCGGACTGCATTGTGATTGTCCTCGTCCTGTTGGAATATGAGCGGGTGCGAATATCGATAGAACACGACGTGAAAATACCCCTGCGGGACGGCACGTTATCGAGCGCCGACCTCTACCTCCCCGAATCGGCCGGCCCGGTCCCGGTCCTGATCCGCCGGACCCCCTACGGGAAATCCGGAGCACCCGGCGGCGCCTCCGTCGACGGGCTGCGCCTGGTGCGCTGCGGCTACGCGCTCCTGGTGCAGGACGTGCGCGGCCGGTTCGACTCCGGGGGCGCCTTCGAGCCGTACTGGAACGAGGCGGCGGACGGCGCGGACACCGTGGCCTGGGCGGTCGACCAGCCGTGGTGCGACGGCACCGCCGGGCTGTTCGGCCGCTCGTACGAGGCGATGGCGGCGCTGCTCGCGGCCGGCGAACGCCCGCCCGGCCTGGGCGCGGTCGTCCCGCACGTCGCCGGCTCCGGCTTCGACGAGGGCTGGACCCGCCAGGGCGGCGCCTTCCAGCTGGGGTTCCTCCTCTACTGGGTGCTGTACGACCTGCTGCTCGACGGAGCCGGTCTGGCGGCGGCCGACCTCGCCGAGGTGGCCGGGGCCGTGGACCGGATCGACGAGCTGTACCGCGACCCGGAGGCCGCCGCGGAGCTGCTGGACCGGCTGGCTCCGTACTGGCGGCAGTGGCGCGAGCACCCCGGCGGCGACCCGTACTGGCGGCGCGCCGCCCCCCGTGACGCGTACGCGGCGATCGAGATCCCCGCACTGCACCTGACGGGCTGGTACGACATTTTCCTGAACGGCGCCCTGGAGAATTACCGGGGAATTCGAGAATTCGGCGCGAATTCCCGACTGGTGGTCGGCCCGTGGTCCCACTGCGTGACCGACGGGATTTTCCCGCAGCGCCGCTACGGATTGGCCGCGGACGAAAGCCGGCTCGATGTCACCGGCCTCCACCTGGAGCATTTCGACCGGCACCTGCGGGGCCGGGGCGGCGCACCCGAACCGGAGCCCGTGCGGCTCTTCGTGACCGGCGCCGACGCGTGGCGCACCTTCCCCGACTGGCCGGTCCCGGGCACCGAGGACCTCGTCCTGCACCTCGCCGGCCGGACCCTGCGGCCGGGTCCCGCGCCGGTCCGCGCCGGCGCCGACCCGCTGCGCCACGATCCGGCCGACCCGGTGCCGACCACCGGCGGGGCGACCGCGCTGCCCGGTCAGTTCACCGGCGGCGACTGCGGGCCGCTGGACCAGCGGGAGGTGGAGCGGCGCGCCGACGTGCTGTGCTTCACCGGCGAGCCGCTCACCGCCGCGCTGACCGTGCTCGGGGACACGGTGTTGACCGTGTACGTCACCCCGGACGCCGCGGGGGCGGACGTGACGGGCAAGCTCGTCGACGTCCACCCGGGCGGCCGGGCCGAGCTGTTGTGCGACGGCATCCGGCGGCTGGATCCGGCGGGGAGCGGGGCGGTCGAGGTCACCGTGCGGTTGGGAGCCGTCGGGCACGTGTTCCGTCCGGGGCACCGCGTCCGCGTCGAGGTCGCGGCCAGCAACGCGCCGCGCTTCGACGTGCATCCGCCGGTCCCCGCGCACCACACCGTCCACCACGGCGGTGACCTGCCCTCACGCCTGCTGCTGCCGCGCCTCGCCGACTGACGGCGCGGCGGTGCCCGGGCCGGCGGCATCGGGGTGGAAGACCGACAGGTCG
Organism: Streptomyces sp. NPDC098789; assembly: GCF_044759975.1. Classification (NCBI taxonomy): domain Bacteria; kingdom Bacillati; phylum Actinomycetota; class Actinomycetes; order Kitasatosporales; family Streptomycetaceae; genus Streptomyces; species Streptomyces sp. NPDC098789. The sequence continues at coordinate 327,327 of NZ_JBIWAJ010000006.1, forward strand.
GCCACCTTCTCGATCCGCCGGCCCGCCTCCCAGTGCGCCCGCCGCAGGCGCCTGGCCTGGGCGCCGGTCAGCTTGGTGCTGTGCTGCGGGATCGACATCACCAGCCGGGCCCGCTTGGCCGCCGCCGGGTAGCGGTCGCGCACCTGGTAGGGGTCGTTGAGCAGGTGGTGCGCGGTGCCGACGTGGAAGGCCGCCTTCAGCAGGGCGTAGTAGGCGGCCGCGCCGACACCCTTGTCCCTGGCGCAGTGCACCAGCGTCCGCGATGCCTCGAAGAGCCGCCACACGACGGGCACGGCCGGCGTGGTGAAGACGCCGGTCTCCTGCGCGATGCCCTCGCCGACGCCGTAGCGGAAGTAGCTGCGCATGTTGGCGAAGCCGTGCTGGGCGTCGTGGAAGATGCGCGCCTGCGGCAGGTACACCACGGGGATCCCCGCCAGCTGGAGCCGGAAGTCGAACTCCCGGTCCTCGCACCAGTGGATGAGCTCGTCGAAGTGGTAGCCGCCGATGTGGTCGACGATGTCGCGGTTGTAGATCAGCGGCGGGGACAGCGCGCTGACGTAGTCCCCCTCATCGAACTCGCGCACCCGGGCGGTCAGTTGACTGAGGGTGCCGTCCGACTCCCCGTACACGACCTGCCCCTTGACCACCGGGTCGGTGAGCACCGCGCGGACCATGTCGCGGACGACGCCCGGGGCGAAGGTGCAGTCGGAGTCCATCAGCAGCAGGTACTGGCGGTCGGTGGCGGCCGCACCCGCGTTGTAGGCGGCGCCGAGGTTGCCGACGTCCTCGATCTCGGTGACCGTCAGCGGCCGGGGGTGTTCGGCGATGAGCTTCAGCACCGCTTCGCTGGGACCGTTGAGCGCGAGGACGATCTCCACATCCTCGTCGATCGAGGCGATGCAGTCGGCGATCCGCAGGTCGTCGCGCAGGGCGATGATCACGCTGGTCCGGGCGATGCCCTTGTCGACCGCGCCCTCGTCCACCGGGTCGGTGGTCATCCCGTTCTCCCTTGTCTCGGTCGTGCCGTGCTTCGTGGTGCCGTTCTCTTTCGTGCCGTGCTGTGTCGTGCCGTGCTGTGTCGTGCCGCGCTGCGTCGCGTCGTGCTGCGTCGTGTCGTACCGGTGCATCAGGCAGCCGGGGCCTTCAGGCGCAGGGGCAGGGCGCGCAGGGCCCGTTCCGCGACTGCCTCGGCCTCGGCCGGCCCCTCCGCGTGGGCGATCACCCCGGCCAGGACGTCGGCGCCGCCCCGGTAGGACGGCAGCACGGTGCCGGGGGCCAGGTCGAGGCCCCAGAACACGTCGTGCACCCCGGCCCGGCGGGCGACGTCGCGCGGGTTGCCGGCCCACTCGACCACGCCCCCGTCCGCCGGCAGGAACCGCTGGACCACGGCCCTGCTGTGCCGGGGCTCCAGTTCGGTGAGGTCCAGGGGCCGGCCGAGGGCGAGGCGGACCACGTTGGGCAGCGGGTCCACACCGGTCGCCAGCCGCATCACCTCGGTGGCGATCCGGGCACCCGTCAGTCGGGCGGTGATCTCCAGTAGGACGACCCGGCCGTCACGGGTGCGCAGGATGTCGGTGTTGATCACCGCCGGGTCCAGCCGCAGGGCGCGCGCGCCGCGCCGGACCGTGTCGGTGACCTCCTCGATCTGCTCGGTGCTCAGCAGGCTGGGCAGGGTGTCACCGCCCTCGAAGAAGTGCGGGGCGAACTCCTCCTTGCGTCCGTACTCGCGGTCCGCGAAGCCGAACCGGTGCAGTTCCCCGTCGACCATGAACGCGGCGAGGGTGTGCTCGGTGCCCTCCAGGAACTCCTCGATCACGATGCGGCCGCCCGGGCTGAGCCGCAGCGCCTCCTCGGCCAGGGGCCGCACCCGGTCGGCGCGGTCCACCTTCAGCACGCCCAGCGAACCGGTCTGGTCGCTGGGCTTGATGACCGCGGGCAGGCCGATGTCCGCGACGGCCCGCACCGCCTCGGCAACGCTCCCGGCGGTCGTGAACCGGGGCAGGTCCAGCCCGGCCGCGCGCAGGATCGCCAGCCGCCGGTCCTTGAGCGTGCAGTCGAGCGCGGTCTCCAGGGGCAGCCCCGGGCAGCCGAAGCGCCGCGCGAGGGTGCTGATCACCGGCGGGTTGTCGGCGCCCAGCGAGAACACCCCGTCGATCCGGTCGACGCCCGCCGCCGACAGCTCGGCGAGGACGGCGACGGCGTCGTTCGGGTCGCAGACCAACAGCACGTCCGCCGCGGCCCGGACCCGCTCGGTCGGCCGGTCGGTGACCACGACGAGCGTGCGCCGCGGGGAGCGCAGTTCGGTGAGCGAGCGGTCCATGCCGGAGCCGATCCCGCACACCAGGAGGTGGTCAGTCACGACCGCCCCCCGTCGCGCCGGGCGCTCCCCCATGGCCTCCGGTCAGGCTGAGCACCTGGAACACCTCCGCGTGCCCGGAGCCGGTCGTGACGGCGCCCCGGTAGCGGGCCAGGCCCCGGATGCCCTCGTCCCAGGCCGCGTGGCGCAGTTGGGAGACGTACGCCCGCATCGCCTCGACCTTGGTCTCGATCTGGCCGTCGATGTCCTCGGCGTACTGGAAGCGGGCCATCGGCGCCCACACCTCGTAGCCGAGCACCAGCCGGGGGGCGGGCATCGGCTGCGCGCCCGCCTCCTGGAAGAACTCCGACTGCGCCATCCACAGTGCCTCGGTGGTCAGTTGGTGGACCATGCGGTGCTCGACGTCGTCGTCGTTGTCGTGCGGCAGGTAGACCACCTGGGGGCGCACCTCGCGCAGTACGCGCACCAGGTCGAGGTGGACCCGCCGGCTCGGCTGGAAGTCCCGCGAGGGCTCGTCGAGCCGGATGCAGCGGTGGACACCGAGCGCCTTGGCGGCGGCCTCCGTCTCGGCGGCGAACTCGGCGTCGGTGACGGCGTCGTCGAGCGCGCTGCGCTCGCGGCCGATGACGATGACGACGCTCACCCGGGCGCCGTCGCGGACGTGCTTGGCGATCGATCCCCCGCAGCCGATGACGTCGTCGTCGGGGTGCGGGGCGACGACGAGGACGTCGGTGACGGCGCTCATGCCCCGGCCCCCGGCAGCTCGCCGGCCCAGCCGGCCCACTGGCCGGTCAGTGCGATGCCGTCGGCGAAGGGGACCCGGGCCGTGAAGCCGAGCACCCGGCGGGCCTTGGCGTGGTCGGCGCGGGCGGTGGAGCGGTAGAGGTCCAGCTCCCACTCCTGGACCGGCTCCCCCGCCTCGGTGGCGGCCGGGTCGCCCGGGCCCCGCAGGGCGCGGATCGCGTCGAAGAAGGTGCCCCAGCCGAGCTCTTCGGCGTGGCCGACGAGGAAGCGTTCGCCGGCCGCGGCCGCGGTGTCCACGGCGAGGAGCACGGCGTCGGCCAGGTCGTCCACGTACACGGCGTTGCAGGCGCCCGCGCCCGCGCCGGCCGGAAGCTGCGCGAAGTCGCTCTCGGCGCGGCGCAGTTGGGCGGTGGTCCACTGGCCGCCCCACGGCCCGTAGACCACTCCGGGCTGGAGCACCACGGTCTCCGGTCCGCCGTCGCGGGCGTGGGCGTCGAGTACGAGCCGCTCGGCGGCGAGCTTCTGCTGCTCGTACTCGCGGTCCTCGGCGGCGGCCGGCCGCGCCGGGGACTCCTCGGTCAGCGCGCCGGCGACGGCCGGGTCGTAGACGTCGATGGTGCTGAGGTGCACCACGCGGCGCACGCCGGCGGCGCGGGCGGCGGCCAGGACGTTCGCGGTGCCTTCGACGGAGGCGGCCCAGCGTCCGTCCTCGTCGCCGGAGCTGCCGAAGGCGCAGTGCACGACGGTGTCGCAGCCCTCGAAGGCCGCGCGCAGCGAGTCGGTGTCCAGCAGGTCCCCCTGCTGGAAGGCGATCCGGTCCTGCGGCAGCACGGAGAGCCGGGCCGCCCGGCCGAAGCCCCGGACGACCGGCCGGATCCGGGCCTCGGTGCCGAGGGCGAGCCGCTCCACGATCCGGCCGCCGATGAAGCCGCTGGCTCCGGTGACCGCGACGGTGTGCCCGGCGAGCGACGGGAGGCCGGCGCCGGCCGCGTCCCCCTCGCCCGCGGCCCGTGTGGTCCAGGGCTGGGCGGACTGCTCGCGGGCGGGGCCGCCGTAGCACTCCTGGATCAGCTCGACGACGCGCACGCCGTCCTCGGGGGTGGAGTGGGCGGGGGCGGCCCCGCGGACCGCCGCGGCGAAGTTGCCGAGCTGCTCGGTGAAGAGCAGCTCCCATTCGTCCTGGGCGGGGGCGACCGCGTCCACGTCGCCGCGGTGCAGCACCTCGCCGTCGGCGGTGGTCAGGACGCACTCCCCCGCCGGGAAGTCGGTGCCGATGCTGACGGACGCCTTGGTTCCGGTGACCTTGCAGGAGATGCCGAGGTCACGGAGCCGGCTGAAGTCGCAGTGCACGTCGACGGAGCCGAAGCGCAGGTGGGCGGTGGCGTCGGTCTCCACCCCGCCGAGCGAGTTGTCCTCGGCCCGGACGACCCGCACCTCGGGGCCGAGCCACCACAGCAGCGTGTCGAAGACGTGCGAGGCGGTGTCGGTGAGCACCCCGCCTCCGGCCAGGCGCCGGTCGAACATCGACCAGGAGACCGGCTCGTGGGCGTAGGGGTGGCCCTCCGACCAGTCGACGCGCAGCACGTCACCGAGGTCGCCGCCGTCGATCAGTCGCTTGACCCAGGCGTAGGCGGGGAAGAGGCGCCGCGGGTGGGCCATGGCCAGCACGGGGGCGCCGTCGGCGGCCGCGGTCGCGGCCAGCCGCCGGGCGTCCTCGGTCGAGGTGGTCATCGGCTTCTCCAGCAGTACGTGCTTGCCCGCGGCCAGCAGCGCCTCGACGATCGGCGTGTGCAGGGTGTGCGGGGCGACCACCACGGCGGCGTCGAAGGCCTCGGCGACCTCGGCCGCGTCGGTGGCGATCACCACCTGGTCGGCGTCGGCACCGCCCAGTTCGCGGTAGAGCGCGAGGGCGGCCTCGGCCTGGCGCGGGTCGCGGTCGACGAGGGCGGTCAGCCGGACGTCTCCCTTGAGCGGGGGCAGGGCGGGCAGGTGGCAGCCGCGGGCGGCGGCGCCGCACCCGACGATCGCGAGGCGTACGGCGGTCATGGTCTCTCCAGGGTTCGTCGGAAGGGGACGTGGGGGGGGGAAGTGGGGAAGGGGAAAGTGGGGGAAGGGGGAAATGCGTGGGGGGTACGGGAGGGGCCGGGGCGGGTCCGGGGGCTCGGGTCCGCCCCGGCCGGCTCACGCCGCGGCGTCGACCGGGTGGTGGACCCACACGTTCGGCTCGGCGTACGTACCGTGGCCGTCGTCGGTGACGCGCAGGGGGACGAGGCCGCCGGGGAGCGGGTGGTCCCCCGGGCCCGGCAGCGGGTACCCGAGGAACTCCGCCCAGCGGTCCACCGGTTGACGGATCACCAGGGACCGCTCCGCGATGCCCAGTTGCCGCGCGCCGAGTTCGAGGTGGGTGCGCAGCCAGGGGTCGAAGCAGCGCCCGTCGGGTCGGCGCCAGGCCGCGTACTCGGCGATCGGAACGAGCGGGTAGCGGGGCTTGCGGGTGGGTCGGACCGGAATGATCACGCCGCGCGGGGCCCGGCCGGCGGCGCGCCGCCGGACCTCGGTGAGCAACCGCTCGGCGTGTCCGGCCGCCCGCTGCGCCGGGTCCACGGAGACCGAGAGCATGCACACCGCGTCGGGCCGCTGCGGCGGCTCCCGGTCCACGGCCTCCACCAGCACCTCGTCGCTGCCGGCGGGCAGCGACGAGGCGAGGCCGTCCCAGCGGACCGGCAGCCCGTTGGCCGCCGCCACCAGGCGCCCGTCCGCGTCCACCAGGCAGAGCTGGTGGGCGGGGTAGCGGTCGTACATGCCGTGCCAGCGCCAGTTGCCGGGGGACTCCCAGCTCATGAACTCCGGCATGTTCGCGCCGATCAGGGCGTCCACCTCGGGCAACAGCCAAGGGTCCCGGGACAGATCGGTCAGGGTGAGGGTGGACGGAGCGGCGGAGAGGGGGGCCGGGGTGGGGGCGGACACTGCGCCTCAGCCCAGCAGCCGGGTCTCGGCCGTGGCCCGCATCTCGCGGGAGCGCCGCAGGTCGGCGGTGACGCACACCCGCTTCAGCCAGCGGTCGGTGCCGTCGTAGCGGGCCCGGAAGGGGAGTCGGCCGTGCACGGCGCGGTGGTTGTCGATGAAGAGCACGTCGCCCTGGTCGGCGACGACCTCCCGCATGCCGGCGTCCACCACCTTGAACAGCGCGTCGTAGGCGCGCCGGGCGTCGGCGTCGTCCTCCGGTACGGAGGTGAAGTACGGGTCGAGGCGCATGTACGGGTCCTGCCGCGAGCCGTAGAGGAGCGGGCCGAGGGGGCGCTCGTCGATCATCTTCTGGATGGCGGCGAAACGGGCCGCCTCCTCGTCGGAGTCGATCGTGTTGTTCTTCGGCAGGTGCGACTCGTCGGGGGCGATGTAGAACCGGGGCTCGAAGAGGATGTCGACGTCCTCGACGGACAGCGAGGACAGGTCCAACTCGCCGACGGTGGTGGGGACGTGGTCGGGGTTGCGGAGGGCGCCGAGGACGAGGTAGTCGCTGCGGTGGGGGTGGAAGGCGTCCTCGGTGTGCCAGGTCAGCAACTCGGCGCTGCCCATGCCGAGTTGATCGTTCTCGTGCTGGCGGATCGGGAAGATGTCGTGCACCAGGTGGCCGTCCTGCTGGGTGGCCCACCCGAAGGGCTCGCCGAGGAGCGCCGAGTACAGCATCAACAGGAGCTCCTCGGGGAACTCCGGGCCCGGCCGGGTGCGGCCCCGCCAGTGGTCGGGGGTGGGGCCGATGCGCCGCTGGTCGAAGTCGTGCCCTTGGATCACGACGTGGCCGCGACGGTCGGACAGCTGGAACTCCCGCAGGAAGCTCTGGACTCCCTCCGGCAGCCCGGCCGCGAGCCGCGGCAGGTCGTGCAGCAGGGCGGGGTCGCCGAAGGACGGGTAGGCGACGGCCAGTTCGAGGCAGAGCTCCGCGATGGCGGAGGCCTCGTCGGCCGTGAGGGCGTAGCCGGGCGTGGACTGGTCGGTGAGGTTCGACATGCCAACTCTCGCTGAGTGGTCGGGGATGCTTACTGCCCGCGGGCGGCCGGATGAGGGGCCGCGGGCCCTCGGGGTGGTACGGGTACGGGTGCGGGTACGGGTACGACGACCGGACGGCTCCGGTCACGGCGCCGATGCCGCGGCCGGCGCTCGCGCCCGGCCGGTGTCGGCCTCAGCCGGCGGCCAGGGCGGTCAGCAGGCGGGGGGTGGGCGACGCGAAGAGGGCGCTCGCGCGCAGCCCCGTGGCGGCGGGGAAGGACCCGCGCAGCCGGGTGAGCAGCCGCATGGCGAGCAGGGACTGCCCGCCGTGGTCGAAGAAGTTGTCGTCGGGGCCGAGCGCCGGGGCGCCCAGGACCTCGCGGAAGAGCTCCAGGACCGTGCGCAGGGGCTCCTCCACCGCGTCCGGAGCGGCGGCCGGGGTCGGGTGCGCGACCGGGTGCGCGGCCGGGTCCTGGATGCGGGCCGGGTCTTGGATGCGGGCCGGGTCCTGGGCCTGGGCGCGGGCCTGCTCCCGGGCGCGGGCCTGCTCCCGTACCCCGTGCGCCGCCCACGTGGCGAGCAGGCGCTTGTCGATCTTGCCGTGCGGGCTCTTCGGCAGGACCGCGACCCGGTACAGCACCCGCGGCACCGCCCAGTCGGGCAGCTGCGCCTCCAGCGGCGCGAGGAGCGCGTCCCGCTCGGCGCCGGTCAGCCGGACCGCCTCGCCGGGCAGCGGCGCCACCGCCGGGTCGGCGGGCACGGTGAACGCCCACAGGGCCGTCGCGGTCTCCGGGTCCGGGAAGACCACCGCCTGGTCCACCGCCGCCCCCTCGCACAGGGCGCGCTCCACCCGGGCCGGTTCCAGCCGGTGCCCGCGGATCTTCACCTGGTCGTCGACGCGCCCGAGGAAGACCAACTGCCCCTCGGCGTCGATCCGCCCCAGGTCACCGGTCACGTACAGGCGCCCTTCGGCGCCCCGGTCCGGGTCCGGCACGAACCGGCGCGCCGTGGCCGCCTCGTCGTCGAGGAACCCACGGGCCAGCAGCGGGCCGCCGATGTGGATCTCGCCGCTCCCGCCGTCCGGTACCGGTCGGCCGTCGCGGCGGACGCTGATCTCCACGTCCCGCAGCGCCGTGCCCAGCGGCACCTCCTCGGCGTCGGCCGGCAGCAGGCCGGTGTAGAAGGTGGAGCTGACGGTGCACTCGGTGAGCCCGTACACATGGGCCAGGGCCGCGGGCTGCCGGGCCTGCCACGCCCGGTAGGGCCGGGGGTCCATCCGCTCTCCACCGACGACCACGAGGCGCAGGGCGTCCGGGGTCGACGCACCGCTGCCGTCGAGCCAGCGGGCGTACTCCAGCCAGTACTGGGTGGAGAGTTCGACCACGGTGGTCCCGGTACGGGCCATGGCGGTGTGGAGCTCCTCGGCGTCCAGCGCCCCCGTGTCGGCCCGGCACACGACGGCCGCGCCCGCGGCGAGCGCCGGGAACACCTCCTCGATCAGGACGTCGAAGCCGAGTGAGGCCACCTGGAGCCACCGGTCGCCCGGGGTCAGCTCCAGCCGCTCGGCGACGGCGCCGGCGAAGCGGCCGAGGGCGTCGCGTTCGACCACGGTCCCCTTGGGCCGGCCGGTGGAGCCGGAGGTGAACAGGACGTACGCCATGTCCGCGCCGGTGGCCGCGGCCGCCGGCCGCGCCGGCCCGTACCCGCCGTCCGGTGGCACGTACCCGCCGTCGGCCGGCACGTGCGCGCCGTCCGGGGCGTGCCGGCCGTCGCCGAGCCACACCACCGCGGCGGTCCGGCGGACGAGCTCGGACCGGGCGGCGACCGGGAGCCGGTCGTCCAGGACGGTGAAGCCCGCCCCGGCCTTGAGGGCCGCCAGCATGCCGAGGACGGTACGGGCGGGATCGGTGAAGGCCAGGCCGACCAGGGCGCCGGGCACGGCCCCGCGCCCGACCAGGTCGGCGGCCCACGCGTCGGTGAGCCGGTCCGCGTCCCGGTACGTCAGCACCCGGTCCGGCGTCACCAGGGCGGGCGCGGCGGCGTGCGCGCGGACGGAGCGGTCCCACAGGCCGAGCACGTCGGCTTCGATGGCGGTGCTCACCCCGATGCCCCCCGCGTCCGCAGGAAGCGCGACAGCCCGTCGAGGCCGGCGCGGAAGGACTCCTGGGGACCACCGAAGCCGAGCCGGGCCCCGTGCCGGGAGCCGAAGGCCGTGCCCGGCACCAGCAGCGTGCGGTGGCGGGCGAGCAGCTCCAGGCAGAAGCGCTCCACCTCGCCCGGGCCGGCCGACGCCCGCTCCAGCTCGCGGAAGACGGGCAGCGCGCACACCCCTCCCTCGGGCGGGGTCCAGCGGACCAGCTCCGCGTGCTCGTCCATCCAGTCCGTCAGGTGCGCGAGGTTGGCCCGGGCCTCGGCGGCCCGGGCGCCGATGAGCACGTCGGCGTGGCGCACGGCCCGTTCGGCGACGAGTTCGACGAGCGGGGAGAGGAAGAGGGTGGTGCGGTCGCGCAACGGGAAGGTGGCCGTGAGGAGTTCCTTCGGGGCGATGGCCCAGCCGACCCGCAGCCCGGGCAGCCCGAAGGTCTTGGAGAGCGTGCCGTAGGACACGGTGTTCCCGCCCTCGGCCCCGGGGTCGGGCAGGACGTCCCAGCGGTGGGCGATCTCCGCGGTGGCCGCGTCCCAGACCAGCACGGCCCCGGTGGCGGCGGTCCGCGCGGTCAGTTCCTTCAGGCCGCGCGGGGAGAGCGTGACCCCGCTCGGGTTGTGCGGGAAGTTGACGATGACGGCCGCGGTGCCGGGGGTGACCAGCTCGGCCAGTACGTCCGGGTCGATCTCGCCGTCCCGGACCGAGGCCGCGGGGAGTTCGACGACCTCGCAGCCCGCCGCCCGCGGGTAGTGCCCGAGGGAGTGGTAGATGCCCTCCTGGACGACGACCCGGTCACCGGGGTGCAGCAGCGTGCTCAGGGTGAGCGCGATGGCCTCGCTGGATCCGTGGGTGACGAGCACCCGGTCGGCGTCGCCCCCGGCGTAGCGGTCGGCGATGGCCCGGCGGATGCCCGCGCCGCCCTGCGAGACGCTGTCGTCCATGACGATCTCGTCGAGGTCGGCGGCCGGGATCCGGCACAGGTCGCGGATCTCGGCGAAGGTGTACGGGTGGACACCGCTGGAGCTGATGTCGTGGATGTCGGGGCCCAGGTGCCGGCGGTACCACTCTTCGAGCACTGGGGGGTCTTCATGCCGTGGACGGAGACTGCTCATGGCTGTGCGGGTTTCCCTTCTCTGCCCCTGACGGGTCTCTACCCCTGACGGGATTCGCGCCACCAGCGCTGCCCGGAGAGCGGCAGCGTGTCGATGGGGTCGTAGTACTGGTAGGAACCGCTGTGGGCGTCCGGATCCGCCGCCTCCAGCGGGGTGAGGAAGCTCTTGGTCCAGTGCGAGACGCCGAGGTTGCGGTCGTAGGAATCGACCTGGTCCACCCAGCGCTTGCCTGCCATCGGCACGTCGCACACGATGCGCGGGGTGGCGAAACCCGGTAGGTATCCCATGATCTGACGCTGGATCAACTGAGCCCGGTGCAGCGGGACCCGCCAGTGCTCGGCGTTCGGGATCATGTCGCACATGTAGAAGTAGTACGGCGTGATCCCGGCGTGGTCGATGAGGGCGAAGCACAGGTCGAGCAGCTCGTGCGCGCTGTCGTTGACCCCGCGCATCAACACGCCCTGGTTGCGCACGTCGTGCAGACCCGCTTCGAGCAACGCCCAGGAGGCACGGGCCACTCCGGGCGTGATCTGCTGCGCCGCGTTGGCGTGGGTGTGCAGCGCGAGGCGCACGCCCCGGGACCGGGCCTTGCGGGCGAGGCGCTCGACGCCCGCCAGCACCGGAGGGGAGTTCCAGTGCTGCGGCAGGCCGATGAGGCCCTTGCTGGCGAGCCGGATGTCGCGGATCGCCTCGATGTCGAGCAGGCCGTCGACGAAGCGTTCCAGTCGCGGCCAGGGCATGTTGGCCAGGTCGCCGCCGGAGACGACCACGTCGCGGATGCCCGGAGCGGAGCGCAGGTGGGCCAGGATCCGCTCGGCCCGGTCGACCGGCTTGAGCTGCAGCTTGCTCTTGGCGACCTGCGGGGTCGAGTTCCCGACGAGGTCCATGCGCGTGCAGTGCCCGCAGTACTGGGGGCAGGTGGAGAGCAGCTCCGCGAGCACCTTGGTGGGGTAGCGGTGCGTGAGCCCCTCCACCACCCACATGTCCTGCTCGTGCAGGGAGTCGCGGCTGGCCATGGGGTGCGAGGGCCAGTCCGGGTGCCGGTCGGAGAACACCGGCAGCATGTAGCGGCGCACCGGGTCGTCGTAGAAGGCCTTGGTCAGTTCGCCCGGCCGGGCGGCGGGCGCCTCCGGGGCCATCGTGTTGACCATCTGGGGCGGCAGCAGCACCGACATGGTCGCGCGGTGCAGCCGGTCCTGCTCCCAGTCCTCGTAGAAGCGCTCGTCGAGCAGGTCTCCGACGACGGCGCGCAGTCCCTTCGCGTCCTTCACGCAGTGGGCGCGCTGCCACTGCGGGTCCGCCCACTCGGCCCCGGTGACATCGCGCCACCCGGGGAAGCGCCGCCAGTCCGGCTCCACGAGCGGACGGCTGCGGTACTCGTAGACGCCCTGGAGCGCCGCTGACCCGGTCCGGCCGTGTACGGCCGGCTCCTTCTGGCCGCGTGCCTTCGTCACCAACCCGCCACCCCTTCCCGTCGGTTCGCCACCATCAGCCGAAGTCGCTCCTCGCTCGTCGGTCGCTCCTCGCTCGACACGAACCGATCTTGCAGAGCAGCGCGGTTGTACACGAGGCCCGGTTGTACGGGGCGCAGCCCGGGTGCAACCCTGTACAACCCGGTGGCGTGCGGCGGGAAGCGGAGGCCGTCGCCGGACGTTGGGGCCGATGTACGGGGCGGCGCGTCGAACGAGGTGTCGAAATCGGACGACCCGCGCCGGAAGTGGCTGAATACCTCAGATGATGACTTGATCGATATGTCACCGGCATGTACCAATGTCCGAGAGATCCGGTGCGGAGTTCCTCCTGTCGCCTCCGGGACCTCGGACTGGTTGTACCGCCGGGCCGTACCCCGCAGATCGCGTTGTACGGCTCGACGGAGCGTGCGTTCCGTTCGCCACAATCGATCACCAGGGGAGAAGAATGCCCAGGCCAGAACGGTTACTGGACCCCAACGCGGGCCCACTGGAGAGTTTCGCGCACGCATTGCGCTGTCTGCGGAAGCAGGCCGGCAGCCCCTCTTACCGGGTCATGTCGAAACGCGCCCACTACTCGGTGGCGACCCTCTCCGAAGCCGCGCGCGGACTGCACCGGCCCTCCCTGAAGGTGACCCTCGCCTACGTGGCCGCCTGCGGCGGTGATCCGGAGACGTGGACGCGCCGCTGGTACGCGCTCGGACGCGACCAGGAAGGCGTCGGCGCCCACGCGCGCGGCCAGCCCGAACGCACGGGACTCGTGCCCGCACAACCGGGGGCCGAACGGCGCGGCGGCGAAGGGCGTAGCGGTGAGGACCGCGGTGGCGAGGGCCGTATCGGCCACGGCCGCGGCGGCGAAGGGCTCATCGCCGGCGGCCGCGCCGGCAGGCGGCGTACGGACGCGGACGCGCTGGCCGCGGACGCGCTGACCGCCGACGAACGGGCCGAACTGGCCAGTCTGCGCAGCGAGGTCGAGGAGCTGCGGCACACCAACGAGGTCCTCAAGGCGGCCTCCGCGATCTTCGCCGCGGATCTCCGCACAACCTCACAGGTCGTGTACAACTCGGCGGCCCGACAAGATCGGTTGGCGTAACCGGACGCCGTACGGCCTGGGGCCCGAGGCGGAACCGGAGGAGCCCGACCGACCTTTGGGGACTGACCATGCGTGTGCTCGGAGTCAACGGCTGGCCCGGGGCCAGCCACGACGGTGCTGCCTGCCTCGTCGTGGACGGCGACGTCATCGCCCTGGCCGAGGAGGAACGCTTCACCCGTAACAAGCACGCCTACGGGGAAGCACCGCTCAACGCGGCCGCCTACTGCCTCGCGGAGGGCGGTCTCACCCTGGACGACATCGACGTCGTCGCCCACGGGTGGGACCTGCCCACGCTGTTCGCGGACCGCGATCTGGAGTGGTTCGGCAGCGACGCCGACGCCCTGGAACACCTGCTGCCCAAGGCCCTGTTCCCGCGCTCCCGCGACCCCCGGCTGACCTTCGTCAACCACCACGTCGCGCACGCCGCCAGCGCCTACCACCTCTCGGGGCGCGACCGCGGCGCGATCCTGGTCCTGGACGGCCAGGGCGAGAACGAGAGCACCACCCTCGCCGTCGGCATCGACGGCGAGATCAAGACCCTGCGCGCCCACACCCCCGGCTGGTCGCTCGGCTACTTCTACGCCGCCGTCTGCGAGTACGCCGGCCTCGGCTCCGACAACGCCGGCAAGATGATGGGCCTGGCCTCCTACGGCACCCCCGGCGACCTCACCTTCGGCGGCGCGTTCGACTTCACCGACGAGGACTTCACCATCGGCGTCGTCCCGCCCGACCTGCGTTCGCGGGGCACCACGGACGAGGAGACCGCCACCATCCGGCACTGGCTGGAGCACCTGGAGAAGGCCCTGCCCGAGGCCCCCAACCGCTCCGTGCGCCGCTTCGACGCCCGCGCCGGGCGCTTCGCGCGGGCCACCGACCGGGACCCCTTCGAGTACCGCGACCTCGCGGCCACCGCGCAGGCGGCGCTGGAGCGGGCGGTGCTCGGCCTGGTCCGCGGACTGCTCCGGGAGACCGGCGAGACGACCCTGCTGATCGCGGGCGGCGTCGGCTTCAACGCCACCCTCAACGGCAAGATCATGCGCATGCCCGAGGTCCAGGACCTCTTCGTGCAGCCCCTCGCCGGCGACCAGGGCGTCTCGCTCGGCGCCGCGGTCTGGGTGGCCGCGCAGGAGGGCGACCGCATCCAGCCCATGACCGGGACCGTGGCCTGGGGCCCGCAGTGGAGCCCCGACGAGATCCGCCGCGTCCTCGACGCCTCCGGAACCGCCTACACCGAGCCCGCGGACATCGCCGCCGCCACCGCCGGGGTGCTCGCCTCGGGCGGGGTCTCCGGCTGGTTCCAGGGCCGCGCCGAGAGCGGACCCCGCGCCCTGGGCCACCGCAGTCTGGTCGCGGTGCCCTCGCCCGAGTCCACCCGTGACCGGGTCAACGTCCGCATCAAGGACCGCGAGGCGTGGCGCCCGTTCGCCCCGAGCATGCAGCAGGAGGCCGCCGAGGCCCTCATCGGCACGGCGACCCCGCTGCCGTACATGATCGTCACGACGCCGGTCACCGAGGCCGGCGCCGCGGCCATGCCGGCCGTCGTCCACAGCGACCGCACCACGCGACCGCAGACGGTGTCGGCCGCCGTCGACCCGCTCTACCACCGGCTCATCGGTGCGGTCGGCGGGCACACGGGCACCCCGGTCGTCATGAACACCTCCTTCAACGGCCGTGACGAGCCGGTGGTGTGCAGCCCCGCCGACGCCCTCGCCACCTTCCACCGACTGCCGCTGGACGCGCTCGCCCTGGGCCCCTTCCTCGTACGCCGCCCCGCGGGCACCCTCGGGGAGGCCGGCGCGTGACGGCTCCGGCGGACGGGTCCGCCGTCGTGGCGGGCGGCGCGGTGGGCGGTTCGGTGGGCGGTGCCGTGACGGGCGTGGTGACCGGCGTGGCCGAGGTCGCCCCGGGTACGGGTGCGGCGGCCGCGGGTGGCGCGGTGGACGCGGATGCCCGCGCAGCCGCCGGGGAGGTGTTCGTCCGGCTCGCGGAGTGGATCGCGGAGGTGGTGCTCACCGCCGGTCCGGGCCAGGAGCCGGCCCGGGGGCAGGGAGCGGACCTGGAACCCGGCGCGCCGCTGCGCGACCTCGGGGTGGACTCCCTCGACCTGATCCGCCTCGCCCGCCGCATCGAGTCCTCCTTCGGCGTGCGGACGCAGCTGCGGGAGCTGTTCGACCCGGAGCTCACGACCCGGAGCCTCGCGGCCCTGGTCACCGAGCGGGCCGCCCGCCGCGGCGCCGGCACCGAGGCCCCCGCGCCCGGCGGCGCGCACGGCCCGGTCCTGCTGGCCCCGCCCCAGGAAACGGCCTGGGAGGAGCAGGGCGCGGACCGCGCCCACTGGAACCAGGCCATGCTCTTCACCACCCGGCCCGACGTCGACCCCGCGCTCTTCGCCGAGGCGGTACGACGGCTCGTCGCCGGCCACGCGTCGCTCCGCCTCGCCGTCGAACAACGGCCCGCCCGGCGCCCCTTCCAGCACACCTCGGCCCTGGTGACCGACGGCCCGCCCGAAGCGGCCCTCGGCGACGCGCTGGACACCGTCGACATCAGCGAACTCGACGACCCCGCGCGCGCCGACGCGATCACCCTGCGGTGCTCGGTCGAGCAGCGCTCGCTGGACCCGCGGGCCGGGCGGGTCGTCCGGTTCGTGCGCTTCGACGCGGGGCCGGGCCGCCCGGGCCGCCTGCTGATCGTGGTACACCAGCTCGCGATCGACATGGTGTCGTGGTCCGTCCTCCTCGCCGACCTGGAGGAGGTGTACACCGCCCTCGAAGCGGGCCGCCAGGACGTGTGGCCGACGGAGGACACCTCGTACCCGCAGTGGTCCCAGGCGCTGGCGGCCCACGCCCGCACCCCCGAAGCGGAGGCCGAGGCCGAATGGTGGACCGAGGTGGCCCGTACCCCGGCCGCGCTGCCCCTCGACCGACCGGCGGCCGACCGGCGACGGACCGGCCACCCGGCGACCGACCTCCCGGCTCCCCCGGACCCCGGGGCCGGCCCGCGGGCCGCGAACACCGCGGCCACGGCAGCCACGCACCTGGAGGAGTTCTCCGCGGACCTCACCGCGCGCCTCCACGCGGCCGCCCGCGCCCACCGCGCCCATCCCGGTGACCTGGTCCTGCACGCCCTCGGCGAGACCCTGGCCGAGCTGCTCGGCGAGGCCGCCGTCCGGGTCGACGTACTGCGCCACGGCCGCGAGGAGAGCATCGGGGACGTCCAACTGGCCCGCACCACCGGCTGGTTCACCACCACCGTGCCGGTCCGCCTCGACCTCGCTCCGGGCACCCCGGCCGAGCGCCTCGCGCGGACGGTGGGCCACCTCGCGGCGCTGCCCGGCGGCGGGGTCGGCCACGGCGCGCTCTCCCGGCACGGCCGACCGCGGACCGCCGCCGCGCTGCGGTCCGCGCCGCCCAGCGACGTCTCCTTCGACTTCGAGGGCGACGACGCCGACTCCCTGCCCCTGGGAACCCTGCTGCCCGGACCGGCACCCGAACCGGTCGGCGACATCACGGCCCCGCACTGGGTCCGGCCGCACCTGATCGAGGTGATCGCCACGACCGACGACGCGACGCTGCGCGTCGAATGGTGGTACTCCACCGCCCTGCACGAGGAGGCCACGGTCCGCGCGCTCGCCGCCCGTCACCGGGCCGACCTCACCGCACTGCTCGGCGCGCCCCTCGACACCGCCGCGGGCCCCGCGGCCGACGCCCCCGCACCGGAGCCGCCCCGCTGAACGCGCCGGAGCCGCCCCGCCGAACCGCTGCTGCACCGCCGCTGAACCGCCGCCGGACGGACAAGAGAAGACGCCTGCCATGACCTTGCCCAGTGTGCTCGACCCCTTCTTCGCCATCGCCCGCTCGGATCCCGACCGACCCGCGGTGGTCGACAACGGGGCCACCGTCGGATACGCCCAACTGGCCCGCTGGGCCGGGGCGGTGGCCGACCTGCTCGCCACCCGGGCCGCCGGTGGGCCGCGACCGCCGGTCGGTGTCGTCGCCCACCACGGCGTCCGCGACATCGCGGCGCTGCTCGGCGTCCTCACGGCGGGCCGCGGCTACGTCCCCGTGGCCGACGGGCCGCCGGGCCACGCCGAAGCGGCGCTGCGGGCGGTCGGCTGCCGGGAGTTGGTCGCCACCGCCGAGAACGGCGACCTGCCCGCCGTCGACCGGGTGGTGCGGCCCAACTGGGGTCGGTCCGGCGCCCCCGTGCGGGAGGCCGGGGAGCCCGTACGGGCCGATGACCCGGCGTACGTCCTGTTCACCTCGGGGTCCACGGGCGCCCCCAAGGCCGCCTCGGTCCCGCACGGGGCGCTGCACGCGGTCCTGCCGCACCTGCGCGAGCGGTACGGCGTCGGGCCGGACACCGTCGCCCTCAACTTCCACCGCGCGGACGGCGACACGAGTCTGGAGGAGATCCTGCCGACCCTGCTCAGCGGCGGGCTCGTCGTGCTGGACGAGGACGGCGAGGCGGACCTCGACCGCGTGCTGACCGAGCACGAGGTGACCCTGGTCAACCTGCCCGTGGACTACTGGCACCTCTACACCGGCCATCTGCTCGATGCCGGGCGGGAGTTGCCGCGTACGATCGAGACCGTCGTGATCGGCGGCGAGGCCGTCCGGCCCGACATGCTGGAGCGCTGGCACCGGCTCGGGGCGGACCGCGCCGTGTTGCTCAACACCTACGGGTCCACCGAGACCGCGCTCGTCACCCACACCGCGGTCCTCGCCGGCCCGGGCGCCCCGGCGGACTTCCCCGCAGGGGTGCCGATCGGCCGTCCGCTGCCGTCGGTGCGCCAGGCGGTGGTGGCGCTACCGGAGACACCCGCGGGTACGGGTGAACTCTGGCTCTCCGGAGCCCAGTTGGCGACGGGCTACCGCGACGACCCGGGCCGCACCGCCGCCCGGTTCGTCGCGGCGGACCTCGGCGGCGGGACCGACCGCTGGTACCGCACCGGGGACCTGGTGGCCGAGGCGCCCGACGGCTCCCTCGTCTTCCACGGCCGCGTCGACCACCAGGTCAAGATCCGCGGCCACCGGGTGGACCTGTTGGACGTCGAGGAAGCCCTGCGCCGCTTGCCGGGCGTCAGCGCGGCCGCCGCGGCGGAACACACCAAACACGCCCGCACGGAGCACGCCCACACCACCCTGACGGCCTTCGTGGTCCTCACCCCCGGGGCTGCAGCGCGGCCGGACACCCCCACGGACGACGGGGCGGACGCCGGTACGGGCGATGGGGCGGACGCCGGTACGGACGCCGGTACGGACGCCGCGGCGGATGACGCGGCGGACACAGGAGCGGACGACGGGGCGGCCCTGCGCGCGCGGTTGCGGGAGGTGGTGCCGGCGCCGCTCGTGCCCGACGTGATCGTCGTCGTACCCGCGCTCGCGCACACCCGTACCGGCAAGGTGGACCGCGCCGCGACCCGGGACCGGTACCTGTGAGGAATCCGCTCTTCGACGCTTCCGTCTCCCCCTCCCCCTCCGCCGTCCCCGAGGCCGATGCCCGCGGCCCCTGGGCCTACCTGTGGTGGCTGGTGCGCGTCCGCCCCTGGCCGCTCGTCCTCGCCGCCGTGCTCGGCACCGTCTGGATGGTCCCGCTCGCCCTGGTCCCGCTGATCATCGGCCGGGCCATCGACGAGGCCGGGCAGGGCGCCGGGCACGCGGGCCTCTACCTGTGGTCGCTGCTCGCCCTCGCCCTCGGCCTCGTCCAGGCCCTCGCGGGCGCCGGGCTGATCCAGGCGGCCATCGGCGCCGAGGCGCACGCCGTCTCCACCACGCACCGGGTCCTGGTGCGCCACGTCGTCCGCCTCGGCGCCACCCTGCGCGGCAAGGCCCGCTCCGGGGACGTGGCCGCCTCGGCATCGGCCGACGTGGAGAGCATCGGCAACGCCTTCGAGGTCATCGGCCGCACCATCGGCGCGGTCGTCGCCGCGGTCCTGGTGGCCGTGGCCCTCACCGTCACCTCGCCCGTGCTCGGACTCGCCGTGCTCATCGGCGTCCCCGCGGCCGTGCTCGGCATCGGCCCCCTGCTGCGCCCCCTCCAGGAACGCGACGAGGCCCAGCGCGAGCAGATGGGCATCGCCACCTCGCAGGCGGGCGACATCGTGGCGGGGCTGCGCATCCTGCGCGGCATCGGCGGCGAGGCGGGCTTCGCCGAACGCTTCCGCCGCACCAGCCAACAGGTCCGACGGGCGGGCGAGTCGGCCGGCCGGATGGAGGCCTGGCTCCAGGCGGCCGGCGTCCTGCTGCCGGGACTGGTCACGGTGGGCATCGTGTGGCTCGGCGCCCGTCTCGCGCTGGGCGGCACCATCAGCGCCGGTGAACTCGTCGCGTTCTACGGGGCGTCCGCCTTCCTCACCCTCCCGGTGAGCACCGCGACCGAGGCCGCCGAAACCCTCAGCCTCGCCAAGGTCGCGGCCGGCCGGGTCTGTACCCTGCTGCGCCTGACCCCGGAGGCCGTCCGCCCCGCGGACCCCGCACCGCTGCCCGAAGGCGCCCTCGGAGTCGTCGACACGGACGCCGGCATCACCGCCGGGGCGGGCCTGCTCACCGTGGTCACCGCCCCCGCCGACCGCACCGGCGACCTGGCCGACCGGCTCACCCGCCCCGGAGCCCACTCGGGACCGACCCCCGTCCGGCTCGGCGGCGTCCACCTGGACCGGGCCGACCCGGACGAGCTGCGCGTACGGGTGCTGCGCTCGGGCCCGTCCGACACCTTGTTCAGCGGCACCGTACGGGAGGAGCTCACCGCCGGTCGGGAGTGGACCCGACAGCACCTGGAGGGTGCGCT
This sequence comes from Streptomyces sp. NPDC098789, assembly GCF_044759975.1. Taxonomy (NCBI): domain Bacteria; kingdom Bacillati; phylum Actinomycetota; class Actinomycetes; order Kitasatosporales; family Streptomycetaceae; genus Streptomyces; species Streptomyces sp. NPDC098789. The sequence continues at coordinate 346,981 of NZ_JBIWAJ010000006.1, forward strand.
GTTCGCCGCCGATGCCGGCGATGTCGTCGACGCCCTGCCCGGCGGGTTGGAGGCCCGGCTGGACGAGGGCGGCCGGACCCTGTCCGGCGGCCAGCGCCAGCGCCTGGTCCTCGCCCGCGCCCTGCTCGCCGCCCCCGACGTGCTGGTCCTGGAGGACCCCACCTCCTCCGTCGACGCGCACACGGAGGCGCGCGTCGTCGACCGGGTCGCCGCGCTGCGCGCCGGGCGGACGACCGTGGTGTTCAGCGACAGCCCGCTGTGGCGGAGCGTCGCCGACCGCGAACTGACCCTCCCCGCGTCCCCGGCCCACTCGTCGGCCCGGACCCCGACCTCGGCCCCGACGCACACGACCCCTACCAGCCCCACGAGCCCCACGGCCCCCACCGAGGGCGCCGGCCCCGGCACCCCCGACCGCCCCGCAGGAGTGCCCTCATGACCACCGCGCCCACCCGCTCCCCCGCGTCCGGTCCCGACGCCGGTCGCCCGGGCACCGGACCGAACGGGGGCACCGGTCCGAACGGGGGCGGCGGACCGAACGGGGGCGGCGGGAGCCCGGACACGGGCCCGGACGCCGACCCGGCATCCGGGTCCGGCGGCGGCGCACCCCGGCGGCTCCCGCTCGCCGACCGGGCGGCGGTGCGCCGCTGGATCGGCGTCTTCGTCCGGGGCGAGGCCCGCCGACTCACGCTCACCTTCGGCCTGTTCGCGGCCGCCCTGGTCGCGAGCCTGGTCGGCCCGCAGCTGCTGGGCCACCTCGTCGAATCGGTCAAGGACGGCACCACCGCGGGCCGGGTCGACACCCTCGCGCTCGTCTTCGTGGCGATCCTCGTCGGCCACGCCCTGCTCGCCCGGGCCGCCCGCACCCAGGCCACCCTGCTCGGCGAGCGCGTCCTCGCCCGCACCCGCGAGGACTTCGTGCGCCGCGTCCTCGGACTGCCGCTGTCGGAGGTGGAGTCCGTGGGCACCGGCGACCTCCTCAGCCGCGCCACCACCGACGCCGACCGCCTCAACGAGAGCATCCGACAGGCCGTTCCGCGCATCGCGCTGGCCGCGGTGACCCTCGTCTTCACCATCGCGGCGATCCTGCTCACCTCGCCGCTCCTCGCCCTCGGCCTGCTGGCCGGGGTGCCCTTCGCCGCGCTGTCCACCTGGTGGTACCGGCCGCGCGCCACCCGCGCGTACGAACGCCTCCTCGCCGAGGAGGCCGAGGTGCTGGCCGCCACGCACGAGACCACCCGGGGCGCCGCCACCGTCGAGGCCCTCGGGCTCGGCCCCCGCCAGCTCCGCCGCCACGGCGCGGCCGTCGACCGGGTGGTGCGCACCCGCCAGCGCACCACCTGGCTCCAGACCGTCTGGTTCCCCAGCCTGGACCTCGCCACCATGGTCCCGATGGCCCTGACCCTGCTGATCGGCGGCCTCGCCTACCAGCGCGGCGAGGTGGGCCTCGCGGAGCTGACCGCCGTGGTGCTCTACGTCCAGGCCCTCGGCGAGCCCCTCAACGACCTGCTGACCTGGACCGACGAGCTGCAGATCGGCAACGCCGCGCTGCGCCGGATCCTCGGCGTCGACCTGTTGCCCCGCGAGGAGCCGCGCCCGCCGGCACCCACCGACGGCCACGCCATCCGGCTGGACGGCGTCGGCTTCGACTACGGGGCGGGCCCGGAGGTGCTCGCGGGCATCGACCTGGAGATCGCCCCGGGCGAGCGGCTCGTCGTGGTCGGGGCCTCGGGGGCGGGCAAGTCCACGCTGGGCAAGCTCCTCGCGGGCGTGCACCTGCCCACCCGGGGAACCGTGAGCATCGGCGGGGCCGACCTCACCACGCTGCCGGTCGGCCAACTGCGGCGCGAGATCGTCCTCGTGACCCAGGAGCAGCACGTCTTCACCGGCACGGTACGGGACAACCTCACCCTGGCGCGCGACGGCGCGGCCCCGGACCCGGCCCGGGCCCCGGACCCGGCCGCGGCGACGGACCCGGCCTCGGACCCCGCGCCCGACCCGGTGGCGGACGCGGCGCTGTGGGACGCGCTGGAGACCGTACTCCTCGGGGACTGGGCCCGGTCCCTGCCCGAGGGCCTGGACAGCGAGATCGGGCCGGGCGCCGCGCCGGTGTCCGCGTCGCACGCCCAACAGCTGGCGCTCGCCCGCCTGTTGCTGTCCGACCCGTACGCCCTGGTGCTCGACGAGGCCACCGCGCTACTGGACTCGACCGCCTCGCGGCGCGTCGAGCGCTCCCTCGCCGCGCTGATCGAAGGGCGCACGGTCATCTCGATCGTCCACCGCCTCGACTCCGTGCGCGACGCCGACCGCATCGCGGTCATGGACCGCGGGAGCATCGTCGAACTCGGCAGCCATGACGCCCTGTTGGCCGCCGACGGGGCCTACGCGGCCCTGTGGCGCTCCTGGGACGCGGCCCGCCGCCCGTGAGACGGGTCGGACGGGCCGCACCCCGGCCCGTCCGACTCCCCACCACCCTTCACCCGCGCACCGTCAGTTGACTTCGCGCTCGAAACCGGCCCAGTACGGCTCGCGCAGCTTGAACTTCTGGATCTTCCCCGTGGCCGTGCGCGGGATGGCGGTGCGGAACTCGACGGACGTCGGCGCCTTGTAGCCGGCCATCCGCTGCTTGCAGTGGGCGATGATGTCGGCCTCCTGCGCCGCCGCCCCCTCGACGAGGACCACGAGCGCCTTGATCGTCTCGCCCCACTTCTCGTGCGGCACGCCGATGACGGCGACCTCGGCCACCGCCGGGTGACTGAAGATCGTGTCCTCCACCTCGATCGAGGAGACGTTCTCCCCGCCGGTGATGATCACGTCCTTCTTCCGGTCGGCGATCGTCAGGTGTCCGTCGGCCGCGTCGATCGTGCCGCCGTCACCGGTGTGGAACCAGCCGTCCTCCAGGGCCGCGGCGGTCTCCTCCGCCTTGTCCCAGTAGCCGTCGAGCACGACGTTCGACCGGGCCAGCACCTCGCCGGAGTCGGAGACCTTCAACTTGACCCCGAGCGCCGGCAACCCCGCCCGCGACAGCTTGCGCGCCCGCTCCTCGGCGGGCAGGTCCGCGTCGGAGGGCCGCGCGCGGTTGAAGGTGAGCAGCGGCGAGGTCTCGGTCAGGCCGTAGATCTGGGTGAACTCCCAGCCGAGCTCGTCGCCCATGCGCTGGATCGTCCGGCTCGGCGGGGGCGCACCGGCGCAGATGACCCGTACGCGGTCCCGTCCCGGGATCTCGCCCTCCCAGGTCGCCGCCGCGTCCAGCACCGAGTTCCACACGGCGGGCGCGCCGCACATCAGCGTGACGCCGTGCTCCTCGACCCGTCGCAGGATCTCGGCGCCGTCGACCTTGCGCAGGACGACCTGCTTGACCCCGAGCCCGGCCATCACGTAGGGCATGCCCCAGCCGTTGCAGTGGAACATCGGCAGGGTGTGCATGTAGACGTCGCGTTCCCACACCCGGGCGTGCAGGGCGAAGGTGAGCCCGTTGACCCAGATGTTGCGGTGGGTGAGCTGCACCCCCTTGGGTCGGGCGGTGGTGCCCGACGTGTAGTTGATCGTCGCCGTCGCGTCCTCGTCCGGGTGCGACCACGGGCGCGGTTCGACCCCGAAGCGCATCACGTGCTTCTCGGTCTCCTCGCCGAAGACGAAGCGGTGGCGGGCCTTGATGCCGGAGAGCGCCGCGTCCAGTTCCGGGTCGACGAAGAGGACCGAGGCGCCGCTCTGCCGCAGCATGTAGTCGATCTCTTCGGGCTTGAGGCGGAAGTTGACGGGCACGCAGATCCGGCCGCTCATCGGCACCGCGAACAACAGCTCCAGCATCCGGGCCGAGTTGTGGCTGACCACCGCGACCCGCTCGCCCTCGCCCACACCGAGCGCGTCCAGTCCGGCCTGCCAGGCCCGGACCCGCTCGCCGAACCGTCCGTACGTCGACAGGGGTACGGGCGGGCCCGGTTGGTCCGGCTCGTCGATCACGCCGGGGCTGGCGGCGAACCCCAACTCCGCCCGGTCGAGGAAGTCCGCGACGGTCATCGGAATGCGCATGGTTCTCTCCTGTATCGGACGCCGACTGCACGTAGGGGGAGTCTGGCACGGACCGCCCGGGTCACCGCGGGTGCGGCTCGGACATGTCCGGGAGCCGTGGCGACGGTGGCGGGAACGATCACCCGGTGAGCGACGCGAGCGACGTGAACGACCCGAAGCGCACGCCGTCCGCGCCCGTACCCTCGCCCTCACCCGTACCCTCGCCCTCGCCCTCGCCCTCGCCCGCGTCCGCGCCCATCCCGCGAAGCAGCAGCTCGCCCTCCTCCACGACGGCTCGCCGCCGCGCCCGGGAGAGGTCGGTGAAGAGCTCCACGATCAGCCCCGATCCGGTCCGCTTCCACACCCCGGCGAGGAAGCCGTCGACGAGCAGGGTGCGGTGCGCCTGGTTCCCCTTCCAGGTACGTCCCTTGAACGCGGCGGGAATCACGCGGGAGCGATCCGCGTGCGAGAGGAGGAGGTTGTCGAACTCGGGCAGGAAGCGGGGCGGGGCCGGCGTACCGGCATCGGGGCGGGGCGCGTCCGGCAGGTCGAAGAGCTCGACGCCGTTCTCGTCGCGGAAGACGAGGAGCTCGGGTCGCAGCCGCTCGAAGGCCCCGCGCAGCCGGGTGAGCCCGGCCCAGATCTGCATGTCCTTCACGGACGCGGGCCCGAAGGCACCGAGGTAGCGGAGCACCACCTCCTCCACGGGCGGCGGGGACACGTCGTCCGCGGGACGACCGAGCCAGTTCTCCACCGTGGTGAGCCGGACCTGCCCGCTACGTCCCCACACCCCGCGCGGCGTGACCTGGACCAGGGGCAGCTTGCAGCGCGCGGCGACCGCGAGCGACGCGGGGTCCGCGTCCGGCCACTCGGCGAGCAGCTCCGTACGGATCTCCCCCATCGTGCGCGGCGCGCTCTCGACGTACGCGCGCGCGATGCCGGCGAGGCGCTCCAGGTCGACCCCGACGAGCCCCTTGCGGAAGTTCCCGATCTCCCGGTCCCGGGCGGGCTGCACCAAGGGGCGCAGGGCGAGGGCGTCCGCCGCGGTGTGCGTGTGGATCGTGGACCGCATCGTCACCATGCGGACCACCTGGCGCGACTCCATCAGCCCGGCCAACTCCGTGGGACGGAAGCCGAGGAGGCGCGCGTGGAGCTGGTAGTACGGCGGCTTCACGTTCTGCGCCTGGAGCCCGAGGAGGTGCGTCACCGCGTCCCGCGCGGATCGCTCGGCGCGGTCGAGGAGCAGCTGGCGGGCGAGGGTGGCACGGTTGAGCGCGCGGGCGTCGAGCACGGGCACGCGGTCCGCCGTGGGCGGTGTCGTGGAGGCCATGGCCCCACGCTAGCCCGCCTTGCGGACAGCTTCTGTCCGCAAGCGAAGACCCACCGCCCCGCCCACCCCCTCTACACACCGATACCCGGCATATTCCGCATATCCTTCACGCACGCGCACGCACACCTTCCACCCCTCACGGAAGCGGGACCCCGATGCCGGAGCGCCCGGACCGCCGCCGCCCCACGCCCCCGCGCCCACCCGAGCCCACCCCCACGGACCCGGGCCACCGGAGCGTGGTCGACTCCGCCGTCTACCACGGAGGCCGCAGGATCGCCTCCCCCTCCAGCCTCGCCGAGACCTTCCGGCGCCTGCGCGAACAGCCCGGCGGCATGGCCTGGATCGGCCTGCACCGCCCGACGGAGGCCGAACTCCACTCCCTCGCCGCGGAGTTCAACCTGCACCCGCTCTCCATCGAGGACGCCCTGGAGGCCCACCAGCGCCCCAAGCTGGAGCGCTACGGCGACACCCTCTTCGTCGTGCTGCGCGCGGCCCGCTACATGGACGCCCTGGAGGAGGTCGACTTCGCCGAGCTGCACATCTTCGTCGGCCCCGACTTCCTGATCACCGTCCGCCACGGCGCCGCCCCGGACCTCCCCGCGGTCCGCCGCCGGATGGAGGAGACCCCGGAACTCCTGGCCCTCGGCCCGGAAGCGGCCCTGTACGCCATCCTCGACGTCGTCGTCGACGGCTACGCCCCGGTCGTCGAGGGCGTGCAGAACGACATGGACGAGATCGAGACCGAGGTCTTCCGCGGCGACCCCGAGGTCTCCCGCCGCATCTACGAACTCTCCCGCGAAATGGTCGAGTTCCAACGCGCCACCCGCCCCCTGGTCGGCATGCTCCACAGCCTGATGGCGGGCTTCGCGAAGTACGGCACGGACGAGGAACTCCAGCGCTACCTCCGCGACGTGGCGGACCACGTGACCCACACCAGCGAACGCGTAGACGGCTTCCGCCAGGCCCTGACCGAAATCCTCACGGTCAACGCCACCCTGGTCTCCCAACAACAGAACGCCGAAATGCGCGCCCTCGCCGAAGCCGGCTTCGAACAGAACGAGGAGATCAAGAAGATCTCCTCGTGGGCCGCCATCCTCTTTGCACCCACACTCGTGGGAACCATCTACGGCATGAACTTCCAGGACATGCCCGAACTCCAGTGGGCCGCCGGCTACCCCTTCGCGATCCTCCTGATGGCAGTGGTCTGCGTCAGCCTGTACGTCATCTTCAAGAAGCGCGACTGGCTGTAGACCACACAGCAGCACCATTGATTAACTGAGCTCCTGCGAACGCCGAGAAGTGGCCCGTAGGACCCCCCTGGGGAGAATCCGCGGCCCGCCCATGCCGGGCGCTCCCCCGCACCTTGGGGCCAGCCCTCCCGCACCGCCGACCACCTTCGACAGCATGCGATTGCGGAGGGTAACGACAACGGGTGGCACAGCAGATGCTGTGCCACCCGTTGTCGCGACCAGGCCTGACCTGTCTCCCCCGACGACCAAAGGCCGGCAGTCGTCCAACGACCTTGCCCGTGGGGCGTCGATGTCCGACCCCTTGTCTAGCCTGTCTCCGTGAAGCCCACCGATGACCGCCAGTTCCCCGCCGCGCTCACCACCGCGATGGCCGTTCGATTCGACTACGCCGACGGGAGGACCGGGGTCGACTTCGAGGCCTTCCCCGCCTTCCTGTCCGCTGCCGAGACCACCGACTGGTTCCAGGCATGGACCGGAAACAGCGAGCTGGACGGCAACGACTTCCGGGTGTTCGGACAGGACGGCACGGGCGGGAGCGCGGCGATCTGGCTCATCCGCCCCGGCCGACCGCTGGCCGAGCAGCCCGTGGTCTTCCTCGGGTCCGAGGGAGAGACCGGCGTCGTCGCCCGCGACCTGGGCGACTTCCTGTGGCTCCTGGCCGACGGCTTCGGCCCCTGGGAAGCCGCCACCTCCTACGAGCCCGGCTGGAAGGCGCAGCCGAATCCGGAGCTGACGGCCATCGCCGAAGGCTTCGCACCGCACCAGCGCCGGTCGGCGGCAACCGTGATCGAGTTGGCGGCCCAGGAGTTCCCCGACTTCGACGACACCATCATGGAACTCTGCCGCTGAACCCGGTGCGGTCGTTTGCGGACATTCGCCCGCGCCCCTGGCCGCGCCCGCCGCATTCGAACACCTCTGTAACCTCTGGCCATGAGTCATGAGTCATGAGTCATGAGGAAGACGAGGACGAACTGATCCTGGAGGCCCGCGCGATGCTGGCCGTCGGACGGAACGCCGAAGAGGTCTTCGTCGCACTGGCCGCGCGCAGCTGCGACTGGGAGGCCTCCGCCCTGGTCGTGTGCCTGGCCCTCGGAGTCCCCCGGACTGACGCCGAAGCCCGAATCTGCGAGGCTCGCCCCCTCTTCGAGGAGTTCGCGGTGGGCGAGGACGACCTCGTCGCCTCGGTTCTGGCCTTTGTGGATGTGTTCGTCGTGGACCGGGTGCTGGACGCTCACCAGGAGCGGATCCGCGACCTTTTGGGGACTGCGGCCGGCGCCCGCGGCGGCTTCCCCGGCAGCCTTCTCGCGTGGTTCCGTAGCGGGGAACTCACGAAGCTCTTCGTGTACTTCGCGAAAACGCGGTTCCGGGACGGGCGGGGCTCGCCCCCCGATTTCTGGGCGGCCATGGTGGCGGCCGGGGAACTACTGGTGACCGAGGACGGCCCCGACCGGGCGGAGGTGACAGCGGGGCTGGAGCACTGCCGGGCGCAGGCAAGCTCCGCAGGTGCGGGACGTCAGGCGCGGCCCTGAGAGGGGACGAGGCCCTGGGGTACTCACTCGGGCACCGTGCCGAGCAGTGCGTCGATGACCGCGCGGCCCTTGCCGCCGGCCTCCGGCATGAAGTGGGCGTAGTGGTCGAGGGTGATGGTCGGACTTGAGTGACCGAGCCACCGGGCGAGCGTCACGATGGACTCGCCCGCTTCGAGGAGGACCGAGGCGTAGGTGTGCCGGAGTACGTGGAAGCCGTCCTTGCGCGAAGCCTTCCACCGCGCACCCTTCTCCCGTACGGGAATAACTCCGGCCGCAGCGAGGGCCGGCTTCCAGGCCTCGTCGTTGAAGATGTTGGCGCGGATGGCGTTGCCGTATGTCGTCGTGAGGACGAGCGGGAAGCTCTGCTTCTCCCGGCCCGGCTCCGGTCCGCCCCAGGGGAGCTCGACGTCGACCGCCGGGTGGTCGAGGAAGTACGCGGGCAGTTCCGTGGCCACCGACCGGGGCATGTCGACGGTCCGCGTCTTGCCACCCTTGGGCAGGGCGAAATGGAGCCGCCCGGAGAGGAGTTGCACCTGCCTGCGCACCCGGATGACACCGCGTTCGAAGTCGATGTCCCTCGGCGACTGCCCGAACACCTCTCCCTGACGCAGCCCACACCCCAGCGCGAGGCGCGGAGTGCGCCGGTGGCCAGGTCGTAGAGCCGTACCCGGTCATCGGCCACGGCGAGGAGCCCTCCACTGCTGCACGCAACCCCGCGCGGAGCGCCGATCCCGTCGATGGCACGGGGAAGGCCGCGGCTGCCGACGAGGGCCCCGGCAGCCTCGGCGGTCGGAGCGAGCCGGTAGGCCTGGACCAGCAGTTGGCGGGCCAGGTCGGGCTGAGTGTCGCTGATCGACGAGGCCTCCGCGACGAGTTGGCGGGACTGCGCGATCAGGGCCTGGGACCGGGCGGCGTTGCGCTGCTGGTACGCCGTGACGCCCCCGGCGATCGCGACCAGGAGCAGAGCGGTGAGCACGGCGACGGTCGACCACACCAGGCGCACCGTCCGGCGGTGCTGCCGGACGTGGTCCCCGATCACCTCGTCCTTGGACCTGCCCGTGATCGGGGCCGCGAACTCCGCCAGGCACTCGATCAACCGAGGGTCGGCCGCGCCGGCCTGTCCCGGGCCGTGCAGCCAGCGCAGGTCGACCCAGCGGGGCTGCTGGTCGAAGACGCCGTCCATCTCCTCGCGCGGGAGGGCGTCGGTCCTCGACCAGTCGAACGACGTCCGTGAGTCGTCCCAGACGAGTGTTCCGTCGGTCCAGGCGATGAGGAACGTGTCCGCCGACCGGTGGGTGAGCCACCAGCGGATCTCCTTGCGGACCCAGGGGGAAGCTGCGGCAGCCGGGCTGGCCATCAGTACGAGCCACCGGGACCCGGTGAGTCCCCGCTCGATCTCGCGCCACAGACGGGGGCTTGCCGCCAGGTTGGTCTCGTCGCGGAACAGCTTGAGGCTTCTCGACCTGTACCAGGGCCGGTTGAAGGCCTGCAATCGGCTCTGGAAGGCCTTGGTGAGCTTCCTGTCCCAACTGTGGCTGTAGGAGATGAAGGCGTCGTATCCGGTCGGCTCCCGGGCCTCACGCTCCACGCCCGTGGCGGTACCGTCGCCCGCGGTCTCCGGGGCGTTCAGCGCGGGCGCCGGGTGCTGTCCGCAGAGGGACCGGCGCTCCTCTCGGACCGGTCGTCCGGGGCACGAGGTGCGGGAACCTGGCCGATCATCGACTCGGCTTCCCGTACACCGGCCAGGCGGGCGAAGCCCACCGCATAGGCGTGGATGTCACGCTGCACCCGCTGCAACTCCGCCCGGCAGGCAGCGTTGTCGGCCCAGCCGGACTCCGGGCCGTCAGGATGCGCATCCCACCCGCGAACCGGGTTCTGGATTGCGCTAAATGGTCGCTCATCATCTCCTCCGTCCCCCGTCGTGCTCCGCTGTAGGAAGAACATAGCCTCCGAGGGGTCAACGCGGGCAGAGCGGCTGGAAAGCAGGGCCCGCGGGTACGTATTCGCGCCACCGGCCGGCGTTGAACGCGCCCCTCGCCCACCGGCACAGCGAGTCCACCGGGTCCACCGTCGCCTCGGAGTCCCACAGCCGTAGCGTGTCGTCCTTGCCCCAAGCGACGATCGTCTTGCCGCCCGGGCCGAATCCCACACCGGTGACGTCGGCGCTGTGCCCTTCGAGCGGGGCGCCGATCTGCTGCCTGGTGGTGACGTCCCAGAGCCTGACCGTGTGATCCATGCTGCCGGTGACCAGCGTCCTCCCGTTCGGACTGAAGGCGACGGACGTCACGCCGCCGCGATGAGCGGTCAGCGGCTCCCCGATCTCTTCGCGCGTGGCCACGTTCCAGAGGCGGACGGTACTGTCGCGGCTCGCCGTCGCCAGGATCGTGCCGTCAGGGCTGAAGGTGACCGCGTTGATCTGCGCGGTGTGGCTCGGGGGCGTCTCGCCGATCCGGCGCTGCGTGGCGACGTCCCAGAGGGCCACGGTGTCGTCATCGGTGTTCGTGGCGAGGGTGCGGCTGTCAGGGCTGAAGTCGAGTCCGAACGAGCTGACGGCGAGTTCCTTGCCGATCCGGCCGTGCGTCGCCAGATCCCACAGGCGCACGGAACTCCCGCCGGACGTGGCGAAGCTCTTGCCGTCGGGGCTGAAAGCCATCGCACGGATGTTGCCGTCACCGGCGGGCAGTGGTTCGCCGATGCGGCGGTGCGTCGCAATGTCCCAGAGCGTCACCGCGTAGCCGCTTGCGAACGAGGTGGTCGCGAGCACGGTGCCATCGGGGCTGAGAGCAAAGGGAGAACCCGTGTCCACGTCGCGGGAGACCAGTGGCTCACCGATTCGGCGACGTGAGGCGATGTCCCAGAAGCTCACCGTGAAGGCGGATCCCCCCACGGCGAGGACATGCCCACGAGTGCTGAACTCCGTCTCCCCCTGATCCCCGGTACCGACCGATGTGCCGATCTGCCGTTGTGCGCGGACGTCCCACAGCCGGACCGTGGTGTCGTCGCTCGCACTGGCCAGGGTCGAACCGTCCGGGCTGAAGGCCACGGCCCGGGCGTTGCTGATGTGGCCGGTGAGCGGAGCTCCCACCTGGGTATGCCCCACGATGTCCCAGAGCCGCACGGTGCCGTCGGCGTACGAGGCGGCGAACACCTCACCGTCGGGGCTGAAGGCCACGGAGTCGACCCATCCGGCATCGACGGTGAACGGCTTCCCGATCGGGGCCCGCGTGGCGGTCTCCCAGAGCTGGACCTTGCCGGCGGTATCGGAGGCGGCGACGGTACGGCCGTCACCGCTGAAGGAGACGGACGACAGCAGGTCGTCGCTGATCGTCAGTGCCTTGCCGAGAGGGGCATGGGAACCGGCGTCCCAGAGCTGTACCTCGTTGCCGGCACCGGTTGCGAAGGTCTTGCCGTCGGGGCTGAAAGCCACGCTGGCCGAGCCTTTGGCGCGACCTTCCAGCGGATCGCCGATCCGGCGGTGCGTCGCCACGTCCCACACCTGTACGGCCCCGGAGACGCCGTCGCCCACCAGGACGAGAGTCTTTCCGTCCGGGCTGAGGGCGGCCGAGGAGATCACCCCGGTCCGGGCATCGAGGGCGTCACCGATCTGCTTGTGGTCGGCGATGCTCCAGAGCCGGACAGTGCCGTCGAGTCCCGAGCTGATCAGGGTCTCGCCACTCGGTCCGAAGGCCACCGATGTGACGGCCCGGTGGTGCCCGATGTACGCGTCCCCGATCTTCCGCTGAGTGGCCGCGTCCCAGAGCCGCACGAGGCCGTCGTCGCTCCCGGTGGCGATGGTCTTGCCGTCCGGGCTGAAAGCCACTGATTTCACGGGCCAGGAATGGGCGAGCAGTCCGGATGCCGGGTTGGCGGTGGCGTTGAGCATGGCGAGGCGGGATTCCGGGGTGGGATCGATGCGCCATGCCGCCAAAGCCTTCAGCCGGGCGCCGAACGGATCACGGGTCGCGAGAGAGGAACTCTGGCCGATCAACTGCTGGGCCACGGCGTGGTCCCGCTGGCGGACTGCCTCGGCCTGCGCGATCCGTGCGACGACGAACATCGTACTGGCGACCAGGAGGAGCAAGCCGAGTACGGCGGCGGTGATCCTGGCCGCCCGCAGATTGCGCCGGGTGTCGCGGATGCCCTCCGACCTGAGGTCCTCCTCCGCGAGGCCGCGTACGACGGATGCGATGCCGAGTGCGACGCCGTCCACGTCCGGCACGGGACCGGTGCCGTTCTCGGGTTGGCGCAGGGCCAGGGATTTCCAGACGGGTTGCTGCGTGAACCGTCCCAACAGGCGGGCGGGCAGCGCCGTCGAGAGTTCGGGATCCCAGTCGCCGCGCTGCTCGTCCCATACCAACAGCCCCCCGGTCACGAGGAGCAGGATCGTGTCGACCGACTTGTGCCTCAACCACCATTCGATTTCCCGGTCGACCCACACCGAGGCCTTCGACTCCGGCGACGACATGACCACGAGCCAGTCCGAGCGGGCGAGGCCGGCCTCGATCTTTCCCCAGAGCTGGGGACCGATCGAAATGCTGCTGTCATCGAGGAACACCCTGATCCGAGGCGGCTTGTACCAGGGGCGGGACTGCTTTTCGATAGCCCGCCGCAGATGCGGCAGCCATCCCCGGTCGCGCTCCCCGCTGTAGGAGAGAAAGGCGCCGTACCCGAGTTCGGCCCTGGGCCGCCGGCGGCGGGCCATGTGCCACGTCCTCATCCGGTCGGCAGGTATTCGTGGCCGTTCCAGTGCAGCGTGACGTTCGAGGTGGCGCCGTCGGCACAGCTGGGGTTGCACGAGTTCTGGGACTGGATGATCGTGTACCGACCGTCTGCGCCGGGGCCGGCGAGCCGAGCGTTGTAAAAGGCGTACCTGCCGCCGCGATAGTGGATGTCCGGGTCGGTCCACCTGACGTCCTCGAAGCCGTCCTTGGCGGGTACGAGCACCAGCACCCCGTTATAGCGTCCGGGGTTGTAGAGCACGAAGGTGTTCTTGGTGGCGTCGGATTCCGGCGAGGCGAAATGCAGGTCATTCTCGTAGATGTCCACCTCGATGGATGCCAGTGCTTTGCCGCTGCCGGTGACGGACGCGACGCATCCGGTGGGAGCGCCGGAACCGGTCCGCCGGATCAGGAATACGCGGACCGCCCCGAGGTCGGGATGGCTGATGTCCCGGTGATCCAGGATCGCGCCCGGGCAGTGGGCGGCCTCCGGCGGAGCGGAGGGGAACGAGGCGGGGGGCGGTGCCGCCGATCGGGTCGATCCGTTCGTGCCGCGTGTGCTCTTGCCGTCCGCGTTCGCGCACCCGCTGACGAACACCAGCGCCAGAGCCGGGACCAGCACCGCGATCCGCTGCACGGCCGAGCCGCGCGTGCACCGCGGTAGTCGCCGACGTGAAGACCGTTGAGCGCTGGGAGGCATGGCATTCCCCCTGTGCCGGAAAAAGACTGATCGACCGGGAAACAGGGCCGAATGCTATCCAGGCGCATACCTGCAAGGGACGGCTTCCACGAAACCCGACCATCCGGAACCAGAACCACCGCGTCATGATCCTGGGCCCTCGAACTGCGGGGGTCGGCATCCACGTGCCCTGCCTGCCTCGCAGCCCCGGAAACGCAGAAGAACCCCACCGAAGTGGGGTTCCTGCTGATGTCCTGGCTCCACTCCTACGCGGGCGCGCTCGGCGGGATGTTCTGGTTGAGCGCGAAGACGTTGTCGGGGTCGTACGCGTCCTTCAGCGCCACCAGCCGGGCGAACTTCTCCGGGCCGAAGGAGCTCCGCAGTCGGGTCGCGGGGTCGTCCGCGGCAATGAAGTTCGCCGGCGGGGCGGTGATCACCGCCAGGGCGCCGCCGACCTCGTCGGGGGCCTGCCGCATGAAGTCCCGGTAGAAGCGGGCGAGGGACCTGGAGGCCGAGGCCGGGTGCAGGATCATGCCGCCGAGCACGATCGGCCCGACCGGGTGCAGGCGGAACTCGAACTCGGTCACCACTCCGAAGTTCCCGCCACCACCACGCAGGCCCCAGAGCAGGTCGGCGTTCTCGTCCGCGGCGGCGCGGACCGTGCGGCCGTCCGCGGTCACCATCCGGGCGGAGAGCAGGCTAGCGGGCGTGGGTCCGCAGGCGCGCTCCAGCCAGCCGGAGCCGCTGCCCAGCGTCAGGCCGCCGACACCCGTGTGACTGACCCGCCCGCCGGTGACCGCCAGCCCGAACTGCTGCGTAGCGCCGTCCAGTTCGCCCCAGGTGAGACCGGCACCGAAGCGGCCGGTGCGCGCCTCGGCGTCGATCTCGACGGACTTCATCGGGCTGACATCGACCATCACTCCCCCCTCGCTGGAGGAGTAGCCGGCGGAGGAGTGCCCGCCGCCCCGGACCGCGACCTCCAGGCCGTTCTCGCGCGCGTGGTGGAGTGCGGCGGCCACGTCCCGGGCGCCCGTGCAGCGGGCGATCAGGGACGGGCGCTTGTCCACGTCCCCGCTGAAGAGACGCCGAGCCGTGTCGTACCGGGGGTCGTCGGGGCCGATCAGTTCGCCGGCGAAGGACGAGGCGAGCGCGGCCAGGCTGCTGGTGGTCATGGTGGCACTCCCAGGTACTCCCCCTGTGCAGGACCCGGCGACCTTCCCCTTCACCCCTTAGCGGTATCCGCCCGCGCCCACACCCCTGCCACCCGCGGCAGGCCCCGAAGGAGGCCGCGCCAAGGTCCACGAAGACGCTCCTGTGACCATGAAACGCCCCGGCGGTGGACGTCGCATCCCGGGTGCGGTGGTCACCCGCGGGCCCGACACGCCGTCCAACGTGTCACGATTCGGCTACGCAGCGTGGCGACTCCTAGAGTGCGCCGCATGCATGTGCCCGCTCCCGATGCCGTGGCGCCCCGCACGAGGGCCGCGTCCAAGTCACTCAGCGTGAAAGAGGTGCGCGACCTCACCTGCAAGGAGAGGGACGCCTGGTGGACCGTGGCCCTCGTCGATCCGATGGCGATTCCCCTCGTCCGCTGGGTCGACCGGCACACCCGCATCACTCCTGACCAGATCACCTGGGCGGCGTTCGCCCTGGGGATGGTCGCCGCCGGATGTTTCGCGCATGGCGGGCGGTACTGGCTGCTCACCGGGGCGTTCGTCTACCACCTCAGCTTCGTCCTCGACTGCGTGGACGGGAAGCTGGCACGGCTCCAGGGCCTCGGCAGCCTGTTCGGGGCGTGGCTCGACTACATGCTGGACCGGGTCCGGGTGATGTGCTGCACGATGGCCTTGTTCGCGGGGCAGTGGCTGCTGCGGGACGAGCCCCGGTACCTGTTGCTGGCCGTGGCCGTCGTCTTCGCCGACATGTTCCGCTACCTCAACACCATGAAGGTGAACCAGGTGCGTGCCGACATGCGGGAGCAGATCGTCGGCCACCCGGCCTTCGACGAGACCGACCCGCCCGTGTTCGTCGAGCACCTGCGGCGGGACCGCCGCAAGCAGCTGCCCGGCGCGGAGGGCGCCACGGGGGAAGTGATCGACCTGCACGAGGAGTTCCGGCAGGCCTACCCCTGGTACGAGGCCGCCCGCGACTCCCTCCTGCGCTCCCGCATCCGCCCCCACCTGGTCAGCGGGATCGAGTTCCAGATGGCCGTCTTCGTCGTCGGCCCGGCGCTCGGACACCTCACGCTGCCGGTCGTCGTCGCGGGCGCGGGCCTCATCGCCTTCGAGCTGTTCTTCGTCCACAAACTCCTGCTCTCCACCCGGGACTTCACCCAGACCATGGACCGCCTGGACCGCCTGGACCGCCTCGGATCGGTGCCCGCGGCCCGCCGCTCCCCCGACGTCGGGGCTGCCTCCGCGGTGCGGTGAACAGGGCCAGGCCGTTGGCCACGGGCCGCTCCTCGCCCTCCGACGGGACGTTCACGATCCTCAGGATGCGGGGGGCCGTCCGCGCGAGCATCTCGGCCGAGCCGCCGCCGTCGAGCATGACGGCGTTGCGCGCTCCGTGGAGCTGGAGCAGCCGGGCGGTCTGCTCGATGGTCAGTCCCGTCGATCGGGAGGAGCGGCCGTCGACGACGAGCAGCCACAGCCGTCGTCCGGTGTCGTCCCAGCCCAGCGCGGTCCGGGGTTCGCGGGTCAGGTACCGGCGGGTGTCGCGGAAGGCGAGCACCCTGCCGTGCCGCAGCAGCGTCCCCCGGTACCCGATGGCCAGGGTCCAGGGGCGCTTCCTGGGCTTCTGGGCCGCGGCGAAGGAGGCGGCCGCGCCGGGCCCGTACGCGGCCAGGGACCCCGCGGCAGGCCCGGCCGCCACCACGACGAAGCCGTCCGGCGGGATCCGGCGGCCGTCGACCCCGTCACGAGCGTCCACCACCCGGCCCTCCGACACGGTGAGCTGGCGCACCGGCGTACCGTGCCGGGAGGGGCGCGGGCCCGGTCCCCAGTCGGGGGTGTACACCGTGAACCCGGCTCCGGGGGCTAGGCAGTTGAGGCAGTTCAAGGGGTACGTGGAGACCTCCAGGGTGAGTTCCCCGGTGAGCTGCACGCGTCCCTGGCGCAACCGCCCCCCGCTGTCGGTACCGACGGCCTTCACCGGTTCGGCCGAGCCCTTGAGGAGCCGTCCGTCGCGGATCACCGGGCCCAGCGGGACACCGTGGCCGTGGATGTCGAAGAAGTCGCCGTTCACGGCGGCCAGCAGGGCCGGCCCCGCGACCTCGGCCAACGACGACAGGGGCCGGGGCCGCGAGAGCCGGCCGCCCAACAGGGCGAGCGAGCCCGGCCCGACGGTGGCTTCGGTCAGGCGGTAGCCCAGCGACCGGGCCGGGCTGTCGACCACGGTGAGCCGCACTCCCGGCGCCAAGGCGTACCGCTCCACCCAATCCGGGCCGAAGCGGTCCGGGAAGACCGACGGGAACAGGAGCACTCCCGCCGAGAGGAGCGCGCCGACGGTGCGGACGCGAGCGCCCCGGTTGTCGTGGAGGCCGTATGCGGACACGGAACGACCAACGAGCGGGGCCGGGCGGGGGTGTCGGCCCGTCCCGTGCGGGGTCGACGTAACCCACCTGCCCGGCCGGTCGTTCTACCGGCGATCCACGGCTGTCGGACCCCACTCCACGCCCCTCCGCCCGCCACCCTCCCCTCCTCCCCGGACCGTAGGACCTTCACGTGCCCGCTCTGCTCACGCCCCGACGTTCCGGACCTCCCAGGCCCCCACACCCCCCGCACCCCGAACCGCCCCTACCGAGCCGGGCGTACCGGCGGGCGTACCGGCGGGCGGTCCCGCTCGTGGCCCGCCGCCTGCTCGTCAGGGTGGCCCCCGGGCTCCACCGGCGGCTGAAGGGCCTGCCGGCCCGGCTGTCGACGGCGCTCCGGGTCCTCGGAGAGGGCCGGGAGCAGCGGCGGTTGGGCCGGGAGGGGCTGCTCGCACCCGCGGGTCGGGTCGTGGTCACCGTGGACGGTCGGTGCACCGTCGCCACCGTGTCCACCGCGCCCACCCCGTTGTCGGTCCGGGCCGACACCCTTCGGGCGGTGTGCTCGGCGCTCGCCGCGGCGGACATCGACCACTTCGTCGTGCGCTGCCACGGGGACTTCTCCTCCGCGGTCGGGGTCAGTGCGGCGGAGCGCTCCCGTGCCGTCATCGTGCTCACCGAGGTCTGCGCGCGCCACGCCGGGTACGTCTCCCCGCCCGACCGGCCCCACCCGCGCCCGGGCCACCGCGCCTCCGCCTGGCAGGCGTTGGCCGCCGAGCCCGTGGTACGGCTGGGCCGCTTCCACGCGGACGCGACCGCCGCGCTGGTGCTCGGTCCCGCGTACGGCTGCGACATCGAGTTCTGGACCCCGGACGGCGACCGCCTGGTGGCCCCGCGCCCCAACCGCGCGGCCGAGTCCGTCCCGCGGGCGGGTCGACCGGTGGAGGTGGCCGGCGAGCTCTTCACGCGGTTCGCCCCGCAGTCGCCCGTACCCCGGCCGGCGGGCCCCGGGCCCTGCCGCGTGCGGACCCGTACGGAGTTCACCACGCGCCTGCCCGATGACATCCGCTTCCCCGTCGACGCCGTCTACACCTGGGTCGACGGCGCGGACCCGCAGTGGCGGGCGCGCCGGGCCCAGGTCACGGACGAGCCGTACCACGAGCAGGCGGCGAACAGTGCGCGCTACCTCAACCGGGACGAACTGCGCTACTCCCTGCGCTCGTTGCACCTCCACGCGCCGTGGATCCGCCACGTCTACCTGGTGACGGACCGACAGACACCGGCCTGGTTGGCCCAGTCGCACCCGGGGCTGACCCTGGTCGACCACCGCGACGTCTTCTCGGATCCGACGGCACTGCCCACCTTCAACTCGCACGCCATCGAGAGCCGGCTGCACCACATCGACGGACTCTCCGAGCACTTCCTGTACTTCAACGACGACTTCTTCCTGGGCTCCCCGCTCACTCCCGGGGACTTCTTCCTCGCCAACGGGCTGGGCAAGTTCTTCCCCTCGCGCGCACTGTTGCCCTCCGGGAACGCGTCGGCGCGGGACATCCCCGCCTCGGTGGCGGGGATGAACAACCGCTCCCTGCTGGAGGAGAGGTTCGGCGTCACGGTGGCGCGCAAGATGATGCACATTCCGTACCCGCTGCGCCGCAGCGTGCTCGCCGAGATCGAACGGGAGTTCCCGGAGCCGCACCGGGCCACGGGGCGCAGCAGGATCCGCAGCGTGGACGACCTCTCGATCCCCGCCTCGCTGCACCACCACTACGCGTTCCTCACCGGGCGGGCGGTACCGGCGGAGCTCCGCTACTCCTACCTGGACCTCGCACAACCTCGCACGCGCGCCCGGCTCGACAGGCTCCTCCGCACCCGCGACCGCCAGGTGTTCTGCCTCAACGACACGGCGACGGAACCCGAGCCCGCCGTACCGCCCGCCGCCGTCAGGGCCTTCCTGGAGGCGTACTTCCCCGTACCCGGCCCCTTCGAGCGCGCCGACGGCCGCGGTTGAGGGCGGGACCGCGTCCCCTCCCGGTGCCGCGCCCGAGCCCCGGGACCTACCGCGGTCACCCACCGCGTTGATCGACTTAGCTCGTGCGAACGTCCCGTAGGGGCCCACCGACACCCTGTGCGGAGTCGAGGCGGCGGCCGGGGACGATCACCACCTCGGGGCCGCCGGGCGCCGCGTCGCCGCGGCGACGGCTTCGGCCGCGCCGTCGGCCGGCGCCACCGGGCAGCGGCCACGGAGGGTGACGAAGACGCGGGGAGTCGGTGGGCCCGGTCGCCGTCGCACCAGCCGTTCCACGCGTCGAGATCAGGCCAATAAGTGGCCGCGCACCCCCTAACTGACCGGCGGCGCCTGCCGATGGAGGGCGTCACCGACGCGGTTGACGGGGCCTCAGATAGATGTGAGAGATTGTCACTCCTCGCGTGAAGAACTGCTTAACAGATCGACGCCGAGGGAGGCCCGCGGAGGCCGAAAGCCGGGTCCGCAGGCCATGTCAGCCCGCTCCCGCGACCGCTGAGCTGGGCGTTCGTGGCGCCCTGCGGGGCGTCGAGGGGCCGAAGATCCGGGTGATAGCATCCCGGCATCTGTGATCTTGATCTACTTTGACGCAGATGCAGATTTGCGATCGGCGCCATGTTCTCCGCGTAACAGCAGGTGGACGGTGCCGATCAGCTGCGTTGCGGGGCCTCTTGAGGTGCATCTGCAGCCGTCCGCACGCCATGCGCCGGGAAAGGTTTCCATGAATCGAGACGCACTTGTGTGGTGCTTGGTTGCGGTGGCGGCGATAGCCGTGGTCGCGGTCGCAGCACTCGTCGCCCGCAACAGGGCGCTGGAGGCGAAGAAGGAGCAGGCGGAGGCCGAGCTGCGGCAGCAACTGCTCACCGCCGACGGCCACCTGCACGCGTCGCGCGCCGAGCTGCAGAGGTTCCGCAGCGGGCAGGAGGCCACGCTCCGCGAGGCCAAGGAAGCGGCCGAGGAGAACACCAAGACCGTCCTCAAGGGCGCCGCCAGCCTCCTGCAGAGCCTCGCGGCCGAGCAGACGACGCTCCTGGACGGCATCCAGCGCACGTACGGCGGGCACGCCGTCCTCAGCGACCTGCTGGACGTCAACCACGCCAACGCCCAGATGGCGCGCAAGGCCCAGGGCATCGCCGTCATGTGCGGTGCGCCGCTCGGCCGGCGCAACAGGCCCGCCAGCGTCTACGACGTGGTGCGCAGCGCCCAGAGCCAGATCCGCAACTTCCACCGGGTCGCCATCATGCAGCAGACCGGTCTCGCCCTGAAGGCGTCCGCGGTCGCGCCCGTCGCCCTCGCCGTGGCGGAGCTGCTCGACAACGCCGCCAGCTTCTCGCAGCACGACGCCCCGATCGAAGTGACGTTCCAGCGGGTCCAGAACAACCTGTGCATCGTCATCGACGACGCCGGTGTGAGCATGAACGACGAGGACCGGCAGCGGGCGACCGCGCTGCTCTCCGGCGAGGTCGCGCCCCGGCTGTCGCAGCTCGGGACGCAGCCCAAGTTCGGCTTCCCGGTCATCGGCCTGATCGCACGTCAGCACGGCTTCAGGGTGGACGTCACCGGTGTCTCCCGGTACGGCGGCGTCAGGGCCGTCGTCCTCTTGCCCGAGGAGCTGTGGACCATGGAGGAGATACCGACCGCCCCCGAGGCCCCGGTGAGCAACATCCGGCGCGCCCCGGAGAGCCGGCCGCAGGTCACGCCCTCGCGCACGATGCACGGTCTGCCCAAGCGCGGCGCGCGCCAGGCACCCATCGCGAGCGTGCCCGATCCCGGCGACGCACCGCCACCGGCGACGCGGACCCCGCAGGAGTCGGGCCGCCCTTCCGGGCGCGGCCTGGGGGCCTTCCAGCGCGGCACGCTCTCCGGTCGCAACCTTGACGTCACCTCGTTCGAAGGGCCCGAAGAGGCATGACCGCAGACCTTTCGTGGATGCTCCAGGACATCGTGCACAACGTGCCCCGGGCCCGGCACGCCGTCCTGCTGTCCGCGGACGGCCTTCCGCGCGGCGCGACGGAGGGGCTGGCCGAGACGGAGGTGCGCACCATCTCCGCCGCCATGGCCGGGATGCAGTCGCTCAGCCGGGCGGCGGCCCACTTCGCCGGCCCGGAGGAGGACCGGCAGTGGAACCAGACCATCATCGAGTTCTCGCACGGCTGGAGCTTCCTGATCGGGGCGGGGCAGGGCTCGTACCTCGCCGCGGCGGCCGAACCCGACGTGGACATGCAGCAGATCTCCTTCCGCATGCACCGTCTCGTCGCCCGACTGGGCACCAACCTCACCTCGCCGCCCCGGGTGAGCGCGGAGGAGGTCGCGGGCGGGCGCAGGGGCGCCGGTCGCCAGCAGGACGCCGCCCACCCCGGATTCGTCCTCGGTGAGCTCGACCGGGTGGTGTCCGAGGTCGAGGGCGCCCGCCACGCGGTGCTGCTGGGCTCGGACGGGCTCCCCCGCGGGGCGACGGCCGGGGTGAGCCGCGACCTCGCGGACACGATCTCCGCGGCGATGACGGGCATCCACGCCTACAGCCGGGTCACCTCGCGGTTCGCGGGGGCCGCCGAGGACGCGCGGTGGCGGCAGACGGTCATCGAGTTCCAACACGGCTGGATCTTCCTCATGGCTGCCGGCCCCGACGCCTTCCTGGCCGCTGCCGCCGAACACGACTGCGACATCGAGAAGTTCGCCACGCGGCTGCACGAGGTGGTTCCCCGACTGACCGCGGCGGCGACACCGGAGAAGGGGACAGGCCATGCCTGACGGGCCCGAGCAGGACGAGGAGTTGGAGCTGACGTCCCCGTTAGTCCCCCTCTTCGTGATCACGAACGGACGGGCGTTGCCGCCGGACCACGAGTACGAGCACACCACGCTCGTGACGGCCGCGGCGGCGCAGGACGCGCCGGTCTCCGCGCGCACGCTCTCCCCGGAAGCGGGGCAGGTCATGGACCTGGTCGCGAACGGCTTCCTGTCCGTGGCCGAGGTGGCGGGACACACCCACCTGCCCCTGGGCGTCGTCCGCATCCTGCTGGCGCAGTTGGAGGAGGACAGTCTCATTCTCGCCAGGACACCGATACCGCGCGCCGAACGGGTTGACAGGGAACTGGTCAGCGCGGTGCTCGAAGGCCTGAAGAATCGATTCGGAGCGTAACGCGTGTACCTGGATCCAGATGTCTCCCACGCGGTGAAGATCCTCATAGTGGGGCACTTCGGGGTCGGCAAGACCACCTGCATCGGCAGTCTCTCCGAGATCGAACCGCTGCGGACCGAGGAGGAGATCACCGAGGCCAGCGTGGGCTTCGACGACCTGTCGGGCACCCCCGACAAGACGACCACGACCGTCGCGATGGACTTCGGCCGGCTCACGCTGAGCGACACCCTGGTCCTCTACCTCTTCGGAACGCCCGGCCAGGAGCGTTTCAAGGAGATGTGGGAGGAGCTCTCCCGGGGGGCGCTGGGCGCACTGGTCCTGGTCGACCCGGAGCGGCTGCACGAATCCTTCCCCGTCCTGGACCTGGTCGAGCGCTTCGGCCTGACCTACGCCATCGCCGTGAACCACTTCGCCGGCACCACGCACTACCCGCTCGACGAGGTGCGCGAGGCCCTCAACCTCACCGCCGAGACCCCCGTCGTGGAGTGCGACGTACGGGACGAGAACTCCTCGGCGCAGGCCCTCATCACCCTCGTGAAACACCTCATGTCCCAACTCGGCTAGGAGCGCAGGAATGCAACAGCCCCGTGATCCCCAGGAGATACCCCCCGGCTGCCCCGCGCACGGGAACGTCCAGCTGTACGGCGCCGCCTTCGGAGCCGATCCCGACAGCCACTACGCGCAGCTGCGTTCCTTCGGGCACAGCGCGCCCGTGGACATCGCCCCCGGCGTCCAGGCCGAGCTCGTCACCACCTACGACGCGGCCCTCTACGTCCTGCAGAACCCCGCCTCCTTCGTGCGCGACTCCCGCCGCTGGAACGCCCTGGCCCAAGGGCGCGTCCCGGCCGACAGCCCGGCGCTGCCCATGATGGGCTACCGCCCCAACGCGCTCTTCAGCGACGGCGCCGCACACGCCCGACTGCGGCGGGCGGTCACCGACAGTCTCGCCACGGTCAACGAGCACCAGCTCATCCGGCAGACGCAGCAGTCCGCCCAATACCTGATCAGCCAGTTCAGCACCGACGTGCTCGGGCAGGCGGAGCTGATGGCCGAGTACGCCCAGCCGCTGCCCCTGTTGGTCTTCAGCGACCTGTTCGGCTGCCCGCCCGAGATCGGCGACCGCGTGATCGCCGGGATCAGCGGCATCTTCGAGGGGACCCCGGGGGCCGACGAGGTCCTGGGCGCGGCGCTCACCGAGCTGATCGCCCTCAAGCGGCGGCGGCCGACGGGCGACCTGACGACGCGCCTGATGGAGCACCCGGCGCAGCTCAGCGACGAGGAGGTGCTGCACCAGCTGGTCACCCTGCTGTCCGGCGGTACGGCCCCGCTCGCCGCTGCCATCGGCACCAGCAGCGCCCTGTACCTCGGCGAGGACTGGCAGGTCGGCCTGCCGGTCGAGGACGCGGTCTCGCAGACCCTCTGGAACTACGCGCCGATCGCCAACTACGCCGCCCACTACCCGACGCACGACGTCGAACTCGGCAACCGGGTGGTCCGGGCCAACGACCCGGTGCTGATCTCCTTCGCGGCGGCCAACACCGACCCGAAGCTGACCGCGCACCGCGAACAGCTCAACACCAAGGCGCACTTGGCCTTCGGCGCGGGTCCGCACGCCTGCCCCGCCAAGGACCCTGCCTTCATGATCACGGTGACGGCCGTGGAGGCGCTGCTGAACCAGCTGCTGGACGTGGAGATGCGCGTCCCGTTCAAGTCGCTGACCTGGGCGCCGAGTCCGTGGAGCCGCACGCTGGTCACCCTCCCGATCCGCTTCACGCCGCGGTCCGCTCCCCAGGCGGCCGAGGCCGCGGGGTCGACCACGGGTCAGCCGCACCAGCAGCAGCCGGCGGCCCCCTCGCCCGCCGGCGCCACCGCCCCGCCGTCCCACGCCGGACCGGCGCGCGCGAAGGCCGGGGGTGCGTCGCAGGCCAAGGGCGGCCTGTTCAGTCGATTTTTGGCCTGGACCCGGGGCGAATGAGGCGAATGTGATCCCAGCAGTCCCACGAACCTCCTGAGTAGCCGCCGCCATGGATGCTTTAACGATCATGTGGGTATGCATGGCGGCTGGTCTTCAGAAAGGAGCCGCCATCATGGGGGTTGCCACAACTCCGTCGTACGACCGCAGGGCGTCCGCCTCCCTCTTCTCCCGTCTGCGGACGGCCGCAGGGCAGGCAGACCCCTTCCCCATCTACGCGGAGCTGCTCGCGCGGGGTGAGGTCGTACCCGCCCCCTGGGGCGGCTCCGTCGTGACGGGCTTCGCCGCCTGCGACCAGGTCCTGCGCAGCCGCGCGTGGCTGGAGCCCGACCGGGCCTGGCGCGCGCGCCAGGAGTCGGGGACGCGCTGGAACGCCTCCTCCTCGCGCGAGATGAGCAACACGCTGGCCGCCCTCAACACCCCGGACCACACCAAGGTGCGACGGGCGGCCGGCACCTTCGACCGGTCCACGATGGAGTGCATCGGCCGCCACGTGGACCGGACCACGGATCGCCTCCTCGACGCCTTCACCGAGCGAATACGCACCGGCGAGGCCGACTTCTCCGCGCTGGTCTGCGAGGAGCTGCCGGTGGCCACCATAGGCGGCTGGCTCGGGCTGCCACAGGCGGACTGGGCCAGGCTGCGGGAGTTGACGCACGACCAGGTCTTCGCCCAGGAACTGCTCCCGTCGGCCAGCCAACTGGCACTGTCCGACGCGGCCACGGCCGAACTACGCGTCTACTTCACCGAGTTGGTGCGTGAACGACGCTCCCGCCCCGGCGACGACCCCATCACCCGGTGGATCCGGACCTGGGACGGGATCGAGCCCGACCGGGACAAGGCCGACGAGGCCGTCTACTTCCTGGTGCTGTTCATCCTGCTGGCCGCGCTGGAGACCACCTCGACGCTCCTGTCGACGACGGCGCTGCGACTCGTCGAGAGCCCTGAGCGCTGGGACGCGGTCGCCGACGACCCCGACCTCGTAGCCGGGTTCGTGGAGGAATCGCTGCGCTACGACCCGCCCACCCACGTGATCAGCCGGGTCGCCTCGCAGGACTGCGTGCTGGGGGGCATCGAGATCCACCGGGACGAGATGGTCCACCTCCTGGTCGGAGCGGCGCACCGGGACCCGGCCCGACACCACGACGCGGACCGCTTCGACCCCCGGCGCGCACCCGGCCACCTCGCCTTCAGCGGGGGCATCCACTACTGTCTCGGCGCACCGCTGGCCCGCCTCGAAGCGACGACCCTCCTCCACCAGCTGATCCGGCGCCTCCCGCGCCTCACCCTCGTACGCCCCCCGTCGATGGCGCCCCGCGTGGCGTTCCGGCGCCTGCTGAACCTGGACGTGGCCGTCGCATGATCGAATCCCCCCACCCCGCCACCCCGGCCCACTCCCCCACGCCCACCCACGCCCCCACCCCCGGCCCGGCTCCCGCCCGCGCCCGGACCGCCCCCAAGGCGGTGCGCGTCGACCAGGACGGCCCCGTACTGCACGTGCGCCTCAACCCCTGGGGGCAGGACGACACCTTGGACGCCGCGGTCCTCGACGACCTCATCAACCTCCTGGACGAACTGCACGAGAGACCCGACGTCCGGATCCTGACGCTCTCGTCACTGGGTACGGACTTCTGCCTCGGCGCCGACCGGGGCGAGTACCAGGAGGCGCTGGCCGCCGATCCGTCCGGGGTCGGTCTGCGGCGCATCGCCGACAAGGCGCACCGCCTGTGCCAGGCCCTGGAGAACACCCACGCGGTCACGATCGCCCGACTGCACGGGCGGGTCATCGGCGCGGGTCTCGCCCTCGCCTCCTTCTGCGACCTGCGCGCCGGTGCGGACACCAGCCGCTTCCGCATGCCGGAGGTCGGCGTGGGGCTGCCGCCGGCGTGGGGCGGGGCGATGGGACGCCTGGTCGGCGAGGTCGGCGCCTCCCGGATCCGCGAGCTCATGCTCACCTGCGACGTCTTCGACGCCGGGACGGCCCACCGCCTCGGCCTGCTCCACCGGACGGCCCCGCTCGACCAGTTGGACAAGGTGGTCGCTTCCTGGACCGGGCCCCTCGTGCGGCGCTCGCCCGAGGCGCTCGTCCTGACCAAGCGGATGCTGGCGGGCTACGCGCGGGCGGACCGCACGGCGGACGCCTCGCTGCTCGACTCGCACCTCCTGGCCGCTTCCCTGCACCAGCACGCGAGGGGCTGACCCTCGGGCGCGGCACACCGGGGGCCATCGCCCCCGGCCACCGCCCCCGGGCACCACCCCCGGCCCGCGCTGTCCGTGCCGCTGGCTAGCCTGTTGCGGTGATGTACAACGATGACCTCCCGTTCCCTGCCGCGCTCGCCGCCGCGATGGCCGTTCCGTTCGACTACGCCGACGGCCACGGCGTCGACTTCGAGCCCTTCCCCGCCTTCCTGTCCGTCGCCGAGACGACCGACTGGTTCCAGGCCTGGACCGGGAACCACGAGGTCGACGGCAGCGACTTCCACGTCTTCGGGCAGGACGGTACGGGCGGGTACGCGGCGTTCTGGTCGGTGCGCCCGGGCCGGCCGCTGGCCGAGCAGCCCGTCGTCTTCCTCGGGTCCGAGGGGGAGACCGGCGTCGTCGCGCGCGACCTGGGCGACTTCCTGTGGCTGCTGGCCGACGGCCGCGGGCCGCTGGAGGCCGTCACCTCGTACGAGCCCGGCGGAACGGCGCCCGCCCCGCCGGAGTTCGCGGCGATCGCCGAGCGGTTCGCGCCGGACCGGCGCCGCTCGGCCACCGCCGTGGTCGCGTCGGCGGCCGCCGAGTTCCCGGACTTCGAGGAGACCCTCATGGACTTCTGCCGCTGACCCGCACCCCGACGCCCCCGCACCCCGGCGACCCGGCGACCGGCCCGGGCCGCGAGCGGGCAGACTGGAGGACATGTTCGAGGCCGGGGCGTGAGGAGCGTTTCGATGCTCCGTGTCATCGCCGGTCGTCTCGTCCACCGGGTGGGGTGCTAGGGCCTGTCGTCAAAGTCGGGTCGTCGCCCGGAGGGCGGCCCCGCGGCGTCTGGTGCGTGCTCTCGGTCCGCCGGGCGGAAGCCCGCGTACTGGACGTACTCGGGCTTTCGCCCGGTGGAGCGAGAGTGCGTGCCAGGCGCCGCGGGGCAGACTCGACTTTGACGACAGGCCCTAAAGCCCCGCCACCGCCTGTCGGGCCACGCTGGCGGCGTGGGTGGTCAGGTAGAAGTGGGCGCCGTCGTAGACCTCGCTGGAGAAGGGGCCTGTGGTGGCGGTGGCCCAGAGGGCGGCCTGGGCCGGGGTGATGCGGGGGTCGGCGTCGCCGGAGAGGGCGAGGACCTCCGCGCGCAGCGGCGGGGTACCGGGGGCGCGCCGGTAGGCGTCGATCAGGCGGTAGTCGTTGCGGATGATCGGGAGCAGCATCTCGCGCAGCTCGGGGTGCTCCCAGACCTCGGCGTGTGACCCGCCGAGTGCCTTGACCGAGGCGATCAGTTCGGCGTCCGTCACCTCGCCGGCGCCGACCGGGGGCGCGTCCAGGGCCCGTCCGGAGGCGCAGAGCCGGGTGAAGTGCGTGGCGCCCGAGGCCTCCAGGCGCAGGAGGGTCTCGTAGGCCACCATCGCGCCCATGCTGTGCCCGAACAGCACGGTGGGGCGCGGGGGTTCGGCCAGCAGCTCGGCGGTGGCGCCGGCCGCGAGTTCGGCCAGCTCCCCCACCAGCGGTTCCGTGAAGCGGTTCTCCCGGCCCGGGTACTGGATCGCCAACAGCTCGACGGACGGGTCCAGGTGGCGCGCCCAGCCGCGGAAGAAGCTCGCCCCGCCGCCCGCGTGCGGGAAGCACACCAGGCGCAGGGCGGGAGCGGCCGGTGAGACGTGGCGGACCAGGTAGGGCATGGGGGACTCGTTTCGTCAGCCGGGGACCGGATCACCCGGCGCGGTGGGGGTGTGGACGAGCAGCTCCTGCGCCGCGCCGTCGCCCGGCGGGGCGCCCCCGGGCGAAGGCGGTCGGTCCGTGGAGCGACGCCTCCCCCAATGATCCCCATGATCATAGACAAATGGGGACAGCCGCTGCCACCCCACGAGAACAGCGCGTGACCTGGCACCACGGCCGGAAGGGGGTCACCGCGCCGCGGTGGCGGGCGCGGTCAGTTCGCGCGCCAGCGGGGAGAGGGCCGCGCAGAAGAGGGCGGCGCCGAGCGGGATCAGGTCCAGGCTGACGGCCATCGCGGCCACGGCGAGCACCACGGCCACGGGACGCCAGGCGGCGATCCGGCGCGTGGCCGCGAGCTGCACCACGAGCCAGACCAGGCCGACGTAGAAGAGCATCGGGCCGACGGTGTAGACGGCGGGCATCACCCCGGGCTGGCTCTGGACCTGCTCGAAGAGCTCCTTCATGGCGGGCTTGTCGGCCGCGCGCAGACCGACGACGATGTCGATCACGCCCTGGGCGGTGACGGCCAGCACGCCGATCAGGCCGAGCGCGGTGGCGGTGCGGGCGCTCCACCGGGCGGCCCCGGCGACCGGTTCGGCCAGTCGGCGCAGCCCCGGGAAGACGGCCGCGAAGAGGACCACACCGAGGGTCATGGCCAGGTGCCCGACGGTCCAGGAGAGGTCGGGCAGGTGCTCGGGGGCGCTGAGCCGGACGACTCCGTAGACCAGCATGCACAGCGGGCCGGCGTAGAAGGCGGCGCGCGTCAGGGCGGTACGTCCGGGACCCCAACCATGCTGGTTCGAGGGCGTGTTGGCGGTGTGCGGGCGACGGGTGACTGCTCGGTTGCTCATGGGGTGATCCTGTACGCCGCGGGGTTGACCGCGTATCGGGAATCACCCCGAGTCGACCCCGACGCGTCCCTGATGACGCGTCCTGGTCGGCGCCGTGGTTCAGGTCGCGCGACGGAAGCCCCGCGTCACCAGGAGGGTCAGCGCCCCGGCCAGCAGGCCCCAGAAGGCGGAGCCGATCCCCAGCAGGGTCACCCCCGAGGCGGTGGCCAGGAAGGTGACCACGGCGGCCTCGCGGAAGGTCTCGTCGGAGAGCGCGGAGGAGAGCGAGTTGGCGATGGTGCCGAGCAGCCCGAGCCCGGCGATGCCGAGGATGAGCGCGGTGGGCAGCGCCGTCAGCAGGGAGCTGACCGTGCCGCCGAAGACGCCGACGCACAGGTAGAACAGCCCGGCCCAGACTCCGGCGAGATAGCGACGGTCGGGATCCTCGTGGGCCTCGCGCCCGGTGCAGATCGCGGCCGTGATGGCGGCCAGGTTCAGACCGAAACACCCGAAGGGCGCGAGCAGCAGGTTGGTGGTGCCCGTCCACGTGATCAGCGGGGACACCGGGACCCTGCCGTACCCGTCGCCGCGCAGCACCGCCACGCCCGGCAGGTTCTGCGAGGCCATGGTGACCACGAACAGCGGCAGGGCCACGCTGACGATCACCTGCCAGGAGAACGCGGGAGCGGTGAAGACCGGTTCGGCGAGCGCGAAGTGGACCAGCCCGGGCCGCAGCGATCCCTGGCCGGCCGCGACGGCCACGCCCACGGCGAGCGCCAGGACGATCGCGTACCGGGGCAGCAGCCTGCGGCCCAGCAGGTAGGTCGCGAAGAGGGCGAAGACCACGGCGAAGTGGTCGTTCATGCTGCGGAAGAGGCCGGTTCCGAACTGTACGAGCACCCCGGCCAGCAGGCCCGCCGCGAGCGGCACCGGGATCCTGCCCATGATCCGCTCGAACCAGCCCGTGAGCCCGCTGAGCACGATCAGCGCGGCCGACACGAGGAAGGCGCCGACGGCCTGCGCCATCGTCACGCCGTGCAGCCCCGACACCAACAGGGCGGCGCCCGGGGTGGACCAGGCGGTGATGACCGGCGCGCGGTAGCGCAGCGAGAGGCCGATGCAGGTCACGCCCATGCCGACGCCGAGGGCCAGCATCCAGGAGGTGACCTCCCGGGCGTCCGCGCCCGCGGCCCGTGCCGCGGTGAAGACGATGGCCGCGGAACTGGTGACGCCCACCAGGACGGCGATCAGTCCGGCGGTGACGGCGGACGCGGGGGCCGCCGTGCGTATCGTGGTGGCGAGGGTGTTCACGGCCTTGGTCCGCTGGTTGCGCATGGGCCAAGATCGCACATCGCGCCGTCGCTCGACCAGCAGGTTTCGACCGCCGGACACGCCTACGGGTGGACGTGGCCGAAGTAGCGGCGACAGTCCCGCAGCATCCCCTCGTCCGACAGGGTGAACACGTCCACGAACTCGCGCCGTTCGGGGCTGAGGCCCATCACGACCACGCAGTCGCCGTCGGCGACGATGCGGTGGATCTCGTGGGTGCCGCCGGTGGAGAACCGCTCCGGTGCGCGAACGGCCCCGGTGTCCCCGGCTTCCGCGTCGAGCAGGGAGCCGTAGCCGTCGAGGTCCCCGGTGTCGAGGTAGTGGTAGGCGAGACGGGCGTGTTCGACCCCCGAGTCGGTGATGACGCGACTGGGCGGGATCCGTTTCGGGATCCGACCGGGCCGACTGTTCATGTGGGGGGTCCTCTCGTCACAACGCACCCGGCGGGGTACCGGCACTCACACCGTGCGCCGCGGCCGCAACTCACGACTATCCCGGTCCTATCACCGGGAGCCCCCGCCACGCGTCCGCCTACGCGCTGACCGGCTGAAATCCGCTGTTCACACCGAGCGGCCACACCGTCACACATAATCTCCACACCATGGACAACCGAAGAGACATTCGGGAAGACTGATCTCGGTTCTCCACCCCATCTCCGTTCACCCTTGAGCGCATCAGGCGTGCCCTCCAGCTGGGAGACTCATGACCGATTCACCCGGCGGGACGCCTTCGTCGACCCCCGACGCGCCCGTCTTCCGGATCCTCGGCCCTTTACAGGTCACGGGGAGCGGCGGGCCCGTGCGGATTCCCCCGGGCCGGCAGGAGGTCATCCTCGCGGCGCTGCTGCTGGAAGCGAAACGGGTGGTCAGCACCGACTACCTGGTCGACCTGATCTGGCACGACGAGCCGCCGGACACGGCGCGCACCCAGGTGCAGATCTGCGTGTCCCGGCTGCGCAAGCTCTTCTCCACGGCGGGCATCGCGGCCGCCATCACCACCCGGCCCCCGGGGTACGTGCTGCAGACCGAAGGCGACTCGGTCGACGCGGCCGTCTTCGCCCGCCGGGTCGCCGACGCGCGGACGGCGGCCAAGCGGGGCCGTCCGGCGGAGGCCGTCGAACTGCTGCGCGCGGCCGGCGAACTGTGGCTCGGCGACTGCCTGAGCGGGGTGTCGAGCGAGACGCTGCGCAGCAAGGCGCGCCAGCTCGACGAGGAGCGGCTGACCGCTGCCGAGACCCGGATCGGGCTGGAACTCGAACTCGGCCGCCACCACCAACTGGTGGGTGAGATCCAACTCCTGGTCCACGTGCACCCGCTGCGCGAGGGCCTGCGCGGTCAGTTGATGCTCGCGCTCTACCGCTCCGGGCGGCAGGCGGAGGCCCTGGAGACCTACCGGGTGGGCCGGGAGCTGCTCATCGACGAGCTGGGCCTCGAACCGGGCGCCGAACTGCGGCGGTTGGAATCAGCCATTCTCTCCGCGGAAGTCGCCCCTCCGGGGTCCCTCCCGCAGGCCTCGGGCGACTTCGCGCCGGCCGCTTCGGGTCCCCTCCCGAGCGCCGCTTCCGCGCCCACCCCGGTCGGTCCGTACGACGGTCCGCGCGCCCGGGAGGCGCGGGGCGGGCCCGCCGCCGGCGCCACCGCGGGCACGGCGCTGGCGGATCCGGTCACGGCCGGTGGTGCGCAGGTCAGCACGGGCGCGCCGGTGGGCATCAGCCCGTACGCGAGCGTGCGCGGCCCCGCGCCCGAAAGCGCCCCGGAGGTCGGTGGCCGACCCGCCACGGGACCGGTCGCGGGAGCGTCCGCCGTGGGCGCGTTGGGGCCGGACACGGCCTCCGGGCCGGGCCCGCAGAGCGATTGCCGGGAGGAACTGCCCCGACAACTTCCGGCCGATACCTCGGACTTCGTCGGGGACGAGGAACAGATCCTGCGCATCGAGCGGACCCTGCTCGGCGCACCCGCCACCCCCGTCGAAGGGGGCGGGGCCGGGCGCGGGCGGCGGGCCGTCGGACTCGCGGTCATCGTCGGCAAGCCCGGCACGGGCAAGTCGACCCTGGCCACGCACATCGCCCACCGGGTCAGCGAAACCGGCTTCCCCGACGGGCAGTTGTACTGCGACCTGCGCGGCACCGGCACCCCGGCCACCTCCAGCGAGGTACTGGGCCGCTTCCTGCGCGCACTCGGCATCCCCGGCCCGGTCATCCCCGAGTCCCAGGACGAGCGCGCGGAGATGTACCGCACGCTGCTCGCCTCCCGGCGGGTGCTCGTGGTCCTGGACGACGCCGCGTCCGAGAGCCAGATCCGCCCCCTGTTGCCCGGCAGCAACAGCTGCGCCGTCCTGGTGACCAGCCGGGTCCGGCTGACCGCGCTGCCCGGCGCGCACCGGGTGGAGCTGGACGCCCTGGACACGCAGCGGTCGCTGGAGCTGCTGGTCCGGATGATCGGCGAGGACCGGGTGGCGGGCGAGGCCGTCGCCGCCGAAGCGTTGACCCGGACGGTCGGCGGGCTGCCGCTCGCACTGCGGATCGTGGCGGCCCGGCTGGCCGCCCGCCCGCACTGGACGCTGGCCTCGATGGTGCACCGCCTCGCCAACGAGCGGCACCGACTGGACGAGTTGACGCACGGCGAGATGACGATGCGGGCCAGCCTCTCGCTCACCCACGACGGGTTGGGCCCCGCCGACCGCAGACTGCTGCGGCTGCTGAGCCTGGCGCAGGGGCCCACCCTGCCCGGCTGGCTCGCCGGAGCGCTGCTGGACGACGACCGCCCCTTCCCCTCCGACCTGCTGGAGCCGCTGGTCGACGTACAGATGCTGGACGTGGTCGGGGTGGAGAGCACCGGTGGCTTCCGCTACCGCTTCCACGAGATCATCCGGGTCTTCGCGCGCGAGCAGCTCGCCACCCATGACGATCCGGCGTCCCAGTCGGGGGCGCTGCGCCGGATGATGGGTGGCTGGATGGCCCTGGCAGAGCAGGCCCACCGGCGCATCTACGGCGGGGACTTCACGGTGCTGCACGGCTCGGCGCCGCGCTGGGAGCCGCCGGCGAGCTGTGTGTCGGAGCTGTTGGTGGAGCCGTTGGAATGGCTCGACAGCGAGCACGCGAACCTGGTGCAGGCCGTGGAGCACGCGGCGCGCGAGAACATGGACGAGCTGTGCTGGGACCTGGCGACCACGCTGGCGACCCTGTTCGAGGCGCGCGGCTACTTCGACGACTGGGAGCGTACGCACCGGCTCGCCCTGGACGCGGTCCGCTCGGCGGGCAACAAGCGGGGCAGCGCGGCGCTGTTGAGCTCGCTCGGCGTCCTGCACCTGGGGCGCAGCCAGCACGAGGAGTCCCGGGCGGCGCTGACCTCGGCGCTCGGCCTCTTCGAGGAGCTCGGCGACCGGCAGGGGTTGGCGCTGTGCCACCGCGACCTCGCGCTCCTGGAGCGGATGCGGGGCAACGAGGACCGGGCGCTCGCGCTGTACGACCGGGCGTTGCGGGACTTCGACCGGGTGGGCGACGTGGTGGGCCGGGCGATCGTACTGACCCAGAGCGCGCAGATCTGGATGCTGCGCGGGCAGAGCGCGACCGCGCAGAGCAGGCTCGACGAGGCGCTCGGCATCTACCGGTCGGTGGGGTACACGGGCGGCCAGGCCCGGACGCTGCGCCGGGCGGGGCAGTTGTTGCAGAGCCAGGGCGAACACGAGGGCGCGGTGCGGACGTTCACCGAGGTGTTGGAGCTGTGCCGGGACACCGGCGACGTGATCGGCCAGGGGCACCTGCTGCGGGACCTCGGTCGGGCGCACGCCGAGCTCGGTCGGGACGCGGCGGCGGTGGCCTTCTTCGACCAGGCGCTGTCGGTGCGGGAGCAGATCATGGACCACGGTGGCGCCGCGCTGGTGCGCCTCGATCTGGCGCGGCTGCTCTCGTCGGCCCGCGGCTCCGGTGAGCGTTCCCGTTCCCGGGAGTTGCTGGAGAGCGCGGTGCGCACATTCCGGGACCGGCGGATGGAGCCGGAACTGACGCAGGCGCGGGTGTTGTTGGGCGATGCTCCGGCGGCGGGCTTCGTCGCCGGGGCCTGACCTGCGGCCTGCCGGATCGGCCCGGGGGGCCCGGGGGGCAGTCCCGGGGGGGCAGTCCCAAGGGGTCAAGTCCCGGGGGGTCAAGTCCCGGGGGATCAGTCCCAGGGGTTGGTGACCTTGGTGGCGGTCGGCGAGGGGACGACGGCCTGCGGCGCGCCGCCGTCGTCCTGACCGCCGTCGCCCTGACCGGCGCCGGACTTGGCGCTGCCGGGCTGGGTGGTGGCGCCGCCCGTACCGCCGGTGGCCGCGTTGTCGGCGAAGGCGACCTGGGTGCCGAGTACGGCGGCGCCGGCGAGGGCGGCGGTGACGAGGGCGGTCCGCAGGGCGTGGGAGATGCTCATCAGAGGTGTCCTTCCGTCGGTGCGCTCCGGTCTTCCGGGGCGCTTCCTTCTTTCTGGACACCAACTTAGGGAGGGGTGGAATCTCCGCACCGGTCCCGCTCCTATCGTCGCGTTATCACGGGGATCAGCCCTCGTTATCGCCGCGATAACGACGCCGCGGAGCCCCACCCCCCGGTGATAGCGGGGGACGGGCCCGCCGCGATGCCCCCGGGATAGCGCGCTGGCGAGTATGGGAATCCGGAACCGGGCCGCATCACCCCAGGCCCCGCCGTTCCCCCACACCCATGCCGGGAGCGCATATGAACACGGCCACGCTGACCAGCTCGCCCCAGGAATCCGCCCGGCTCGGCGCCTTGATACGGGCGCACCGACTGCGGATCGGCCTCACCCAGCGGGAGCTGGCCGACCTCTCCACGATCAGCGTGCGGGCCATCCGCGACCTGGAACAGGGCAAGGCGCGGCGCCCCCGCACGGACACGGTGCGGCTGATGGCCGAGGCGCTGCGGCTGGGACCGCGGGCCCGTGCGGCGCTGGAGGCCGCGGCCCAGGCGGGTCGCGGCGGCGGCCGGGACGCCCTGGCCGAACCGCCGGCGCCGCCGACCGCGCTGCACCCGCTGATGGGGCGCGACGGCGAGGTGGCGGTGCTGGCCCGCGAGCTGTCCCGCGGCGCGGAGCGGCTGGTGAACGTGGTGGGACTGACCGGGGTGGGCAAGACCCGGCTGGCGCTGGAGGTCGCGGGACGGCTGCACGGGGAGGGGATGCCGGTGCTGTGGTTCGCGTTTCCGGGCAGACCCACCGACTATCTCCCCTCGGCGGACGGGGAGTTGACGGTGCGGGTCGCGGCCGCGGTCGCGGCGCTCTACGACGCCGACACGGAGGCGAGCAGCCACCTCGGCGCCGACGAAGGGCTCGCCGGGCTCCTCGGGGACCGGCCCGCGCTGCTCGTCCTGGACGGCGCCCCGCCCGGCCCGCCCGGCGCCGAGCGACTCACCCGGCTGCTGCGCGACAGCCCGGGGCTGCGGCTGCTGGTCACCTCCGAACAGCCCTGGGAGGCTCCGGGCGAGCGGATCTTCCTGCTGTCCCCGTTGGTGGTACCGGCGCAGGACGCGGCCGAGCCGCTCGTCGCCTCCTCCCCCGCCGTACGGGTGTTCCTGGACCACGTGCGCCGCGTGCGCCCCGAATTCGTCGCCGGACCGGCCGAGTTGGAGCGGACCGCCTTCCTCTGCCGCCGGCTCGACGGGCATCCCGGCGCACTGGCCGCCGCCGCGTCCTGGTTGGTGGTCTGCGACCTGGCCGCCCTGTGCCACACCCTGGACGCCGACCCGGTCCCGCTGCTCGACCACCTCGGCGGGGCCGCCGGTGGCGAGGTCTTCCACCGGCTGCTCTCCGACCGGCTGGCGCGGCTGGCGCCCGGCCCCCGGGAGCTGCTCGCCGCCCTGTGCGCCCGCGCCGGGGAGGACTTCGAGCTGGTCGACATCACGGCCCTGACCGGCCGGAGCCTCTCCGAATGCGGCCGGATGCTGCGCGAGCTGCTGATCAGCGGCGCGGTGCGGGCCGCTCACGAGGGCGGCAGTTCGCGCTTCCGGGTGCTGGGGATCGTACGGTCCGCCTGCCCGGCACAGGCAGCATCGGCAGCTTCCCCCACCCCCTGAACTGCTCGCGGAGTGCCGTCGCAACTGCCGCCCGCGTCCCCCGCCGGGGCATTGGATGGCGCTTGGCCGGACGAGAGCATCCCCGATCTGATCTGCCCCCGCCCCACCACCGAAGCGATCACGAGGAGTCCCCGCATGCCCCGCAAGCCGTCTGAACAGAGCGCCGCGCACGGGCCGGCCGCTGTGCGGCTGCCCCTGTCGGCAGCGCAGCGCGACATCTGGATGGCCCACGGGCTCGACACCACCGGTCGCCGCTACAACATCGGCGAGCACCGGGAGATCCTCGGCCCGCTGGACGCCGAGCTGTTCGCTTCGTGCTGGTACCAGGTGGCCCGCGAGGCGGACGCGATGCGCATCCGCGGCACCGGCTCGGGCGAGGAGGGGCTGTGGCAGCTGGTGCACCCGCGACCGGGTACGGACCGGCTGGTGCGGCTCGACCTGAGCGGAGAGCCGGATCCGGCCGCGGCGGCCCGGGCGTGGATGGCGGCGGAGCTGGCCCGGCCGTTCGATCTGGCGGAGGGCTGGCTGAGCCGGCACGCACTGATCAGGGCGGGCGGCGGCGACGGTGACGGGCCGCAGCGGTGGTTCTACTTCGGGGCCTTCCACCACCTGGCCATCGACGGCATGGGCATCGCCCTGCTGGACCGGCGGCTGGTCGAGCTCTACGAGCGGGCGGCGGCCGGGGAGCCCGCGGGGCCGAGCACCTTCGGTTCGCTGGCGGACGTACTGGCGGAGGACGCGCAGTACCGCGCCTCGGAGGCGGGCGCGGCCGATCGGGCGTACTGGGCAGGGCACTTGGCCGGACTGGCGCCGACCCCGCGGCTCGGCGAGGGCCGCACCGCGCGGGAGCCGGGCGCCGCGGCCGCGCTGCCCTTCGTACGGCGGACCCTGCTGCTGCCGCCCGCGCAGGCGGACCGGCTGCGCGAGGTGGCCCGGGCGCATCGCTCGACGTGGACGATGCTGATGATCGCCCTGGTGGGGGCGTACGTGCACCGGGTCAGCGGGGCCACCGAGCTGTCGCTGGGGCTACCGGTGACCGCCCGCTCCACCGAGCTGACGCGGCGCACGCCCGGCATGCTCTCGAACGTCATCCCGCTGCGGGTGCCGGTCGCGGCGGCCGGCACCCTCGCCGAACTGCTGGCCGTGGTGGGCACCGAGGCCCGGCAGAACCTCAAGCGCCAGCGGACCCGGTACGAGGACATCTGCCGCGACCTCGGCCTCGGCGAGGCGGAGCGCCGGATCACGGCCCCGCTGATCAACATCATGGCCTTCACGCCGGGCATGCCGTTCTGCGGTCAGCCCACCACCCAGCACAACATGAGCAACGGGCCGGTGGAGGACCTGGCGGTCGGCATCTACGACCTCGGCGCGGAAGGCGGGCTGCGGATCGACTTCGACGCCTCGCCCGACGTGTGCGACATCGAGGCCATCGCGGGGCACCACGACCGCTTCGTCCGCTTCATCGCGACGGCCCTGGAGGACATCGAACGACCGCTGTCCGAGGTGGAGTTGTTGGGTGCGGTCGAGCGCCGGCAGGTCCTGGAGGAGTGGACGGGCACACGCAGCGACATCGGGGAGGCCACCCTCGCCGAACGCTTCGAGGAACAGGCCCGCCTGCGCCCCGAACACACCGCGATCATCAGCGGCAACGAAACGCTCAGCTACGCCGAACTCAACCAGCGGGCCAACCGACTCGCCCACCACCTCACCACCCGAGGCCTGACCCGCGGACACCTCGCCGGCATCCTCCTGGAGCGAGGCACCGACTTCGCCGTCGCCCTCCTCGCCGTCATCAAGACCGGCGCCGGCTACGCCCTCCTCGACCCCGACTTCCCCGACGAACGCCTCACCACCACCGCCCACGACGCCACCCTGCACACCCTCGTCACCGACACCCGTCACGCGCATCGACTGCCGGGCCCCTGGACCACGACGGTGATCGACGCGGAGCGCGTCTACATCGAGGCGCAGCACACCAGGAACCCGCTGACCCCGCTCACCCCGGACGACGTGGCGTGCGTGATGTTCACCTCCGGCTCCACCGGACGCCCCAAGGGCATCCTCTCCACCCACCGCAACCTCATCTCCACCCTCACCC
>NZ_JBIWAJ010000007.1:0-347743 GCF_044759975.1 Streptomyces sp. NPDC098789
TTGAGCGTAGACACCTTGCTCAACAGCCCTGGGGCTCTGCCCGTTCCACGGTCACTCCGCCGTCACCCGATCGGTGGCCAAGCTGAAAATGCTCAGTGCCCGGGTGGGTTCACCGAGTGCGCTGAGGCGGTGCAGGAGTGCGCTCCCGGTGGCTCCGGTGGCTCCCATGACGACGATCATGCGGTGTCCTTCCTGGTCGATGTGGGCTGGGATCCGTACCAGCGCCAGGTGGTGATGGTGGCGGCGAGCGCCGCGGACAGCGGCAGGTCCAGCCGCAGGCGTCCGGGCCACGCCGAGCCCGACGGGAACGGCGCGGGCCATGCGTCCAGGCCCCGGACGGCGAGGTACGCGACCGCGGCCGCGAGGGCCGCCCCCCACCAGCCCGGCCGCCACCGCCCGTACGGCCTTCGGTGGGGCGACGGCCCGGGGGGCGCGGACGCCGCGGCGCCGGAGCCGGCTCCCGGTGAGGGCGGCGACGAGCGCCGAGGTGCCCGCGATGGAGGTGAGGGCGGCGACGGTCAGGTCGGGCCGGCCCGTGAGCAGCCCGCCGGCCCCGGCGCTCAGTGCGGGGGCGGCGTAGGCGATCAGAACATCGGGCCAGAGGGCGGGCGTGGCGGGCGTGGCGGTCGTAAGGCTTCTTCGATCCCTCATAATTAGGTGCCTAACTATATGGACATGCGAACCTACGCGTCCGCTGGGACGTGCGGATGGGCTGGGTCGAGTCGGGTCGAGCCGGGTCGAGCTGCGCTGGGCTGCGCTGGACTCGGGCTACTGGTCGGTCAGGGCGCCGATGCCCCGGGTGATCCGGGAGAGCAGGTCGAGGAAGACGGTCCGCTCCTCGATGCTCAGGTCGGCCACCATCGCCTGGAGTCGACGGAAGTGGTCCGGGGCCAGGT
Source organism: Streptomyces sp. NPDC098789 (assembly GCF_044759975.1). Taxonomy (NCBI): domain Bacteria; kingdom Bacillati; phylum Actinomycetota; class Actinomycetes; order Kitasatosporales; family Streptomycetaceae; genus Streptomyces; species Streptomyces sp. NPDC098789. Next base: position 897 of record NZ_JBIWAJ010000007.1, read on the forward strand.
CGCGCAGCTTCTGCGCACCGCGCGCGGTCAGTACGACCACCGCGCCGCGGCCGTCCTCGGCGGACGGGCGCCGCAGGACGAGCCCGTCCTTCTCCAGGGAGTCGACGAGTCCGCTGACCGTCGCACGGGAGACGCCGAGGCTGGCGGCCAGGAGCGAGGGCGACTTCTCGCCCTCGCTGTCCTCCAGGTCGGCGAGGAGCCGGTAGCGGCCGGTGGACAGCCCGAACCGGGAGAAGTGCACCTCGCTGGCCTGGCCGAGCCGGGCGCCGGCCGCCATGAGGCGTACGGCGACCAGTACGGCCTGGGGGTCGGAATCGAGGCCGTAGTGCTGGATCTGGCGCCGTGCCTGATCCAGTGTCGGGGTCTCCTCGGCCGGGTCCCTCTGTGCGTCCATAGAAATAATATGGAGCCTAACTACTGCCTCTGTCAAGGAGGGGAAAGGAAGGGGCGAGGTGGTCGAAGGACTTACGAGCCCACCAGTCGCGTCCTGCCCAGATGCTCGGCCTGTTCGGCCTGCTCCGAGAGCTCGGTGCGGCGGGCGTGTTCGGTGGAGTGCTCGATCTCCTTGCGCAGGGCGCGCTCGGTGCGCAGCACCGTCGCCCTCGGCACCGGCACCCGCTGTCCGGGCCGCTCGGTGAAGGGCCGCAGTTCTCCGGCGAGCGAGTGGGCGTCCTCGGACGTCCCGCGACGCAGGGAGAGGAACACCCGGGAGAGCCAGTCGGCCGGGATCTGCACCATGGAATCAGTCATATAGGTGCAACGACGGCCCCGCGCGACCGTGACGGAGAACCGCCCGTCTGGCCATACGGTCCGCCACCGGCGAGGTCATCCCACCGGGCCGGCGGACCACTCCACGAGCGGGGGCGACACCCGGGCGCAGAGCGGCAGCCCCCTGCCGTCGGTGAGCCCGAGGCGGGCGCGCAGCACCCCGGAACGCAGCGCGGCCCCGACGGTCTCCGGCGGGACGTCGCCGAGCATCAGCTTGGCCCGGCGGAACATCGTGAAGCCTCCGGCCGCGTCCACCGTGCCCCAGGACAAGTAGACGAACCGCTCGGCCGGCCGCCCCTGCACGTACGGCCCCGTGATGTCGACGACGCCGGATCCGGTCGGGGTCGCGGTGCACTCCACCACCCACGTGGCCGACGGGGCGTCGCCGGGCTGCGGATCGAGCAGCTCGTCCGCGCGCCCGCGCCGTTGGACGGCGACGTGCACGTCGCCGTAGCCGGGAAAGCCGGGCCCGGCGGCGAAGTCCCGCCCCGGCAGATCAGTGGCGTCGATCCGGATCAGCATGGCCCTTATCCTCCCTCCCCGTGGGGGGCCCGGGTCACCTGACGGGTCCTGCGCCGAACCTCGGCGCACGGCGGTACGGGCCCGCCAGCAGGCCGCCGCGTTCGGCGAGGAGGGCTGCCTCGACGCGGCCCGTCACGCCGAATTTGCGCAGGATGACCTGGACGTGGTCCTTGACGGTGCCGGGGCCAGGTGGAGGCGTCCGGCGATCGCGTGGTTGGTCAGGCCCTCGGCGACGAGCACCAGGACGTCGCGCTCACGGGGCGTGAGCGTGCCGAGGGCGGCAGCGGCGCCGCAGTCGTCGTGCTCGCGGCGCTCGCGGTGCCGTGCGGCCAGGTAGTGGTCGATGACCGGGTCGTGGACCGGCGCCGAGAGCATGGTCCAGCCGGCCCCGAGCATCCGGACCAGCTCGACGGCCCGCGCGGGTGCGTCGCCCTTGAGGACGTAGCCGCGCGCCCCGGCGTCCAGGGCGAACCCGACGTACTCCTCGTCGTCGCGGGCGCTGAGCACGCAGACCGGTGGCCGCACGTCCAGGGTGTCGAGGCCGGCCTTGAGGGCGGGTGTGTCGTGCGGGCAGATGTCGAGCAGGACGACGTCCGGTGCCTGGAGGCGGACGGCCTGCGCCGCCCCGGCGGCGGGTACGGACGCGGCGACCTCGATGTCGGCGGCGGACCCCAGGACCTCGGCGAGACATGCCCTGACCCGCGCTTCGTCGTCGGCGAGCACAACCTTGATCATCTCAGCTCCTGACCGGAGCCCCCTGGGAAACCCTTCCGTCCGTCCCCTGCCCGGGAACCGTGCCCGGCAATCCCCGCCGATCGGCGGGTGCCGCCGGCCACCCCGCCCGTTCGATGATCTCGCTGCCGGCCGGCGCCGCACGACCATCCGTACGACCGCACACCTCGGGAACCATGAAGCACAGACACATCACCACCGCCCTGATCGTCGGCCGCGTGGACAAGGACGTCGCCGAGAAGATCGCCACCCACGTCGTAGCGGGAGGGGTGACGGGATGCCTCAGCGGACCGGCCTGAGCCCCGCGTACCGCGGGGCGGCGAAGGTGGCCTCCTACGCGCTGGCCGTCGTCGCCCTGGTACTGCCGCGTCGGCTGCTGGAGATGCCGTACTGGGCGCAACTCCTGAGCGTCCTCCTCGCGACCGGGGCGGTCACCTGGATCCGGTCCCGCGTCGAGCGGGCGCCAGGGGCAGGGGGCTGACCCGTGGTGGACAAGGGCGAGGTCGAGCACGAGTGCGTCCGCGCGGCCTGGGAGTCCTGCCGGGCCCTGGACGAGGAGACCTCCGAAGAGGAGCTTCGGCTGGCGCGGCAGGAAGTCCGGCTGATGACGCACGTCCACGGCAGGCAGGAGCTCCGCCGGGCCACGGTCTTCCTGACCGACCTCCTCATCGGCCGACTGGTGGCCGAACTGGGCCGCGAGGAGCGGGCCGAACGCCTCGACCGGCTGGTCGTTCTGCTGCCTCCCGTGGTGCGCAGGCTGTCCGGCCTGGAACTGGTCGACCCGGCGCAGGTGCCCATGGTCGTGGGCGTGCTCGCCGCGGCCGTGATGGACCTGGACGCCGTGGCGTGGCGGGACGGGTTCGGAGGGATCGGCCCGGCGGAGGGGCTGCACCACCACTTCGTGCTCTGGCTCCTGGCCGACCTGCACGACACCCTCCTCGACCACCCCGGCGCCGCCGACACGGCCGTACGAGCCGCCATCGACCGGATGGAGGGAACAGCCGCCTGACCGTGCCCGGCCCTGCGCGGCACCCCCGTGCCCGCGCCGGACCGGTACACCGCGCCCTCACCCCCCGCTGATGAACACCCCGGCCCTCCTCAGCACCGGCGGCGACGTCGGCACCCGCATGCTCGACGTCATCCGGCCTTTCGGACGCTGTCGATGATGCGGGTCCAGTTGTCGCTGCCGTGTCCGTTCTCGATCGCGTGCCGGTAGTGGGCCTGGACGGCCAGGGGGAGCGCGAGGTCGAGGCCGATCGACGCGCTGGTCTCGACGATGTGGTCGGACGTCGCGCCCATCATGGTGACCGTGCTGAGGGCGCCGGGATGCTCTCCGGCGTCCAGGGCGGCGCCGGGAGTCTCTTCATTGGCCCTGAGGATGGCGCCGATCGAGTCCGTGAAGGAGAGCAGCTCCGGCAACGTCTCCGCGGCCTTCAGCCCCGCGGTGCCCAGCATCGCGGTGGCGTGCATCAACGCGGACAAGGTGGTGAGGAACACCGTGAGTTGGGCCTGGTACATCATCTGGGCGAGGCCGGGATCCTCGCCCAGGTGCTTCGGCGCGCCGAGCAGCGCCAACGTCGCCCGGTGGCTCTCCAACACCTCGGCGGGGCCGCTGTAGTAGACGAAGCCCGCCTCCGTCCCCACCATCGGCGCCGGCACCATGACCCCACCGGTGAGGAAGGCGGCGCCGTGGCCCGCGGCCCAGGCCGCCGCCTCGCGGGTGCGGTCGGGGGTGTCGGAGCTCAGGTTGACCAGGGTCCGGCCGGCGAGCGACGCGGTGGCGCCGTCGAGGACGTCGTACATCGCCGGGTAGTCCGTGAGGCTGAGGAGCACGAGGTCGCTCGCCTCGACCGCCTCGCCCGGTGTCGCCGCGAGCGTCGCCCCGTCGGCGACGACGCCGTCGGCCCGGCCGGCGGTGCGGTTCCAGACGGTGACCGGGTGGCCGGCGGCGAGTAGGACGCGGGTCATGGCCTGGCCCATGGGCCCGAGTCCAAGGACGGTGACGGTGGCGGCGCTGTTCTGCCTGGTGGTGGCGGTGGTGGTGGCGTGCTGCTGGTGTCGCTGCTGTTGTTCGTTCACTCCTCCATGCTCGGAGAGCGCCACTATTCTCGGAAGTACCCACTAATTACTTCGGTACTTACCTTTCAGTAAGGGGATCAGCGGTGGCCAAGGCACCGAGGCGCGGGCCCTACATCTGTGGCATCGACGCCGCGCTCGACGTGGTGAGCGGCAAGTGGAAGGGGCTGATCCTCTGGGAACTCGACACCCATTCCGTACGCCGCTTCGCCCAGCTCCGCCGCGGTCTGCCCGGCGTGAGCGAGAAGATGCTGACGCAACACCTGCGGGAGATGGAGGAAGACGGCCTGGTGCACCGGAAGGTCTACGCCGAGGTGCCGCCCCGGGTGGAGTACACCCTGACCGAGCACGGACGCACGCTCCACCGAGCGCTCGGCCCCCTCGGCGCCTGGGGAGCCGACCGGGTGCGCCGCGAAGGCACCGCGGTGGTCGAGGTGGTCGAGGTGGTCGAGGCCGCCCCCTAGGCCATGCCGGCCCGGTGGTCCTGGTGGCGGGGGCTCCAGCCGAGCTCCCGGGTCGCCTTCGCGTGCGAGACCCGCAGCCGGGTGTCCAGCATGAGCGCGCCGAGGTACGGGACCATCAGGCGCAGCGCCCAGGCCGGAAGCCGGAGTTGGCGTCCGCCGCGCGCCGTGGCGAGCTCGCTCCAGTCGGAGGGCCGGTCGTCGACGATGTTGTACGCCTCGCCCGCCCCGCCCTTCTCCAGAGCGGCGACGGTGGCCTCCGCGGCGTCCTCGACGTGGACCCACGGCACCACTCCGCCCCCGCCCATGGGGACGGGGGTGGTCCGGCTGCCGGGAGTGGGGTCGAACCAGGTTCCCGGGCCGTAGAACACTCCGTACCGCAGAGCGGTGCCCGCCACGTGGTCCGCGGCGAAGAGCCGGCCCTCGGCTTCCACGAGTCCGGTGATGACGTGGTCGGCGACGGTGCCGCCGCGGACGCCGAACGGGTCCTCCTCGGTGAGGAACCGGTCGCCGTGGTCGCGGTAGCCGTAGCCGAGGACGAGGGACTGGGTGAGGAACCTGCCCGCTCCTAGCACCCCGGCGGCCTCCAGCAGGTTCGCCGTGCCGCGTTCGCGCAGCAGGTTGCTGGGGTCGTCCGCGGTCAGCGTCCGCTTGGGCGCCTTGAGCGCGGTCAGCTGGTGGATCACGGCGTCGGCCGAGAGGCCGTCCAGGGCGCGCAACAGGCCGTCCCGGTCGAGCGCGTCCGCGGACACGGGTTCGGCGCCGAGGGCCCGTACGGCCGAGGCGGAGCCCTCCGTGCGGGCGAGCGCCAGCACCTCGTGCCCGTCGCGGATCAGCGCGCGGGTCAGCGGACGGCCGATGGCGCCGGTCGCCCCGGCGAGCAGGACTCTCATCGTCTACCTCCTGAAGTCGTACCCGCGGCCTCGTGGCCCCGCGGGTACGACCAGAGGACAACATGAGCGGCCCGGGCGCGACAGCCCGAGGGCCACGGCCCGGATGATCTTCATCACCCCGGCCGAACCCGGAGCCCCCGCACGGAGGTTCCTCAGGAATCGCGCCGGCGCCGCAGCTCGTCGGCGAGGGTCAGGAAGACGGACAGGTTGGGGAAGCCGGGAGCCGCGAGCGTCAACCACGGCTTGCGGTCGCCCCGGCGGCGGATCGCCACCCGGCCCAGCTTCACGTCGACCCGCTCCACCTCCTGCCAGCCGATGCGGTTGCCGGCGTGCCCGACGCCGGAGGTGTCGATGTCGACCAGGCCGAAGTCGATCCGTTCACCGGCTGCCAGCCGGGCGGCGTCCCGCTGCACCCGTGCGTGGCTGAACGCACTGCCGAGGCCGTCGGCGAAGTGGACCATGTCGCTGAACTCTTCCCCCACCACGAACTCGGCGTCCTGCTCGGGCTTGATGATCAGCCGGCGCGTGGTGGCGCTGGTGACCCCGTTGGTCACCTTGACGTCGTGCCGGGTGACCGAGGCGATCTCGTCCCAGCGGTACGCCCACGTTCCCCTGCCGTCGACGTGCCGGAGGACGCCGTTCACGTACCAGGCCACCCAGACCTGCGGCGCCGGGTGGAACAGCCAGGTGAAGAGGACGAACCCGACGAACCCCAGCGGGATCGCGGCGAGAAGGAGCAGCGGAAGCGAGTGGTACCAGGCGCCATCCGTCCGTTGGTCCTCGATCGCGTACGACACGGCTATCCAGCCCAGCAACGCGCCCAGCGCGCCCACCGGCAGCACGGCGCCCCACGGGAAGGACTTCGGGTCGTTCCGCACCAACCCCCTCCGGGCTCCCAGCCCGTGTTCCTGCGCTGTGACGCGTAACGCGTCCGGGACCCGTGCGGCACCACGCTCCGACGACACCCAAGCCTCCCCCACCCGGAAACCAGGGCCCCATTATGGAGCTCCGGCGCCCGCGCACGGTAGAGCCACCATCCGGTCGACCTTCCAACTCGAATCCAAGGCGCGGTAGTTGATTTCGAGGCGGTGGCGGCGCTACTCCCGGGGGAGTACGGGAGGGTCCGGGACGCCCGGGGGAGTACGGGCGATCTCCTGCGCCGGCGTGAGGGAACGGCCCTTCCGGGGCGGGACGCTGGAGGAGACCGGGCGGGCCATCGGGGCCACCGGGCAGAGTCCAGGGGGAGGGTCCGTGATGGGGCGGACAGCGCGAACAGGTGCACACCGCAGGGTGGTTCCGTGGGGCGTTCTGGTGCTGTGGGTGATCGCGATCGCCGTCGCCGGGCCGTTCGCCGGCAAGCTGGCGGACGTACAGCGTGACGGGACGGCGGACTACCTGCCGTCGGGAGCCGACTCGACCCAGGTGGCCAGGCTCCAGGAGAAGCTGCCCGGCGGCGAGGTGACCGGGCTGCTGCTCGTCTACCACCGCGACGGCGGGCTGACCGCCGCCGACCGGACCACCGCCGAACGCCAGGTCGAGGCGGTCACGGTCCCGGCGGTCCCGGCGGTCCCGGCGGTCCCGGCGGTCCCGGCGGTCCCGGCGGGCACGACGAGCACGACAGGCACGACGGGCACGACCGACGGAGGGTCCGCCGAGCACCGTGCGGCGCTCGCCGGGTCGAAGGATCCCCGGGACTTCGGCGCGATCCTCCGCGGACCCGGTGTGCCGTCCGCGGACGGCACCACCCTCATGTACGCGGTGTCCACGACCGCGCCCGGCACGGACGACGCGGCGAAGAAGGCCTTCGTCGAGGCCGTACGGGACCACGCGCACGGGACCGGCGGGCTGACCGTGTCCGTCGGCGGCGAAGGCGCCGTGGACGTCGACGCCAAGGAGGTGTTCGGCTCCATCGACGGGACGCTGATGCTGGCGACCGGCCTGGTGGTGGCCCTGCTCCTCGTCCTCACCTACCGGAGCCCGGTCCTCTGGCTGGTGCCGCTGGTGGTGGTCGCGGTGGGTGCGCTCTGCGCGCGGGCCGTCGTCTACGGGCTCGCCTCCGGCTTCGGGCTCACCGTGACCAGCCAGAGCGCCGGGATCATGACGGTCCTGGTCTTCGGCGCGGGCACCGACTACGCACTGCTGCTCGTCGCCCGCTACCGCGACGAACTGCGCCGTACCCCCCGCCCCTACGAGGCGATGCGCACCGCGCTGCGCGGGTGCGGGCCGGCGGTGCTGGCCTCCTGCGGGACGGTCGTGGCGGGGCTGGGCTGTCTGCTCGCCGCGGACCTCAACAACATCCGCGGCCTCGGCCCGGTCGGCGCGGTGGGCGTGCTGTGCGCGCTGGTCGCGATGATGACGCTGTTGCCGGCGATCCTGGTGCTGCTCGGGCGGCGGGTGTTCTGGCCGCTGATCCCCGCGTACGGCGGCGAGGCCGAGCAGCGCGGCCGGGGCGTCTTCGCCGCGATGGGGAGTTCGGCGGGCGAGCGGCCGGTCGCCGTGCTCGTGACGGGGGTGGTGCTGCTCGGCGCGCTGGCGCTCGGTGTGTTCAACCTGCCCGGGGCGCTCAAGCGGGAGGACGCCTTCACCGACAGGCCCGAGTCGATCGCCGCCATGGGAACACTGGCCGAGGCCTTCCCCGATCGCAGCAGCCGGCCCATCGAGGTCATGGCGCCCACCGGAGCGGCCGACCGGATCCTCGCCGAAGCCAGGTCCGTCGAAGGCGTCGCGAGCGCGGCGAAGGGCCGCGAAGGCGGCGGCTGGACCGAGATCGCCGTCACCACCGAGGCCGCGCCGGAGTCCGCCGGGGAGAGCGCCGCCATCGATCGGCTGCGGGCCGCACTCGACGGCGCGCACGTGGGCGGCGCGAGCGCCCGGCAACTCGACCTGGCCGCGGCCAACGCCGACGACCGGCTGATCGTCATCCCCCTCGTTCTCGCTTCGGTGCTGCTCGTCCTCGTCCTGTTGCTGCGCAGCCTCGTCGCCCCGCTGCTCCTGGTCACCGCCGTCGTGCTGGTGTGGGGGGCGGCGCTGGGGATCGGCGGACTGCTCTTCGGCCCGGTCTTCGGATTCGCCGGCGTCGATCCCGGGCTGCCCCTGCTGACCTTCGTCTTCCTGGTCGCCCTCGGCGTCGACTACGGCATCTTCCTGATGCACCGCACCCGCGAGGAGACCCGGGGCGGCGCCGAACCGGGGCAGGCCGCGCTGACCGCGCTCCGCACCACCGGCGGGGTCATCGCCTCGGCCGGCATCGTCCTGGCGGCGACCTTCGCGGTGCTCGCCTCGCTGCCGCTGGTGATGTTCGTGGAGATGGGCACGGTCGTCGCGGTCGGGGTGGTCCTGGACACCTTCCTCGTCCGCACGTACCTGGTGACCAGCGCCGGCGTCCTGCTCGGCCGCCGGATGTGGTGGCTGGGCCGGCCCCCCGTCGCCCCGGTCCCCGTCGCGGGACCCGCCCTGGAGCTGGTCGGCGACCGATGACGGGAGCGAGGATGGCCGGGTGGCAGAAGTGACCGACCCCCCGAGCGCGGCCGAGCACGTCCTGCGCGTACTGCACCAGGACCCCCTGTCGGCCGCGCACCCCACGCGGAACGACGCGGCGATCGCGGCCGGTGTCGCCCTGCTCTGCGGGGCCCTCGCGTACGCCGACACCGCGATGCGACCGGACGCGCTCGGGTGGGCCCTGCTCGCCTGCTCCGTCCTGCTCCTGGTGTGGCGGCGGCGCCACCCGCTCGGGGTGGTGGTCGCGGTCGTCGCCTGCGTCGCCTCGTACCAACTGCTCGACAACGCCCACGCCGCCCCCGTACCGGCCGCGATCCTCGCCCTGTACACCGTGGCCGCCACCGGTACGGTCCGCCGGACGGCGGCGGTCGGCGTGTGCGTCGTGGGCTTCGCGGCGAGCGCCATGTCGTCCAACGGCGTCCACCGCGTCCTGGACGTGCTGCGCACCTCCGGCTGGCTGGTGGCGGCCCTCGTGCTCGGCGTCGCCGTCCGCAACTACCGCGCGTACCTCGCCGAGGAGAGCAGCCGGGCCGAACAGGCCAACGACCGCAGGATCGGGGAGGAGCGCCTGCGGATCGCCCGTGACCTGCACGACCTGCTGGCCCACAGCATCACGCTGATCGGTGTCCGTACGTCGATCGCCGCCCACGTCCTGGCCGTGGATCCGGACCGGCTCGACCGGGCGGCGATCGCCGAGGCGCTGGACTCCATCGCCGACACCTGCCGCGAGGCCCGTACGGAGCTCCGCACCACCCTGACCGTCCTGCGCGCCGACGAGCGCGGGCCGCTGCCGGACCTGGCGGGGCTGTCCGATCTGGTCCGCACGGCCGAGGCGGAACTGACCATGGACACCGACGGAGTCCACGTCCCGCCGGCCGTGGGGGCCGCCGCCTACCGCATCGTCCAGGAGTCGCTGACCAACGCGGTGCGCCACGCGGGGCCGGCCGCCACCGTCCGGGTCCGCGTGGCGGCGGCGGACGGGGCCCTGCGGCTCACCGTCAGCGACGACGGTCGGGGTCCGGGAGCGGGTTCCACCACCCCGGGCTTCGGCATCGTCGGCATGGGCGAGCGGGCCCGCAGCGTGGGCGGCACCGTCCGGACGGGCCCCCGCTCCGGAGGTGGCTTCGAAGTCGCGGCGAGCCTGCCGCTCCCGGCCCGTTCCCCGGAGGCCTCCGCGTGAGCACACCGCCCGACGGTCCCGGCCGCGCCATCCGGGTGCTGCTCGCCGACGACCAGACGCTCGTACGGGCGGCCTTCGCGATGCTCATCGAATCGGCTCCCGACATGGCGGTCGTCGGACAGGCCGCGAACGGGCGGGAAGCGGTGGAACTGGCCCGCACCGAGCGGGCCGACGTCGTCGTGATGGACATCAGGATGCCGGGCACCGACGGCATCGAGGCGACGCGCCTGATCGCCGCCACCGAGGACCTGGCCGGGGTGAAGGTCCTGGTCCTCACGACGTACGACACCGACGAGAACGTGGTCGAAGCGCTGCGGTCCGGGGCCTCCGGCTTCCTCGTGAAGGACACCAGGCCGGCCGAACTGCTGGCCGCCATCCGCACCGTCGCCGGGGGCGAGGCACTGCTTTCGCCGGGCCCGACGGCCCGACTGATCGCCCGGGTCCTGCGCACCCCGCGCTCCGCCCCGGCCCCCGCAGCCCTCGACCCGCTCTCCGACCGGGAACGGGAAGTCCTCACCCTCGTGGCCAAGGGCCTCAACAACACGGAGATCGCCGACGCACTGGCCCTGAGTCCCCTCACCGCGAAGACCCATGTGAGCCGGATCATGGGGAAATTGGGGATACGCGACCGGGCCCAACTCGTGATCGTGGCGTACGAATCAGGACTCGTGGTGCCGGGGGACCGGGCGCCGTGAGCCCGTCCGCCCCGTCCGAGGGGGCAGGGAACGCGGCGCACGAGCGGGGCGCCGCGTGTGACCGCCGCTCGCCTCAGGCCGAGGCCGGCGGGTCGGACGATTCGGCGGCGCGGCGGTATTCGGCGTTGATGCGCTGAGCTTCTTCGAGTTGGTCCTCGAGGATGATGATGCGGCAGGCGGACTCGATGGGGGTGCCCTGATCGACGAGTTCGCGGGCGCGGGCGGCGATGCGCAGCTGGTAGCGGGAGTAGCGGCGGTGTCCGCCCCCGGAGCGCAGCGGGGTGATGAGGCGGGCTTCGCCCAGGGCTCTGAGGAACCCTTGGGTGGTGCCGATCATCTCGGCGGCCCGGCCCATCGTGTACGCGGGGTAATCGTCGTCGTCGAGACGGCCGAACGAGTCGTCTGCTGTCATTGCACCTCTCTCGTGGAACGCGTGGAGGGGCCTTGGTGCCATATGGCACCAAGGCCCCGAAGGAACTACTACACCATCTGCCGGCCCTGATACTGCACCGGCCTTCTGATTCCGCCGACCCGACCGAGCTGCTGTCGGGGGTGCGGGGATCGCGGTTGCTTGACCGGAGACCACCTCACTATCGATGTCCTGCGGTACCCGGGCTCAGACTTCCGCCCGGGCGATCCTGATGGCGCTCGGCTCCTCCGTTCTTCCCTCGCTGATCAACTACGTGTCAAACGGGTGTGGCGAACCACTGGTACTGCTGATGGCGGCCCCTGACCACTGCGGGCCACCCGGTCCGGTCGTCAGCCCCGTCGCCGTCCTGCGACAACCCTGGCTTCGGAACTCCACCACCGCACCGTCCTGCGCACTGCAACTGCGGATGCTGCCGCCCGGCAGTTCGTCTCTGCCGGGCCCTGCTGTCTCTCTGGGCTACGAGAGAAACCATAACCACGGCGCAGGCCAATGTCTACTCCAGCCGGGATAGATTTTCGCGCTCGCCGAGGGCAGCTAGACCTCTACGGTCGGCCCAGCATCTGTAAGCGCCCTGCGCCGCAGGTCAGGCGCTCGGGAGGGCACGAGCGGATCGCGTCGGGATCGCGTGGGAATCGGCTCCCGAGGCCGTGCGGAGGCGGGTACGCGAGAGGGCCCGACCGGCATGTGCCGGTCGGGCCCTCTCGCTGTTCGTACGTCGGCTCGCGCCGGTCCTGTCGGTCAGGCGGTCATCGGGGCACCGAGCGCCGCGGAAGCCTGCTCGATCGGGCTGAGGGCGCGCGAGGGCGCGGCGGCCGGGGGGAGGTCGCGGCAGGTGAACCCGAGCTGGGTCATCGCCCGGACGACTTCAGCAGCGCTGAAGTCCCGTCGGTCCTGGCGGGTGACGACCTGGCCGACCTGCTTGACCGGGTAGGTACGGCGGCCGATGATCACGGACTCACCGATGACCGGCTCGGGCTTGACCCCCTTCATCGACTCCAGGACACCGTTCTTGGTGAGGTCGAAGGGGAAACGGGCGATGACGCAGCGCATGGTTCCTCACAGGGAGACGTAGGGGACGATCGTGCGGCGGTGCGGCGGTGCGGCGATTGGGCCCGCGAGGGGGAACTCAGGCCGCCGCGTCGAAGGCGGACCGTCGTGCGTTCGCGCGCCGGGCGGCCGAGGCGGGGCCGCGCCGGCCGCGGGAGGCCGTGCTGCGCTTGGGCCGCTCGGACACCGGTGCGGTGATGGTGACGGGGATGCCGGACGGTGCCTGGGCGCCGGTGATGCGGTTCAGGGCCTCGTCGCCCGAGCGGACCTGGGTGGTCTGCGGGGTGATGCCCGCGGCCGCCATCAGGCGGGCCATCTCGCGGCGCTGGTTGGGGGTGACGAGGGTGACGACGCTGCCGGACTCACCGGCGCGGGCGGTGCGGCCGCCGCGGTGCAGGTAGTCCTTCGGGTCGGTCGGCGGGTCGACGTTCACGACGAGGTCCAGGTTGTCGACGTGGATGCCGCGGGCCGCGACGTTGGTGGCGACCAAGACGGTGACGTGGCCGGTCTTGAACTGGGCCAGGGTCCGGGTGCGCTGCGGCTGGGACTTCCCGCCGTGCAGGGCCGCGGCGCGGACCCCGTTGTCGAGAAGGTCCTGGGTGAGGCGGTCCACGGCGTGCTTGGTGTCCAGGAACATGATCACCCGGCCGTCGCGGGCCGCGATCTCCGTCGTCGTCCGCTGCTTGTCGGCGCCGTGGACGTGCAGGACGTGGTGTTCCATCGTGGTGACGGCGCCGGCCGAGGGGTCGACCGAGTGCACGACGGGGTCGGTCAGGTAGCGGCGGACCAGCAGGTCGACGTTGCGGTCGAGGGTGGCGGAGAACAGCATCCGCTGGCCCTCGGGACGCACCTGGTCGAGCAGGGCGGTGACCTGCGGCATGAAGCCCATGTCGGCCATCTGGTCGGCCTCGTCCAGGACGCTGATCGCGACCTGGTTCAACCGGCAGTCACCACGGTCGATGAGGTCCTTGAGGCGGCCGGGCGTGGCCACGACCACTTCGGCACCGGCGCGCAGCGCGGCGGCCTGGCGGTAGATGGGCATGCCGCCGACCACGGTGGCCAGGCGCAGCTTGACCGCCCGGGCGTAGGGGGTGAGGGCGGCGGTGACCTGCTGGGCGAGCTCACGCGTCGGTACGAGGATCAGCGCGAGCGGCTGACCCGACTCGGCGCTCTGGCCGGCCGTACGGGCCAGCAGGGCGAGGCCGAAAGCGAGGGTCTTGCCCGAGCCGGTGCGGCCACGGCCGAGGACGTCACGGCCCGCGAGGGTGTTCGGCAGCGTGGCGGCCTGGATCGGGAACGGCGTGGCCACGCCCTCACGGGTGAGCGTGGCGAGCAGCTGGGCCGGCATGGCGAGGTCGGCGAAGGCCTCGACGGCGGGCAGCGCGGGGGTGATCGTCTTCGGCGGTGCGAACTCGCCCTGGATCGCGGCGGGCCGGCGGCCGTATCCGCCCGAGCGGCTCGGGGCTCCGGAGCGGCTCTGGGGCGAGGAGCCGAAGCGGCTGCCCCGGCCCGAACCGGCGCTGTTACCGAAAGCGGGGCCGCCGGTGCGGCCGCGGGAGGAGCGGTTGTTCGAACGCGTGGGGTTCATGCGGAACCTTCCTTGATACGGCACGTATCAAGGAATTCCCGCAGCGTAGGAGCAGCGCAGGGAATTGCGAGAACGGGCCGAAATGGAATGCAAAAGCGGATCTGGCGGACAGATAATCTGTTCGGGCTCAGGCGCTGGAATGAGTGGCGTCAGGTGGACGCGAAAAACAAAGAAATCGACGCGGATGCGACCCGGAACGGGCCGGTCGGTCGAGTGTTCTCATGCTCAATGCCGCGGGTGGACGCACCGCGGGAAATGCATGCAGCTGGGACCCACACCCCGAGGGATGCGGGCCCCAGCTGCAGAACGCGTGTCAGCGCTTAGGCGGGAACGATGTTCTCGGCCGTCGGGCCCTTCTGGCCCTGCGCGATGTCGAAGGTGACCTTCTGGCCTTCCTGGAGCTCGCGGAAGCCCTGGGCGGCGATGTTCGAGTAGTGGGCGAACACGTCAGGGCCGCCACCGTCCTGCTCGATGAAGCCAAAACCCTTTTCCGCGTTGAACCACTTCACGGTACCAGCAGCCATGTCAAATCTCCTTTGGGGCAATACGCAGCGTCTGCACTGTGCGGACACCGTGTCGCCGCGATGATGCCCCGCCCGGAAAGTGACCGGGAAATACAAAGCGCTTCCAGGCGGAACGAATTCCGGCTGGAGGCGCTTGAAGTTCTTGGGTACCAAAACTGCAACCGAGATCGACAGTAGCACGCCGCGGTGGCTCGTGCGTGTTGAATACTTCCGTCGGCGGTGCTGCGGTAGAAACTCTCCCCACTGGGTGCATTAAATCCTTAGGCCGCGGTGACAGATATTGATTCGCCCCGAGCGCAGTGTTTTTGCGTGCTCGGCGAGGCGCCGCGCGCCCGCGCGCACTGGTGTGGTGCGCCGGGGTGGTGGACCGGGACGTGTCCGTGCCGCTCGTCGGTCAGAGGGGCTGGCGGGGAACCTTCAGGGAGTCGAGCCAGCTGATGAGGCGGGCTCCCTCGCGGGTCATGATGTCCGGGTCGCGCAGGGCGTTGGCCAGGAGCGACATGCCCTGGTAGCCGGAGACGAGGGTGACGGCGAGGTCGTCCGGGTCGGGCAGGCCCAGGGCGCGGAACTGCTGTCCGGCCCAGTCGAGCAGGCGTCGGATCACTGCGCCGGCCTCGGCGTCGAGGGTCCCGTCCGCGCGCTTGTCGAGTTCGACGGCCAGGGTGCCGGTGGGGCAGCCGTAGCGGGCGGCGGTGTCGCGCCCGCCGACCCAGGCTTCGATCAGGGCCTTGAGGCGGTCGAGCGGGTCGGGCAGCCGGTCCAGCCGACCGGTGAGTCCGTCCAGGTGTGCGCTGTGCTCGGACAGTGCGGCCCGGACCAGCTCGTCCTTGGTCTTGAAGTAGTAGTAGACGTTCCCGACGGGGACGTCGGCCACGCGCGCGATGTCGGCGAGGGTGGTCCGTTCGACCCCCTGCTCGTGCAGGACCCGAGCCGCCGCGGCCGTGAGCCGTCGGCGCTTGTCGGTCGCTCGCGCCCGGGGCTTCACTGAGTCAGTCACCTGACCAACTATAGACAGCGCCCGGGGCGACCGTGTTAGGGTCCATCCAAGTCAGCCAACTAACTAAGTAGCTGACCGACCGACTGACCAGCTGACTACCTCGGGGGATTCCGATGATCGTGGTGACCGGTACGACGGGCAACATCGGGCGGACGTTGGTGCCGCTGCTGGCCGAGGCCGGCGAGGAGGTCGTGGCCGTTTCGCGGCAGCCGCGGCCCGCCCGGCTCCAGGCCGGCGTTCGTCACGCCCGGGCCGACGTCGGGGATGCCGAGAGCATGCGGCCGGTCCTCGATGGCGCCGACGCCTTCTTCATCCTGCTGGGCGGCGAGCTCAACGGCCACGGCGAGAGCCCGACGGCCCTGTTGGACGCGGCCGGGGCGGCCGGGGTCAAGCGGGTCGTCCTGCCTTCCTCCCAGATCAACTCCACCCGCCCCGAGGCCCTCTCGCACACCCGCCTGCGCGAGTTCGAGGCTGCCGTGCGCGCGTCCGGACCGGACTTCACCATCCTGCGCCCGGGGGCCTTCGCCTCCAACGCCTTCGCCTGGGCCGAGTCGGTCCGCACGAAGCGCGCGGTCTTCGCCCCGTTCGCAGAGGTGGCGCTGCCCGTCATCGACCCGGCGGACATCGCCGGGGTCGCTGCCGCCGCGCTGCGCGAGGACGGCCACGCGGGCCGTACGTACGACCTGACCGGCCCCGAGGCGATCAGCCCCCGGCGGCAGGCCGCGGCGATATCCAGGGCCTTGGGCGAGGACGTGGCCTTCGTGGAACTGTCCCGCGAGGACGCGCACGCTCACATGGCGCGGTTCATGCCCGAGGACGTCATCGGCGGCACGCTGGACGTCCTCGGCGTCCCGCTGCCGGCCGAGCGGGAGATCAGCCCCGACGTGGAGAGCGTCCTGCACCGCCCGGCCGGATCCTTCGGTGACTGGGTCGCGCGCAACCTGCCGGCCTTCCGGTAGGACCGGGTGCGGCGGCCCGGGCGAACTCGATCCGGCGAGCGCCGACGTGTGGCACGGGGGAGGGCGCGGCGTCAGTGGAGGTTCTTCCAGAACGCGTAGTCGTGGTCCTTCGCGAACTCCGTGCGCTTCCACGGCCCCGAGGTCAGCGACTGCACGTGGCCGCCGCTGCGAAAGTCCGGCCGATCCGTCGTGCCGGACCCGGCGAAGTCCACCCAGGTCCGCGTCATCCGCGTCCCGAGGCGCTGCTGCTTCTCCGTGAGCTTCTCGTACAGGGGCGGCTTGAGGTCGAAGAGGAAGGGCAGCTCCGACATGTGCGAGGCGCGGGGCTCGAAGCTGAGCTCCGGGAAGCCGGCCCATGAGGCCGTGTCGCGCTCGCCGAACTCGAACATGCGGGTAGGCGTCCACCGCGACATCAGCCGGGCGGTGTCCAGCGTCGGGACCGACCAGCTGTGGTCGGTCCGTACGGTGGCGAGGGCCTCGCCGGCCGAGCCGAAGCCGCTCAGCGGGTATCGCGCCAGGACGGCGTCGGCCTGCTCCTCGGACTCCTTGAACTCCTTGCGGATCTCGCTCTCGTACGCCTCGGGCGGCATGGGGCCGCCCTCCAGCTCCGCGCCGAGGATCCGGCCGCGCGTCGGTCGGGCGTCAGGCCGTCAGGGCCGCGAGCTCCGCGTTGGCGCGCTCGGTGACCAGGGCGAGGACGCGGCCGGCGGCGGCCAGGTCCTCGGTGGGTATCGCGCCCCAGACGCGGGCGCCGATGGGGGCGGTCTCCGCGGCGGCGGCGGCGAGCAGCTCGCGCCCCGCGTCCGTGGGGCGAAGGTGTGCGCCGTCCGCCACGAGCAGTCGCTTGGCCAGCAGTTCGTCGAGAGCGGCGCGGATGTCGGCCGGATCGGCCTTGAGGGAGCTCCGGACCTGGTCGACGAGATCGTCCGGAGTCTGCGGGGCATCGGCGGTGACGGCGGCGCGCAGGGCGACCTGCTGCTGGAAGGTGACGCCGTGCCGGGCCAGGACGTGCTCCAGGACGCCGCGGGCGGCGTAGTGGGCCAGGCCGAGGGCGCGGGCGTCGGCGAGGGGTGCGGTGGTGGTCATGATGGTGTCCCCTTGGTGCTCTCGTTGGTGCTCTCGTCGTTCGGTACGGAGGGAGCGAAAGGCACGTCGAGCAGGGTCGTCAGCTCGTCGGTGAACGCGAGCGTCCGCGGGGCGTCGAGGCCGCCGAGCGGCTCCAGCAACTGCTGGAGCAATTCCTGGACCACCACGATGGCTCGCCCCGTGACGGCCCGGCCCTGTTCGGTGAGGGCGAGCTGCACGGCGCGCGGGTCGCGGGGATCGCGGGTGCGCTCGATCAGGCCGGCCGACTCCAGGGCGCGCGCCAGCTTCGAGACGTACAGCGCCTCCAGGCCGGTGTGGTCGGCGAGCCGGCGCTGACTGGGCCGCTCGCCGGCGCCCTGCATGCCGTGCAGCGACGCGACCAGCGAGTACTGCGCGTGGGTGAGGCCCAGCGGAGCCACCGCGCGATCGACCGCGACGCGCCACTTGTTGGCGAGCCGCCAGACCAGAAAACCGGGCGTGGGGCCCAGCGGAACCTTGCTCATGGCAAATAGAGTACATGGCTACTATGTCCATGGCTACTATTTTGAGAGCGGCAGCGGGCCGTGTGCAGGCCCGGAGGGTCCAGGCGAGGGGGCGTTCATCGACGGCCTCCGGGGTTCTCCTCGTAGAGGCGCGACGTCTCGATGCCTTCGCTGGAGCGGTACTTGAGACCGTGTTGCTGGTAGCTGGCCGGGGAGCCATGGGTGCGTAGGAAGACGAGCTTGCCGAAGGTCATGCCGGGCCGGACGCGTACGGGCCGGGTGGCTCGGATCTCCAGGGTCCAGCGGATCGCGTGGCCCTGGTGACCGAGCGGCGCCGATACGTGGACCCAGATGCCGAGGGATCCGGTGGTCCGGTCGCCGTTGAGGAGCTGGGCATAGGTCTCGGAGCCTGTGCGCTCCAGGGTGTGGCCGAGGTAGAGGTGGCCGGGCTCCAGTACGTATCCGTCGTCGGGGAGGGCGAGCTCGCGGAAGGCGGTAGGAGCGGCGGCGTCGAGGTCCCCCTCGCAGACGCGGAGGGTGCTTCCCAGCCGCCAGTCGTACGCGTTGGGGGACAGGCGGCTCGGGTCGTACGGGTCGATGGCGAGGTGGCCCGCTGCGTGGGCGGCGGCTATGGCCGGTCCGGTCAGGATCACGACGCCGCCTCCGATGCGTCGAGGTCGCGCCAGTAGGCGGAGGACTGGGGACCGGAGGCCGCCTGGTACTTGCCCGCGTACAGGTCCACCGTGCCTTCGGAGACGAAGAACATGATCTGCCCGATCTTCATCCCGGCGTAGACGCGGACGGGGCGGGTCGGGGTGAGCATCAGCGTCCACTGCCCGTGGAACCCGATGTCCCCGATCGGTGCGGTGATCTCGACGAAGAGGCCGAGGCGGCCCACGGAGGAACGGCCGAACAGCAGCGGGACGAAGCAGTCGGAGCCCACCTCCTCCTGGGTGTGCCCCAGGTACAGCTCGCTGGGTTGCAGGGTGTACCCGTCGTCACCGATCTGGATGCGGCGCGTGGGGTTGGGGCGATGCGAGTCCAGGACCCCCTCCGCGTAGGTGAGAAGGACCGGTCCGAGGCGGACGTTGTAGCTGTTCGGGTTGACCTGGGAGGGCAGGAACGGATCGATGCGCAACCGCCCGTCCTGTGCCGCGGAGGTGATCTCGGGGCCCGTCAGGATCATTGGTCGTCTCCGTCTGTCAGTGTGCTCCGGATCGCCGAGCCGAGACCGAGGCCGGCGGGGTGGGTGCGGCCGCCGAGGCAGCTGTCGGCCAGGTAGTCGGTGGTCAGGACGCTCGTAAGCCTGGCCGGAAGGGGGTCGGGGGAGGTGACGAGCGGGCCGACCCGTTCGGTGAGGTGGGCGGCGAGGGCCTCAGGGTCGTGGCGGTGGGCCGGCGCGACGCGGGCCTCGACCAGGGTGTTCGCGAACGGCTCGATGGCCAGCAGGTCGCCCGTAGTCAGGACCTCGCCCAGCAGTGTCGTGCGAACGGTGGTCTCGTTCAGGACGACCGCCTCCCTCCCCAGTCCGCTGCGGAGCCGGTCGGCGACGTCTCGGAGGAGGGCACGGCGGTCGAGCTGGTGGTTCCGGTAGGGCTTCGCGATCCGTCCGAGGGGTTCTGCCAGCTGGGCCTCGACCGTGGCCATTCGGTCCCGCAAGGAGGCCAGCTCGAGTGGCAGGTCCGGTCCCAAGGCCTCGGCGGAGTCCGGGAACAGAGCCGTACGTCCGCCCCAGCCGACGGGACCGGGCGCCGCGATGGCGTAGCCGACGGTGAGCTCACGACCCTTGAGGACGATGGTGTTGCCGACGCGGGCAGGACCCGTGTGCGGGCTGTGGCAGTGGCCCGCGAAGATCACGTCCAGGAAGGGGCAGGCTTCGGCGAGCCTGAGGTCCTCCTCGAAACCGGAGTGACTGAGAAGCACCCAGGAGTCGACCTCGTGGTGGTGCGCGAGCATCAGTTCGCGCAGCGCTTGCACCGGGTCGGTCGCCCGGTGTCCGGCCCGCTGGCCGACGGGGATCGAGTCGAACGCCTGGAGACCGATCACCCCGGTGACGGCCGTACGCCGACCTGCGACCTCCACGATGCGAAGGTGCTGGAAGAGGGCGTTGCCGCTCGCGGCGTCGACCGTGTTCGCGCACACGGTCCTTCGGCGGAGCACCGGCTCGAAGTAATGCGGCCAGCCATGGTTCCCCGGCGCGATGACGTCGTACAGACCGAGCAAGATCTCCCGTTCCAGGGCACCTTGGCCAAGCCGGTAGTAGCCGGTGCCCTCGAAGAAGTCACCGCAGTCGACCAGGAGATTGTCCGCTCGCGACTGGTGAAGGTGGCCGAGCAGCAGGTCGCCCGCGCCGAGGGCGGAGTGGACGTCGGTGGTGGCCATGATCTGGTGTACCGAACGGCTCGCGGTCATGGGGTGACCTCGCAGATGTCAGCGCCGAGGTGGAGGAGCTTGCCGGGCAGGTCGGCGTGGCCTCGGCGGAGCTGGTCGACGCCGCCAAGGGTGGTGATCCCGCGGGCGGTCAGGGCGGCGACCATCAGGGCGGATCCGGTGCGGATGTCCGTGGCCTCGACACCGGCGCCGGTCAGGCGCTGCGGCCCGGTCAGCCGGCACTCGGTGGACGAGATCTCGTCGATCTTGGCGCCGAGCCTGGCCAGCTGCGGAAGCAGGTTGCCGTGTCGGCCGGGATTGATCGAGTCGGCGAACAGGTGTGTGCCGGGCTGGCTCAAGGCCAGGGCCATCAGCGGGGGCTCGAAGTCCGCGTCCAGACCGCCCGGCGACAGCGTGGCGATGGCCCGCAAGGGCTGACCTGTCGGCCGGGCGTTTCCGCCGTCAACGAGGAGGGCCTCGTCTCGGACTGAGGTAGGGATGCCCAGACGCTGGAGCGCGGCCTGCAACGGCACGAGGTCGCGCCCGCGGATGCCCTCGATCTGAGCGTTGCCCCCGGTGGCGGCCACGGCACAGGCCAGGGTCCCCGCCTCGATCTTGTCGCCCGGTACTCGCCAGGCGGGGATCTCAGCGGGGACCACCGCGGTCGTGAGGTCGAGGACCTGCTCACTGACCCGGGCCTCCCAACCCGCCGAGCCGAGGGCGTCCAACACCGCGAGGACTTCCGGCGACAGGTTCGGTAGACCCAGGCGCAAGGCCCGGCCGGCGACGACCGCACGGAGCACGGCGGCGATCGTCGCGCCGCGCGACCGGAAAGGCAGCGCGAGGGAGACCACGCCGGTACGCCGTTCACCGGCCTCGACGATGTAACCGGCGTCCTGGACGGTCACCCGGTCACCGAACGCCTCGTACACCTTGAAGTGCAGCTCCATCCCGCGCTCCCCGATCCGGCAGCCACCGGGCCAGGGCAGTCGGGCGCTGCCCTGTAGGGCGAGGAGGGCGGGCACCAGGTAGTAGGAGGCTCGGATGCCCGCGGCACGGCCCAGATCGGGAGCAGTGGGCGCGGTCTCCGGTGACATGACCAGGAGGCTGCCCTGCTGTCCGACGGCCTGGGCGACATGCCAGCCGGCCCCTTGGATCAGCGCCAGCATGGACTGGACGTCTGCGCTGGCCGGGACGTTGTCCAGCTGGACCGTTCGTCGCACGGCTGTCGCGGCGGCCAGCATCGGCAGGGCGGCGTTCTTGGAACCGTCGACGGTGACGGAGCCGGACAGAGGGCTCCCCGGGCGTACTGCGATCACCTCAGGGTTCGATGCAGAGGCTTGGGTGAGTGCCACGATCAACTCCTCCTGGAGGGGTGCGGTTCCACCAGGCAACCGGTTCGTGGACGGGCTCCGCGATGTCCTGTGCGGGCGCTGCATCGCTTATGCACGTTGTGCATGGCGCGCAAGTTCTCTGCCGTTAGGCTCTGTTGAGCAGGCAGGATCGGTCTCGGCA
Organism: Streptomyces sp. NPDC098789; assembly: GCF_044759975.1. Classification (NCBI taxonomy): domain Bacteria; kingdom Bacillati; phylum Actinomycetota; class Actinomycetes; order Kitasatosporales; family Streptomycetaceae; genus Streptomyces; species Streptomyces sp. NPDC098789. Next base: position 22,720 of record NZ_JBIWAJ010000007.1, read on the forward strand.
GAAGGGGCCGTGGCGCAGATGGCCGACACACAGGGCGAGGCACACCGAATCGGTGAGCTGCTCCGCCAAGCGCGGGTCTTACTGGGCCGTTCACAAGCGGACGTGGCCGCCGATCTCGGCTACCACCAGTCGAAGATCAGCCGCCTGGAGGGCGGGCGCGGAACCGAGGACATCCGAGTCCTCCGTGAAGTCGCCCGCGTCCTGCGGATCCCGCCGGCCCACCTCGGGCTGGCGGAGACCGCCTTGGAAGCCGAGCCCGACTATCCGGAGACCGAGGACATGCTGCGCCGCCGTACCCTGCTTGCCGCCAGTGTCACCATGCTCGCCACCCCCGTACCCGCGGCAGCGCATCCGGCCCTGGTCCAGGCTCTGCTTCCCGGCGCACTGCCGGCTTCGACGACCGAGTCACCCTCCGCGGAACAGCTTCGGCAGCGAGCCATGAACGTGCGGCGGCTGCTGACCACATGCGACTACGCGGAGCTGGAGCGAACGCTTCCCAGCCTGATCACGGATCTGCGCCAAGCGGCCCGCAGCTCTCGGCAGCCGGAGGAGGTGTCCCGCTTCCTGGCCACCGCCTACCAGACCTCGGCCAGCCTCTTCCTCAAGCGGGGAGACGCGGGCACGGCGTGGCTCGCCGTCGGCCGGGCCATGGCCGAAGCGGAGCGCTTCGGTGACCCGCTCGTCCTCGCCGCCAGCGTTCGGCTCCAGGCGCACGTCCTGGTGCGTGAGCGGCACGCTCGCCAGGCGGTCAGGCTGATCCAGCACACCGCTTCCCAGCTCACCGGCTCGTACGACCGCCGCTCTCCGCACCATCTCGCCGTCCTCGGCCTGCTCCTGCTTCGCGGAGTCACGGCCGCGAGCCGCGCCGGCGACCGAGCCGCGACCAGCGAGTTCGTCGCCGAAGCGAAAGAGGTCGCGCAATACGTCGCTCTGGACCAGCCGGACGTGTGGGCCAACTTCAGCCCGACCAACGTCACGCTGCACCAGATCAGCGCCGCCGTGTCCTTCGGTGACGCAGGCATCGCCCTCGACGCGGCCCGCCCGCTCATGCGCCGCCACATCCCGGTACCCGAGCGCCGAGCTGCCCTCTGGATCGAGACCGCCCGGGCCTACGCCCAGCAGGGTCGTCTCGCCGACGGCTATCAGGCCCTGCGGATCGCCGAGACCTGCGCCGCCCAGGACGTGCGCCGTCCGGCCGTCCGCGAACTGGTCGCCGACATGGCCGCCCGGGACCGCCGTCGTACGCTGCCAGAGCTCCACCACTTCAACCGCCGACTGGGAGTACCCGCGTGACCGAGTCGCAGCGCAAGCCCTTCCTGTACGTCGTCGTGTGCGCGGCCGGGGTGGCTGACGATGTCGGCAGACTGATCAGTGCCGCACAGGAGCGGGGCTGGAACGTGGGTGTGGTTGCAACACCCCAGGGTCTCGGCTTCCTGGACGCCGCGGCTGTCGAGGCGCAGACTGAGTACCCGATCCGCTCGGCGTGGCGCTCACCCGGTGAGGCGCGGCCGTTCCCGCCGGCCGACGCCATCGCCGTCGCACCGGCCACCTTCAACACCGTCAACAAGTGGGCGGCCGGCTTCGCGGACAACCTCGCCCTCGGCATCCTGTGTGAGGCCACTGGCATGGGAGTCCCGACCGTGGTCCTTCCGTACGTGAACAGTGCTCTCGCCGCTCATCGGGCGTACCAGAGAAGCCTGGCCGAGCTTCGCGAGATGGGCGTCCTGGTCAGCAGCTACCAGCCCCACCCTCCGAAGTCCGGCGGAGGCGCCGACCGCTTCCCCTGGCTGGAGGCGGTCGAACTCCTGGCCCCAGCAATGCATGCCGAAGTCGAACGTCCTTGAAGTGCGACGACGTCGGGGAGAACATGCCGATTCTCTGAGGCTTCGGGCTACTGAACGAGGTGGAGCACGGGCCGTTGCTCTTGGACGCCGAGGAGATCTCGAACCCGCTTGTTCGTCCAGGCCAGTTCATGTGCCAGCTCGGACACCGAGAGATTCGTTTCCTTGGCCGCCAGGTCGAAGGCCTGACCGAGCAGCGAGGGCTGCTCACCAGAGAAGTTCGAGACCGATTCCGACGTGAAGCCGGGCTGGCCATCGAGCGCGCGCAGGCGCTGGTACGTCCTGCTGGCGGTGGCGTCGGAAATCAGTCCCAGCTCACGGCATCGGTAGACGAGCGACTGGAGCGAGACCCCCCAGACACCTCGCAGCTCAGCCAGCCGAGCGATATCCATCCGCCTGGGCAACAGGGGCAGGATGCTGGACTGCGGTGTCAGGAACTCGGCCGCGAAGGCATCGGCCTCCTTCTCCTGGCGGCTGTCACCGGTGGCGTCGCCGTGAAGGACGAGGTGGCCCAATTCGTGCGCGGCGGTGAACCGGTGGCGGTAGATGTCGTCCGCCCGGTTGGCGGTCAGAACGACGAGCGGCCGCGCTGCCCGGGTGGAGAACGCGTCCACGCTCGCAGCGGAAGGATCACTGGCAGGCGGCATCACCACCACGATGCCGTGCGACTCCATACGCCTCACCAGGTGCGTGACGGGGCCGTCGCCGAGACCCCAGCGCCTGCGCAGCTCTCGGGCGGCGGACGCGGGGTCGGTGGACAGTTCCTCGCCGGGGTGGACCTCCCCGCCGGCGAAGCCGGGCAGATCCACGAGGGGCAACTGGATCCGCTGTTCCAGTGCGTAGGTGAGCTCCCAGACCTGTTCGGCGAAGGCAAGAGCGCGCTCTCGCTGGGACTTCGGCGTACTGCGGAGGCTTCGGAAGTGCGCCATGGAGGCGTCGAGCCGGTTGGCCGGCCGTCCCAACAGGAAGAACGTCACGGGAACCCCGAGGATCTCCGCGAGACGGGGAATCAGGTCAGGCCGTGGCTTGGAGACCCCCGTCTCGTACTGACCCACCGCAGCAGGCGTCACTCCGAGCTGCGCCGCCACGTCCTTCTTCGTCATCTCCGCCAACCGGCGCGCTTGAGTCAGCCGGGTGGGATCGAAGCCGTCGGAGATGGCACGCGGCGTGGCGCCTCGTTCTTCCGTACCGGGAATCAGGTCTTGCTTAGTGAGTCGCATCGTCTTCGCTGGTCTGGTCCTCGACGGGTTCTGCCTCGGTCTGAGCGGGCAGGTGCAGGGCCCGGTCCGAGGCGGTTCGAGAGGACAGCGTAAGGGTGGGTTCGGTTCCGTCGGCGAAGCTGGTGTGCGCCGTGATCTGGCCCGGGATGATGATCGGCCGCGACGCGTACGAGGTGACCGCCTGCGGCAGGTGGAGTGCCTCGGGATCGGTGGTCCACTCCAGCTGCTGGTTAACTCCGAGAGAGGCGATGCCCCAGTACGCCTCCAGCAGTTCGGAGGCGTTGCAGGCGAAGGGCACCAGGATTAGCTGAGTGTCCGGCGGGATCGTGGCCAGGGCGCCACGCGGTTCAGCGACTGTGACAGCCACCCCGAAGTCGAGGTCGAACGGGTCCTGGGTGTGTTTCGGCGTCGGCGCGAAGGTGAAGAGTTCCTTCACCAGCCGCGTCTCGTTGGGGATGCGCGCGCTGCGTACGTCGGACTTGGTCTTGGCGTACCGGAACGGGTAGAGCAGTCCGTTGCCGATGAGCATCAACTCGTAGGGGAACCCGAAGGGCTGGACCGCCCGGGCGCCCGGCAGGTCCTTGAGCTCGTCCTGCAGCCGCTCGTACTGGTTCTCATACCGGCTGGTGCCATAGGCGCGAGTGGTGCGGGCTGCGCCTTGTTCCTGTGCGGCCTGTGCGTTGGCCTGCATGTTGCGAAGGCCCTGTCCGACGCCGAGGCGTACAGCTGCGGCCTGATCGCCGAACACGTCGGTCGCCCACGGCGACGGAGGCACACTCATGCGGACGACTCCTAGGATCGGACTACGCATCGAAGCATTCCAGTGCGGCTCTGACTTTAGTTGATGTCGAACTTTTTGCACAACTGCTTCCGTGTTCGGCGTGTTCGACCTCAGGGGCTCATCGTCGGGCGAGCTCTGCCTGACGTACCCCGCGTCGCTGAACGTCGCTCATAGCTGGGCAGTCCGTCCACGTCGATGATGGCTGGCTGCTGCACTGATACCGCCAACAAGTAAGGAGGCAGACCGACATGATCGAACGAGTCCGAGCCGTCCTCGTCACCGCGGACGAGACGATGCTGGTCATTCGCCGCACCAAGCCCGGAATCCCCGTGTACTGGGTGCTCCCCGGCGGTGGGGTCGAGGAGGGCGATGAGTCCCGGGAGGCCGCTCTCCACCGGGAGATCCACGAGGAGATCGCGGGGAAGGCCGACATCGTCCGCCTCCTCCACACGATGGAGTCCGATGACGAGCGCTAGCTCTTCTACCTCGCTCGGATCGAGACGTGGAACTTCGAGGACCGGACCGGCCCCGAGTTCAGCGCCGAGGGCCGGGGCGAGTACGCGCTGGAGGAGATCCCGCTGACCGCGGTGGGGCTCGACGTCATCGACCTCAAGCCCGAGGAGATCGCCCACGTCCTCCGGGGCGCCATCAGTGACGGCACCCTGGCGGAGGACATCTCTGTCTAGCCCTTCGCCGGAGCGGACAGTGGGATGCGCCCTGTTCCTTTAGGGAACAACCCGGGCGTTCCTTTAGGGAACAACCCGGGCGTTCCTTTGGGGAACAACCGCAGTGTTCCCCAAAGGAACGTGGAGGCCGCCCAGGATCGTGGCGGCCTTCGGGGTTACCTGCCGCCTCGGCGGGGCGGTTGCTGCCGAGAGCGCCCGGGGACAGCTGCACTCGGGCCCCGGTGGCCGTCCCTTCCCGAGTCCGGGAGAGCGGGCCCTTCACCCGTTGCGTCGACAAGGCGGTGCAGGCGCCAGGTCAGGACGTCGCTGATCGAGGTGACGGTGTCGAGCTCGCGGTGCCGGGAGGCCCGGACGAGCAGGGCTGCGGGGTCGAGGCCGGCGATCTCTGCGTCGGTAAGCGTCGCGGCGAGGGCAGGCCAGGCCGGCTCGGCAAGGATCTGGTCGGCCAAGTCAGGGAGGGCATGACGGACGATGGCGCACTGCCGCTGCACGACCGAGACGGCGAGGCGGAGGCCGCACTCGTGGATGACCGCCAGGGGCTGGACGTTAGCCGCCAGGTAGGCGTTGCGCAGGTGCTCGGCTGTCTGGCGGGCGGCTTCGACCTGCTGGTTGTGGTGGCGGGTGTGGTGCCAGTGCTGTGTTGCGACGACGGCCAGGAGGAGGGCGTCGAGGAGGATCGCGAGGAGGGCTCCGTCCTTGGGCGCGGCTTCCCGGACGATCGCCTTCACTGCCCTCCGTGTGGCTTGTGCCTGCTGGTGGTGGGCTCGGATGCGGGAGCGGCTGGCGCGCTCGAAGGTGCTGGCGGCCTGGGCCAGTTGGTGCTTGTAGTCGGCGGGGGCGATCAGGGGTAGTGCGTCGAGGGTTTCGGCGAGCACGGTGATGTGGGCCTGTGCTGTGGCGTCGTCGGCCTGGGCGAGAATCTCGGGGATCCGTGTGGCTGCGTCGGTGACCTGATGCCACGCTGTACGACGACGGCGGGAGGGCTGGTCCGCGGTGGTGGATCGGGTGGGTGCGAGGCGTTCGCTGAGCTTGGGGTAGGAGAGGTCGGGGGCGAGGGTGGAGCCGGAGAACCAGATCGGCTCGCCCTTGGCGTTGGTGTCGTCGGGGAGGGCGACCTTGTAGCCGCGGATGTCGCCGGATGGGAAGTGCAGGAGGTTCACCAGGACGCCTGTGCCGCGGAGGATGGTGAAGAACTCGTCGGTGTCGGTGGCAGCTGCCACGGCCGTGCGGACGGTGGTGCGCAGCCTCTCCGCCGGCGTGGTCGCGTGGCCGGTGCGGCGGGCCTTCTCCTGCTCGGCGCGGGTGGGACGCCGGGCTGCGGTGCGGTCACCGCGTGGGACCTGCCGCAGGCCGTACTCCTTTTCGATGGCGCCGAGTTCCTTCTCGGCGCGCGTGTAGTCGTTCCAGTTGCGGGGCGGGGTGAGGTCGCCGCGGACCTTGGTGGCGACGATGTGTATGTGGTCGTCGGCGTGGCGAACGGCGACCCAGCGGCAGGCGTCGGGGTCGCCGGCGGGGGCGATGCCGGTGGCGTTCAGGACGCGGCGGGCGATCACGGCCCAGTCATCGTCCGACAGGGTGCGGTCCTCGGGGGCGGCCCGGACCGAGCAGTGCCAGACGTGCTTGTCGGGGGCACGGTCGCCGGCCTGCTTCACCCGTAGGTCCAGGACGGTGGCGAGCTGGGTGAGTGTGGCGGCCTCGTCGCGGCCTGGGTCTGGGGCGAAGCCGTCCCAGGAGGCCACCAGGTGGGGGTCGGTGTGCTCGTTGGCGCGGCCGGCCCCGTAGAGGTAGCGCAGGACCCCGTGAGTGTTGGCGCCGCCCTTTCCGATCTTCGCGATCAATCAGGCCGCCTTCTTGGACGTGGCGGCCTTGTCGGCCATCACGTCGATCGATGTGGCGGCCTCGCGGGCCAGGCCGAGGACGCGTCCTGCTTCGGCGAGGACGGCGGTGTCCCCAGGGTGTGGATGGCCGCCTGCGTTGAGCTTGTGGGCGATCTGGTTGACGTTCGTGCCGATCCTCGCCACCTCGGTGCGCAGGGCGGCCAGCTCGTCGATCAGGTCGTCGTGGCTGGTGCGCTGGCCGGGCAGGGCGAGGTCGCCGCCGAGGTGGGCCATGACGACGGCTCCGACGTAGTGTGCGCCGGCCAGGTTCAGCCGGCGGGCCTCGGCGGTGACTGCGGTGTGCTCGTCGAGGCTGTAGCGGACGTCGACGCGCATCTTGCGCTGCTCGGTGTCTCGGGCACGACGGCGGGCAACGCGGTACAGCGCGGCTTCGTCGGCAGCGCGTACGGGCACGGCGGTGCGTGCTTCCCCCTCCGGCGCGCCCTCGCGTCGGAGCCCTGCCTCCGCCACCCCTGGGGCGGGGGCTGCGTTGGACCGGCCCTTGGACGGTCCAACGCCATACCTTGCTGCCTGGTCTGGGTTTGTGGTCCGGGTGTTGGGCGGCTGGTGGAGGGTGCGGTCGGGCGTGTGCGGGTCGGGCATGCGGGGCCTCTCGTTACGGGTGGGTGGGGGCTTCAGCTGGCGGAGTGAAGGGGAGGGGGTACCGGCCCTCCCGAGTTGCCGGTGTGGGCGGGCTGAGGCGGCTCACTGCATGGAGGCGGGGGGCCCGTCCAGTTCGGACTGGAGGATGTCCTTGGCCTCATCGGCAAGGTCTTTGTTGACGGTGAAGCCCTTGCTGCGGATGGCGTCCTCGATGTGCCGGCGGGAGGCGTGGCCGCCGCGTCCGCGCTGCGCGGTGCGGCCTATCTCGACGGCCTGCTCCAAGGTGACGCTGGGCTTGCGGGCCATGCCGTTGGGCGGGGTGTCGATTTCCGCCTCTTGTTTCCGCGTGGGCTCGGCCATGTCTTGGCCGGCTTCGACGGGATTTGGCGCAGTAGCCTCGGCCACCGGCTCCCGGTGAGGTTCGGGCACGGCCTGAGGCTTGTGGCGCGTGGCGGCTTCGGAGACTGCGGTGTTGTGGCGGGTGGCGGGTTGGCGCTGGACGAGGAGATAGAAGTGGACGGCGCCTGCCAGTGCGAGTGGAGCGATGGCGGAGATGGCGCCCACGGTGATGTCGTCCAGCGGGAGTCCGGTGTGGCGGGCCTGCTGGTTGAGGCGGATGGCGTGGAGCACGTTGGCCCAGATGCTCGTGGCGGTGGCGAGTGCGACCAGCGAGGCCACGTACAGGCGAGCACGGAGAGGTCCGGCGTGCAGGACGAGGAGTGCGCCGATTCCCAGGGCGATGAAGCCGTCGACGAGGAGCGGGAAGACGTACGTGAGGGCTGGGTGGACATGGCTGGCGGCGGCCATCTGACGTAGGGCGTCGTATGACAGGGCGAACGCGCCGAGCGCCATGAGTGCGACCCCGGTACGGATCGCCACGGCCAGGCTGGGCCGAGCCGGGGAGGAGGCGGGGGAGAAGGAGAAGGCGGGCGAGGTCAAGCGTGGTGCTCCCAGGGTGGTGCGGCGGCGATGGGTGGGGGTGGCCGTGGTGGGCCGGGACTCGTCCCACTCGTCCCGTGCCTGGTCAGGGCAGGTACGGGTAGCCGAGTGGTACGGGTCGGACTCGTCCCGGCTCTCCAGAGGTGTCCCTGCGCTGACCTCGTCCGGTACGGGTGGGACGGGTGCAGGAGGGTCGGGTGAGGCAGCGGGAGTCCCGGCGGGGGCGAAGGCCTGTGCGCGGGCGCAGGTACGGGTAGACCCGTCCCGCCCTTACGACTCGTCCCAGCTCTGACCTGCGCTGATACGAGTGGTACGGGTCGGTGGGGGGCAGGGCCCAGGGCGCGGTTGGGGCCTCGGGGCCGTACTGCGGCCGGTGCGTGCGGCGTCGTACGTGCGGATCGGCCAGCCCGTGGGACGGGTGGGACGGGTCGGGGCGGGTCAGGCCCTGGACGGCTCGGGTGGGGCTTCGGGCGGGCAATACCGGTCCCAGGCGTCCATGAACTGGGCGCGGGTGAAGCCCTTGGCCTGGGTCCCGTCGGGGAAGCGGCGCGTGGAGGAGTTGAGGTCGTAGGGCTTCAGCAGAAGCTGCAGGCGACGCGGGCACACGCCCTGGGTGCCGAGGCCGGCCCACGGTGCTTCCTCGTCGCGGTTGAGCATGGCGAGGATCGTCCTGGTGGGCAGGGCCGCCGCGTTGTCGCAGGCGGCAAAGACGCGCCGGATGTCGACCAGGATCCGGGTGTGCAGCGAGTTGTCTTGGTCGAGTGCGGCCTCGTGTGCGGTCATCGCCCGGCACGCGGTGCGGGCCCGCTCGGGCCAGTCGCCTCCGGCGAGGTCGGCGACGATGACCAGCGGCTCCCAGGTGTCCGCGGCCCGGTCCTCCACCGGTATGGAGACGGGCATCAGCCCGATCGCTTCCTTGGCGCGCGGGCGTAGCCACGCGGCGAGCTGGTCGCGTACGGCGTGCAGGGCGGGGGTGTCGCGGAAGGCTCGGAACTCCGAGACCTTCTCGCCGTTCCGGCGCCGGCGCATCCGCATGACCACGGACCGGTCCATGATCGTGTCGGGCAGATCGCCGATGCCAGCGAGCGCGGCCATCGCGAAGGTGTGGAAGCGGACCACCTCGTGGTTCGGCCCGGCGACGCGCAGCGTGTAACGGCTCTTCTGGAAACCCGCGTTGAGCAGGCCCCGAAGCTCCTCGTTCTTCTCCGCGACCTTCGCCGAGCCGAAGATCGTGTCGACCTCGTCCACCAGCAGGGTCGGCGGATCCGCCTCACCGATCGACCGGAAGATCGCCGCCGCCGAAGCGTTCACGGTGATCAGCGGGTCGTGGACCGTTTCGGTGATCACGTCGAGGAGGCGGGACTTCCCGCACCGCTTCGCCGGACCGACCACCGCCAGGCGCGGCGCGTGCTGCCAGACCGTCTGCAGGTGCGTGGCCGCCACCCACAGCGTCACCGCCGTGAGCGCCTCCGCGCTGGGCAGCACCACGTACCGCTCGATTTGCGCCGCCAGGTCGGCCAGCACCTGATCGCCCTGCGTACGGGGACCGGTGGGACCGGAACTGGGAGGAGCAGGTGGGGTCTTCGGCTCGGGTGCTTCGGCCTCCGGGGCGGCCCGGTGGGCGCCGGGCTGACCGGGGACGGCCACCGTCGGCCATACCGCCTTCGGCGGGGCCGTGGCGGGGTCGGGGGTATGGGGCATCAAGGGGGCGGCTCCTTCGCTGGTGCCGCGTCAGCGGTCACCTCTCGGAAACTGGGCAGGGAAATCCGGCGTGGCCGGGGTGCGTGGAAAACAAAGCCACACCCCAGGCCCAGAAGTCCAGAGTTTGCTCTAAGACTCCTAAAAGCTTTTCGGCCCCATTACGGTAGGCCCAGAATCCCGGTCGCCGAAATCACCGCTGATGGCCCGTGCATCGCTCACGGCAGACGGGAAAAGGGTTCCCATCGGGTCGCAGCGGAAGCTACAACACACCAATGCCACCGCGATCTCTTGAAATCGGCCCAGCGGGCCGGTCTGCCGCCCGCGCCATCCAGCGCACCCGCGTCGCCCGCGGCTACTCCCAGCGCCAGCTCGCCGCCCGCGTCCGCGCCCTCGGCCGACCCATGACCTTCACCGCGCTCTCCCGCATCGAGCGCACCGTCCGCCGCTGCGATGTCGATGATCTCGTCGCCATCGCGGCAGCCCTCGAAACGCCTCCTCAGATGCTCCTCGGGGGCCCGTCGGCACACCTCCAGGCGGGCGGGCTGGGCGCAATATAGGCGACGATCCCCGGTTTCCCAAACCGGGGATTCTCCAGACCATTGGTGTTCCCGGTACGCCAGCCGTCCCGTCCCTGCCACACCCATGTCCATTACACGAGAGGACACACTTGCGCCGATCGCCGATAACCCCTGCTCAGAAAACCTCCATCCCTGATGGGGCAAGCGCGAAGATTGGAAATGGAATCTCCGGTGAGGCCTCCGCTGGGAAGGCGGTGAATTCTGGGGATCGTCTCCTTTCCGTCGATGAGGTCGCGGAACGCCTTGGTACCGGCGTGCGCTTCATCCGCCGGCTGATCTCCGAGCGGCGCATCCGCTACGTGAAGGTGGGCAAGCACGTCCGCATCGCCGAGAGCGTCTTGGCCGCGTACATCGTCGCTAACACCGTCCCCACCCTCCGCGAAGCGCGTTCCCGCTTCGGGAAGGCGGCCTGATGGTGGCCCGCAAGCCGCAGCGGCGGCGCGAATTCGGCACCACCCGCCAGCTCCCGTCCGGCCGTTGGCAGGCGCGCTACTGGGCCCCCGACGGCAGCCGCCGCACGGCCCCGGAGACCTTTGCGACGAAGACGGACGCGCAGGACTGGCTCACCCTCACCAAGGCGGACATCCAGCGCAACCACTGGACCGACCCCGACGTGGGCAAGGTCAACTTCGAGGAGTACGCGCTGAGGTGGGTCGACGAGCGGGGCCTCGCCGCCACCACTGACGAGTTGTACCGCCGCCTCCTGCGACTGCACGTCCTCCCCGGTTTCGGTGACCTCGACCTGGAAGAGATCACCCCGCCGGTCGTCCGGACCTGGCGCGCCGAGCGCCTGGTCGCCACTGGCAACACGACCGTCGCCAAGTCCTACCGGCTTCTGAAGGCCATCATGGAGACGGCGACCGACGACGAGCTGATCCGCCGCAACCCGTGCCGCATCAGGGGTGCGGGAAGCGAGCAGGCCAAGGAGCGCGCGACCGCGACCGTTGCCCAGGTCGACGCCCTCGCAGAGGCGATGGGCCCGCGCTGGCGGCTGATGGTCTACTTCTGCGCCTACGGCCCGATGCGCCCGGAGGAGCAGGCGGCCCTGCGCAGGACCTCGGTCACCCTGGATCCCCTCGCCGTACGGATCACGGAGGCGGCCCCGGAGCTGAACACAGGCCGCCGCGTCGAGGGCGACACCAAGTCCGCGGCGGGTGTCCGGACGATCCACCTGCCGGCCTTCCTCTACATGGAGGTCAAGCGGCACCTGGACTGGTTCGCGGAGAAGGCGCCCGACGGCCTGCTGTTCGTGGGGGAGAAGGGAGCACCGTTCCGGCGCACGTCCTTCGGCCGCAAGTGGGCCAGGGCCCGCGCGAAGGTCGGCCTGCCGAGGGATTTCCGCTTCTACGACCTGCGCCACACGGGCCACACCCTCTCCACGCAGTCCGGCGCGACCCTCAAGGACACGATGGTCCGCGCCGGCCAGTCCTCGGAGAAGGCCGCGATGATCTACCAGCACTCCGATGACGAACGCCAGGTCGAGGTCGCGGACGGCATCGACGCACGCGTCCGTGCGGCCCGCCAGAAGGAGGCACCCCAGCTGCGGTCCGTCCGCCCCGCCTGATTGCCGTTGCGCCGCTGCTAATCCGCTGCCCCCGTACCAGCCAGGTACGGGGGTAGGCGGCTGCATGCTGCTGAGCGAGCCAGGGGCCGGGAGCAGACCGTGAGGGCGCCACAGGCCGCGACTCAAGCAGTGTCGTGCGGGCCTGGGCTTCAAGCTGGAGGGATTGTCACCGGCTTCCGTAGGCGAAGATGTTGTCGTGAGTCTGGACCTGAGCAACTACGAACTGACCTGGCCCCCATCAGTGTTCGTGGCCGAGGGGGAGCGCATCCTGCGAACGACGGGTACCTCGTGGGTGGACCGTGCGGCATGGCTCATGACCGAGGCCTTGGTGGGGTCGACAGCCGTGGCGGACTTCGAAGAGGTCCCCAATGTCATCGATGACCCCTGGGGCGCCACAGCCTCCAGGTGGGGTGGCCAATCCGCCGTCGTGACCCAGCAGGACTGGTTCTCCGAGCTCATCCGCCGAGCTTCGGAGATCCGGCCCGCCACTGCGCCGAGGCCGTACTGGCCCCAGCGGCTGGGCCGGGGACCGTCCATCGACGGGAGTACTGCCCGTGACAGCCGTCGTGATTTCGCCCGAATAGTTCACGACTTCGCCGACAACGGCTATCTGGTCGAGCGGTTCGGCGCGGAGTGCGTTGACGCACCGAACGAGCTGCCCGATGCTTCCGTTCTGATCGAGCGACTGCTCGGCATTCCTGACCTGTGGCCCCTGGCCCCAGAGTCCTGGGACGAGGACACCTTCTACGGCTTGGTCGAGGTCTTCCACGACCTTCTCAGCCGGCCTCGTAGGCGCCACTTCCACTCGTACGGCAGCTGCGGCTGGCACTACTCCGAGTTCCACAACGGTCCGGCTCGCCTCCTCTACCGCGCGAAGGTCAACGAGCTGCTGCGGGAGGCTGGCATCGAGTACGAGCTGGCTGCCGAGGGCGAAGATCTCGGGCGCCTGGTAGCCATCACCGATGACGCCAGAGGCGAGATGGTTCACCGGGTCCTCAATGGCAGCCCGTCCGAGATCCTCTCCGGGGTTCGACACGCTATCGCTCTCTACCGGAGCCGAGACGCGTCGCCAGACAGCAAGCGATCAGCGATCTTTAACCTTGCTCGCATCCTCGAAGAGCGCCGAGCCTTGATCAAGGACCAGCTCGGCAAGGATGAAGGTGCTCTCTTCGAGATCGCCAACCGTTTCGACCTGCGTCACCGACGTGCCGACCAGCGAGGCGAGTACGACGAGGCGTTCCTCGACTGGATCTTCTGGTGGTATCTCGGCACGGTGGAACTGACCAACCAGCTGATCGCGTCCCGGAAGGCCACCTGACCCCCACCGTCCGCCTGCAAGCCTGGCGTCGAAGCCTGGGCGTGAATGGGGTTGCTCCCGTAGGCGGGCAGTGTGGATTTCCATCCCTTCCGCCGCCGTCCGCTTCTTACGACGCGCAGGGAGGGCGACGGTTGCTCCATGGCCTTCGGATGCCCGCCCGGCGACCGGGCGGGCATGTGGGTTTCTCGGCCTGCCGGGCTGCGTTCGCCGAGCGGTTCTGAAGAGGGCTGAGTGCCAAAGGACGGGATCGTGGCTATGGGGCTCCGCTGCCGTGCTGCCTGAAGGCCGCGTATGCCCGGCCGATCGCGTGGAGCTTTCCGGTAAACAGAGCTCCGAGGAATGAGCCGAGTCCGAAGACTGCGAGGGCGAGGGGGATGGCGGCCATGAGATCCGCTCCACCCAGGGTCCCGGTCATAAACACCCCGAGTGCAGCAAGGCCGGCGCCGACGAAGACCTTCCGTACCCCGCGGAGGTCCGGCACCTCCGGTCCCGGCTCTGCTGGCAGTGCTTCTGCGTCCAGCAATGCTCCGTACGCAGACTGGGCCTGCCGCACGGCCACGCTCAACGCCATCGCACCGAGGGCACGTGCCGTAGCCTCCCGGTCCTCGACCAGGCCGTCAAGCTTGTCCGCGAACGCCGTCCGGACCTTCTGACCATGCTCCTTGAGACGGCTCCGGTCCCCTGCGTACCCGGGGATTCCGGCCGCCGACTTGGAGCTGTCCGTCACAGCCGTCATGAGTGCGGAGGTCTTTTCGTGGGCGGAGGCAAGGGCCTCGGACCGCTGCCTCCCGGCCGGAGCTCCCACGACGGCGGCAAGTGCAGGCAACACTTCGAGTGCTTCCGTCACGACCTCTTCGCCTTCTCTGACGTACCCCTTCGACATCATGTCCCAGCGGTCTCTGGAGCCGCGCAGGCTCGCAGCCACGACGACCGCACACACAACACCAACGCCGAAGAACTCGAGCTGCTTCTTCTCCTCGCGCGTGAATCCATCGTCCGTGGCCGCAACCGCTGCAGCCTCCTGCGCTGTGGGGGTGGTCTTCGCGGCCTCGGCCCGATTCTCCTTGCCGAAGTACAGCAGGGCAGCCACCAGCACGATCCCCACGTATCCGATAACGACCGCTGCCACGATCGCCCCACTCACGATGCTGCCGATCACGGTCGTAAATGACTTCCAGGGCGAACGGAGTGGCCGGATGTAGACCGCCCGAATGTCATCCCACGGCACGGAATTGCTGCACCCAAGTTCGGCGGCAGCGTTCCGTCCTCTGTCGATGCGTTCTTCGGCGGCTGCGGTATAGCGGGCACGAACGCGGTCGCGGTAGCCGGGCCGGGTTGCGGTTGCCGGCGGTAACGGAAGCGTCGACGGGGCCGCGGTTACGGTCGGCACGGTCAAGGTCGTGGTCCTCTCTCGGGGTCACTCAGGACACGCCAGCGTCTGGGCCGCCGGTTCCGTTCACCAAGGCACGTTCGAACGCCCGTGACGACGCGCTGCGCACCCTGCGGTGCCGGACTGGCTGATGCGGTGTTGCAGGGAGCTGTCTGGCCTACCTCGGGCACGGGCCGGAGCCTCCTGTGAGGTGGTTCAGGCGCATCACGAGAGCGAACTCGGTCTCCGGGGTGGTGGGACGGCGCGAAGGAGTTCCCACAGTGGGCGGGAGCCGCTGGCCCATTGGGCGAGGAGGTGGCGGTCGACGAGGTGGAGGCGCTGGGACTTGGCGAAGTCGAGGGCGGGCCGGGAGAAGCGGCCGTTGGTGAGCATGACCAGCACGTCACCGTTGTGCACCTGGCGGCCGGTGCCGTTCAGGACGTAGAGGTCGGGTGCACCAACCGCGGATCCGGACCAGCCGTCCTTCCGGTGCTTGCACTGGATGACCCAGCGCCTGCCTTGAGGGTCGGTGGCCTTCACGTCGGCCCCCTTGTCGCCACCCCTGCCAACCTGCTGCGCGTCCTGACACCCGTCCCGGCGCAGCAGGTCTCGCACGGCGTATTCAAACTGGGTGTATTGAAGGCCGTCCAGGTGTTCCACTACATACCGGAGCCCCTGGGCTCGAGTGGCCTCCCGACGGGCACGCTCCTTCTGCAGGTACATCCCCACGGCAATCGCGCTCGCTAGAGCTGCGACCGGGAGTGCGAGGACCCAGAGGTGATCGGCCAACCAGGCCTGCACCGCCAAGAGGAACCCGGATGCCCAAACACCGACCAGGCCGAGCACTAAGAAGAAATGGAAGTCGGAACGCTTCTGCCTACGTGGCCGACTGCCTCGGTTTGGCCGACGTCGAGCGGGACGGCGAGTCACCGGCCGCTCCCTGCGCTGGGGAAGACAATCGGATACGAGACCGTGGGCTGCGGCTGCGGCTGCGGCTGCGGTAGCGGCGCCTGCTGGTTCTCCCAGGCCGGCCACTTGATCGGGTAGACCACCGTCGACTGCGGCCTGGGTAACTCCTGACCCGAGCCTGTTCCGGCCCCCGCGGATGTTGTTCCGTTCCCGAAGACGATCACTCCGGCGACGATCAGGCCGAGCGTCGCGGTCTCCCGCCGTGCCCCGGCAGGTAGCCGGACGTGGCCTTTGACCCGGGTGCCGTCTGCTCGGAAGTAGTCATTGATCCAGGGCACAGCTGTATCCCCCCACCAGTCGCGATGCGCCTCCCTGCGCACCGGATCCATGAAAGCACTCGCCACTGACAACGCGTCACTTGCTTGTCACCACTCGTGATCATCTGTCGAATCGGGGCGAGCCCGCCGACGCTTCGACGGGGAGTGCCTTCGGTGGCAGTCGGAGGGGCGGAGGGAGCGTTGCGCCGTCGCCAACTTCGCCGTGCGGGCGGTGTGGTTGAGGGCTGCCTTCAGGGTTGCGAACAGGCGAATCTAGGCGACCGTGTGGCGTGGGTCACATGAAATGTGTCTCGCGATCCGAGGCGACTTCGCGTCCGAGCGGTGCACGTGGTGCGCGAAAGGCCCTCCGGGCAGGGCGTTTCTGCGAGTTAGGGCACGCGGAGGGCGCGGAAGGGCCTGAAAGGTCTAGACAACGAAGAAGGCCCAGGTCGTTGACCTGGGCCTTCTCTCAAGAGCGGATGACGGGAATCGAACCCGCGCTATAAGCTTGGGAAGCTCATGTTCTACCATTAAACTACATCCGCACAGCGGGCCGATTACTGGGTTCCGCATCGTTGCACACTGTACCCCATGATCCCTTGTCGGTGAATTCAGCCCGGTGGGGGTGGGGCGCGTCGGGGGTACCGGCGGCTGTGGGGGCGGGAGTTGGGGCGTACCTTAGGGGTGCGGAGCGGCGACTGGAGTGGGTCTTGTTCATCCCCTAATGTGGCGATTCGTCGCAGCACGGCTCGTTGGGGAAAGGGACTCGATGGAGCACACCGTCGTCCGTTGTGCCGAAGGGCATGTATTCAGCACCGCTACGTTCCCGATGCAGCATCTCGGGGCCGGGCGGATCGGTCCGGGACGGCTCATCCGGTGTCCGCGGTGCGCGCGACTGCGGCACGCGGTGCCCGTCGGTTCGCCGAAGCGGTAGCGGGAGCGGTAGGAGCGGACGGACGCGCGCGGGCGCACTCGATTGGGGGTGGCCCGCGCGCTCTGCGTATCCTCGGGACGTGCTTCTCTCCGACAAAGACATCCGTGCCGAGATCGACAGCGGACGGGTTCGCATCGACCCGTTCGAGGATTCGATGGTGCAGCCCTCCAGCATCGACGTGCGGCTCGACCGGTTCTTCCGGGTGTTCGAGAACCACCGCTACGCGCACATCGACCCCGCCACCGAGCAGTCGGACCTGACCCGGATGGTCGAGCCCGACGGCGACGAGGCGTTCATCCTCCACCCGGGCGAGTTCGTGCTCGCCTCGACGTACGAGGTCATCTCGCTCCCCGATGACATCGCCTCCCGACTGGAGGGGAAGTCCAGCCTGGGCCGCCTGGGGCTGGTGACGCATTCGACCGCCGGCTTCATCGACCCCGGGTTCTCCGGGCACGTCACGCTGGAGCTGTCGAACCTCGCCACCCTGCCCATCAAGCTCTGGCCCGGCATGAAGATCGGGCAGCTGTGCCTGTTCCGGCTCAGCTCGCCCGCCGAGTTCCCGTACGGCAGCGAGCGCTACGGCTCGCGCTACCAGGGGCAGCGCGGACCGACGGCGTCGCGGTCCTTCCAGAACTTCCACCGCACCCAGGTGAGGCACCAGGCATGAGCGAAGTACGCGAGAACCTCGACTACGAGCGGTTCGGCCGCGCCGTCCGCGAGCTGGCGCAGACCATCGCCGACGACGGTTACGAGCCGGACGTCATCCTGAGCATCGCGCGCGGCGGCGTCTTCGTGGCGGGCGGGCTGGCGTACGCGCTGGACTGCAAGAACATCCACCTCGTGAACGTCGAGTTCTACACCGGCGTCGGCACCACGCTGGAAATGCCCGTCATGCTGGCGCCCGTGCCCGAGGCGATCGACTTCACGAACAAGAAGGTGCTGATCACCGACGACGTCGCCGACACCGGCAAGACGCTCAAGCTGGTGCACGACTTCTGCCTCGACCACGTCGCCGAGGTCCGCTCCGCGGTCATCTACGAGAAGTCGCACTCGCTCGTGAAGTGCGAGTACGTGTGGAAGAAGACCGACGAGTGGATCAACTTCCCCTGGTCGGTCGAACCGCCCGTCGTGAAGCGCGAGGGCCAGGTCCTCGACGCCTAGGCGCCGCCCAGACAGGAGGGGCCCGTACGCACTGCGTACGGGCCCCTCCTGGGTTGTCGCGGGTGCCGGGCCGCCTAGATGGTGCCCAGCTTGATGATCGAGAGCAGGGCGATCAGCTGGATCGCGGACGCGCCGAGGGCCTTGGGCCACGGCAGGTCGTGCGACTTGCTGATCATCGAGGTGAAGAGGGCTCCGGCGATCACCCAGGTGGCCCAGCCGAGCACCTGCACGAGGATGTTGTCGCCGCCCAGGAACAGGGCGAACAGCAGGCGCGGGGCGTCCGTGACGGACATGACCAGCATCGACAGGCCGATCGTCGGCTGCCACGCGCCGTCGCCGCCGAGCTGGCGGGCCAGGGTGTGCGTGACCGCGCCCAGGATCAGGCCGCAGATGACGAAGGCCACGGCCGAGGTGAGGACGATCGGGACGGCGTTGGCCAGCGTCGCGTTGATGACGTCCTTGCGGGCCTTGTCGAAGCCGAAGACCGCGAGCAGGCCGTAGAGGAAGGTCACGATCAGCGCCGGACCCCAGACGGGGTAGTCCCGCATCTGGAGGAAGGTCGGGCCGGGCCGCATGACGATGCCCCGCAGCAGGTCCTTCCACCCCAGTCGCGGACCGGTCGGCCCGAGGGGGGCCTGGGCCGCGCCCGCGTGGTAGGTCCCGCCCTGGTTGTACGGGTCCTCGCCGATGGCGAAGGCCTGCGTGTACCCGGGGTTGTCCGCGTACGAGCCCCCGCCCTGACCGCCCTGACCGCCTTGGCCGCCGTAGCCCTGACCGCCGTAGCCGTCGTGCCCCTGACCGCCCTGGCCGCCCGCGTACGGAGGCCCGCCCGGGGCGCCCGAGCGGGGGTCGAAGTACTCCGGCTCGCCGTGGCCCCCGGGCGACGGCTGCGGCCACTGCTGCTGTGGCGGCGGTCCTGCCGGGGGATGCGGCTGCCGACCGTACGGCGGCTGTTGCTGCTGCCCGTACGGCTGTTGTTGTTGCTGCGGGGGTTGTTGGGGAGCGCGGTTGTTGTCCCGGCCGCGTCCCATCCTGAATCCTGCCACGTGACCGAACGTACCTGGTCCGGCGACCGGCGGTGTGCGGCCGGCCGGAACCGGGGGCCTTTGCGGCTGACCTGTGACATCCCCTAGGGGAACCCCGGGGGGCTGTCCCCAGGACCGGTTTACACGGCTGCGTCGCACTCTGTGGGCGCTCGTTACATTGCCTACCTAATACGCACATATGTCCCCCGTAGCTTCGGATGTAGCCCGACGCCCGAAGTCCACGAGGAAGAGCCGACCCATGCGCAGCACCCGCCGAAGCCCCCGTCGCAACACCCTCCGCGCCGCCGCTGTCACCGCCGGGGCGGTCGCCGTCCTGGCCCTGCCGGTGGGCGCGGCCTTCGCCGACTCCCCGGCCGCCCCGGACGCGGAGGTCCTGCCCGGCGTCGAGCAGCCGGTCACCGACCCGACCCCGGACAAGCCGGTCACGCCGACTCCTGACAAGCCGGTCACGCCGACCCCCGACAAGCCCGTCACGCCGACCCCGGACAAGAACACCGACAAGGTCGGGCTGCGCGCGTTCGTGACCACGGTCAAGCTCGCCGACGGCTCGGTCGCCAAGGTCTACAAGATCGGCGACCAGCACTTCGAGGCGGACGTCTTCGCCGGGTCCACCAAGCTGGCCACGCTGGTCAGCAAGGACGGCAAGCCCGCCCACGGCCAGCACAACGGCATGCACGTCGTCCTCCAGCCGAACGGCACCGTGACCTCCTGGATCGAGGGCAAGGACAAGGACCAGGGCAAGGATCAGGACAAGGACCAGGGCAAGAAGAAGGACGAGAAGAAGGACGAGAAGAAGGACGAGCAGAAGGAGGTCCGCAAGGAGACCTCCGTCCGGGTCACGATGCCCGACGGGCGGATCGCGAAGCTGATCGACGGTCCGCACGGCAAGCGCGTCGAGCTGTTCACGCCGCACGGCGTCTTCCTCGGCTCCATCGACCTCAAGAACCCCAGCGAGGTCAAGGACGGCTGGACCTACAAGCTGGTCCGGGACGGCCACCGCGTGAAGTTCGTCGTCATCGACGGCAAGAACGGTGGCAGCAGCTGGGTCTACGACTTCGGCGGCAAGCTCATCGAGAAGTACACGGCGGAGCAGAAGTCGCAGAAGCCGCAGAAGCAGGAGAAGCAGGAGAAGCACCCGGCCACGTCCGACCGGGTCGTGCCCAAGGGCGGCGTGAAGGCGGGCGCCGAGGGCGTCACCTCGCGGGCCGACGCGGGCGGCCCGGCCCTGGTCGCCGCGGGCGGTGGCATGGCCGCCATCGGCGCCGCGGGCCTCGGCTTCGCGATGTTCCGCCGGGGCCGCGCCGACCGGCAGCGCTGAGCCCGCCCGGGCGAGCGCACGTACGGCGGCGGCCGGTACCCCTCGCGAGGGGTACCGGCCGCCGCCGTGTGCGTGTGCGTGTGCGTCCGCGCGTCAGCTCGCGGGCTCGGCCTCCGGCGCCGGCTCGGGCTCCGGCGCCGCGGGGATCCGTACGGACTCCAGCAGCAGCTGTGCCACGTCGACGACCTGCACCGACTCCTTCGCCTGGCCGTCGTTCTTCTTGCCGTTGACCGAGTCGGTCAGCATGACCAGGCAGAACGGGCACGCGGTCGAGACGATGTCGGGGTTGAGGGACAGGGCCTCGTCGACGCGCTCGTTGTTGATGCGCTTGCCGATCCGCTCCTCCATCCACATCCGCGCGCCACCGGCGCCGCAGCAGAAGCCCCGCTCCTTGTGGCGGTGCATCTCCTGCTGGCGCAGGCCCGGCACGGCCGACATGATCTCGCGCGGCGGCGTGTAGACCTTGTTGTGGCGGCCCAGGTAGCAGGGGTCGTGGTAGGTGATCAGGCCGTCGACCGGGGTGACCGGGGTGAGGCGGCCCTCGTCGATCAGGTGCTGGAGCAGCTGCGTGTGGTGGATGACCTCGTACTCGCCGCCCAGCTGCGGGTACTCGTTCGCGATGGTGTTGAAGCAGTGCGGGCAGGTGGAGACGATGCGCTTCGCCGACTTCGGCTTCTTCGTCGCCGGGTCGTCGTCGTCCTCGCCGAAGGCCATGTTGAGCATGGCCACGTTCTCCTGGGCGAGCTGCTGGAACAGCGGCTCGTTGCCCAGACGGCGCGGGGAGTCACCCGTGCACTTCTCGTCGCCGCCCATGATCGCGAACTTGACGCCCGCCATGTTCAGCAGCTCCGCGAAGGCCTTCGTGGTCTTCTTGGCCCGGTCCTCCAGGGCGCCGGCGCAGCCGACCCAGTAGAGGTAGTCGTACTCGGAGAGGTCCTCCGCGTCCTTGCCGATGATCGGGACGTCGAAGTCCACCTCCTTCGTCCACTCGACGCGCTGCTTCTTGGCCAGCCCCCAGGGGTTGCCCTTCTTCTCCAGGTTCTTGAGCATCGTCCCGGCCTCGCTCGGGAAGGCGCTCTCGATCATCACCTGGTAGCGGCGCATGTCCACGATGTGGTCGATGTGCTCGATGTCGACCGGGCACTGCTCCACGCACGCGCCGCAGCTGGTGCAGGACCACAGCACGTCCGGGTCGATGACGCCGTTCTCCTCGGCGGTGCCGATGAGCGGGCGCTCGGCCTCGGCCAGGGCGGCCGCCGGTACGTCCTTCAGCTGCTCCGGGGTCGCCTTCTCGTTGCCCTCCATGTCCTTGCCGCCGCCCGCGAGCAGGTACGGCGCCTTGGCGTGCGCGTGGTCGCGCAGGGACATGATCAGGAGCTTGGGGGACAGGGGCTTGCCCGTGTTCCAGGCCGGGCACTGCGACTGGCAGCGGCCGCACTCGGTGCAGGTGGAGAAGTCGAGGATGCCCTTCCAGGAGAACTGCTCGACCTGGGAGACGCCGAAGACGTCGTCCTCGCCCGGCTCCTCGAAGTCGATCTCCTTGCCGCCGCTCGTCATCGGCTGGAGGGCGCCGAGCGCCGTGGAGCCGTCGGCGTTCCGCTTGAACCAGATGTTCGGGAAGCCGAGGAAGCGGTGCCAGGCGACACCCATGTTGGTGTTGAGGGAGACGACGATCATCCAGATCAGCGAGGTGCCGATCTTGATCATCGCGGTGAGGTAGATGAGCGTCTGCAGCGTGCCGACCGAGAGGCCCTTGAAGGCCAGCACCAGGGGGTACGAGAGGAAGTACGCCGGCTCGTAGTGGTCGACCTGGTGGATCGCGCCTTCGAGCCCGCGCAGGGTCAGGATCGCGAGGCCGATGGTGAGGATGATGTACTCGACGAAGTACGCCTGCCAGGCCTTCGAGCCCGTGAAGCGCGACTTGCGGCCGGCCCGGGAGGGCAGGCTGAGCAGTCGGATGGCCATCAGCACGAGGATGCCGAGGATCGTCATCACGCCGATGAACTCGATGTACAGCTCGAACGGCAGGAACTCGCCGATGATCGGCAGCGTCCAGTCCGCCTGGAAGAGCTGGCCGTAGGCCTGCGCGAGCGTCGGGGGCAGGGTCAGGAAGCCGATCGCGACGAACCAGTGCGCGAAGCCGACGATGCCCCAGCGGTTCATCCGGCTGTGGCCGAGGAACTCCTTGATCAGGGTGATCGTGCGGTCCTTCGGCCGGTCCGTGCGGCTGCCTGCCGGTAGGGGTTGGCCGAGCTTGACGAACCGGTAGATCTGCGCCACGGCTCGGGCGAGCAGCGCGACGCCGACCACGGTCAGGACCAGCGACACGATGATCGCGGCGAGTTGCATGGGAAGGCTCCTCGGGCGGGCCAGGGCGGGCACTCGGGCACTTACTAAGCAGTAACTTAGTCAGTCAAGCCTTGAGATTACCCATTCCCCGAGCCGCAATGTAGCCGAGCGTGCGGTGATCTGTGTCGCTCAGGCCACCCTTTGCGGCGCGTGCTCCGTCCGGGGGTCGGTGGCGGGCGCGGTGGTGGGTGCGGCGGCGGGTGCGGGCGGGGGGACCGCCGGGGGCCTCGGGCCGGCCGTGCGGACCACCGCGCGGGGGGTCTGTGCCAGGATCGCCAGGTCCATCCCGAGCCAGTGGTTCTCCACGTAGTGCCGGTCCAGCAGGTCCATCTCCTCCCAGGGCAGGTCCGAGCGCGCGCTCACCTGCCACAGGCCGGTCATGCCGGGCCGTACGAGCAGCCGCTCGGGGTGCTCCGCGTGGGCGAGGGGGCGGGGGCCGACCAGGGACATCTCGCCGCGGACCACGTTCAGCAGCTGCGGGAGCCCGTCCAGGGCCCAGCGGTCCAGGGCGGCCCCGAGCCGGGGGCCGTCCGTGCGGAAGCGCCAGGTGCGGAAGGTCCGGCCGCCGAGGCCGGCGCGGGTCTCCCGTACGAAGGCGCCCGCGCGCGGGGTGGCGGCGTACAGCAGTGCGGCCACCGCGCCCAGGGGGAGGGCCAGCAGGGCCAGCAGGAGCAGCGCGCCGAGGAGGTCGACGACCCGTTTCGCCGGTGGGGCGGCGGGGAGGGGGAGGCGTGGCAGCAGCGGCATGGGGGCACCGTGCCGTACGGCTCCCGGCGGGGGGTGGGGGCGCGCGGGGGGTCCCCGTCGGGTCCCCCGCTCGGCCCTGCCGCCGCCGAAGGCCTGCGCCCCGCACCCCCACGGGGCTCCGCCCCGGACCCCGCGCCTCAATCGCCGGCGGGGCTGGATGTGGCGCGGCGGGGCCCGCTTCGCCCACGCGGGCCTGCGCCCCGCACCCCACGGGGCTCCGCCCCGGACCCCGCGCCTCAAACGCCGGCGGGGCTGGATGTGGCGCGGGGGAGCTGGATGTGGCGCGGCGGGGCTGGATGTGGTCCGGGATCCCCCACTGCCCCCCCCGCTGAGCGTAAGGGCCGCCTAAAAGTTGAGTGGGGGCGACTCAGGTCTGTTGACGATGCGGGGCGGGTGGTGCATCCTTGAGTCTGTTCCACTCAAGTCAGTGTTGCTGGAGGAATCAAAATGGCACGTGCGGTCGGCATCGACCTGGGCACCACCAACTCGGTCGTCAGCGTTCTGGAAGGCGGCGAGCCCACCGTCATCACCAACGCCGAGGGCGCCAGGACCACGCCGTCCGTCGTCGCCTTCGCCAAGAACGGCGAGGTCCTCGTCGGCGAGGTGGCCAAGCGCCAGGCGGTCACCAACGTCGACAGGACCATCCGGTCGGTCAAGCGCCACATGGGCACCGACTGGAAGATCAACCTGGACGGCAAGGACTTCAACCCGCAGCAGATGAGCGCATTCATCCTGCAGAAGCTGAAGCGCGACGCCGAGGCGTACCTGGGTGAGAAGGTCACGGACGCGGTCATCACCGTCCCGGCCTACTTCAACGACTCCGAGCGTCAGGCGACGAAGGAGGCCGGTGAGATCGCGGGTCTGAACGTCCTGCGCATCGTCAACGAGCCGACCGCCGCCGCCCTGGCCTACGGTCTCGACAAGGACGACCAGACCATTCTCGTCTTCGACCTCGGTGGCGGCACCTTCGACGTGTCGCTCCTGGAGATCGGTGACGGCGTCGTCGAGGTCAAGGCCACCAACGGTGACAACCACCTCGGTGGTGACGACTGGGACCAGCGCGTCGTCGAGTACCTCGTGAAGCAGTTCCAGAACGGCCACGGCGTCGACCTCGCCAAGGACAAGATGGCGCTCCAGCGTCTGCGCGAGGCCGCCGAGAAGGCGAAGATCGAGCTGTCCTCCTCCACGGAGACCTCGATCAACCTGCCCTACATCACGGCCTCCGCCGAGGGCCCGCTGCACCTGGACGAGAAGCTCACGCGCGCCCAGTTCCAGCAGCTGACCGCGGACCTGCTGGACCGTTGCAAGGCGCCGTTCCACAACGTCATCAAGGACGCGGGCATCAACCTGTCCGAGATCGACCACGTCGTCCTCGTCGGCGGCTCCACCCGCATGCCGGCCGTCGCCGAGCTCGTCAAGGAGCTCACCGGCGGTCAGGACGCCAACAAGGGCGTCAACCCGGACGAGGTCGTCGCCCTCGGCGCGACCCTCCAGGCCGGTGTCCTCAAGGGTGAGGTCAAGGACGTCCTGCTCCTCGACGTCACCCCGCTGTCCCTCGGTATCGAAACCAAGGGCGGCATCATGACCAAGCTCATCGAGCGCAACACCACGATCCCGACCAAGCGGTCCGAGATCTTCACGACGGCCGAGGACAACCAGCCGTCCGTGCAGATCCAGGTCTACCAGGGCGAGCGCGAGATCGCGGCGTACAACAAGAAGCTCGGCATGTTCGAGCTGACCGGTCTGCCCCCGGCCCCGCGCGGCGTCCCGCAGGTCGAGGTCGCCTTCGACATCGACGCGAACGGCATCATGCACGTGACGGCCAAGGACCTCGGCACGGGCAAGGAGCAGAAGATGACCGTCACCGGCGGCTCCTCGCTCGCCAAGGACGAGGTCGACCGCATGCGCCAGGAGGCGGAGCAGTACGCGGACGAGGACTCCCGCCGCAAGGAGGCGGCCGAGTCCCGCAACCAGGGCGAGCAGCTCGTCTACCAGACGGAGAAGTTCGTCAAGGACAACGAGGACAAGGTCCCGGCCGACGTCAAGGCCGAGGTCGAGGCCTCCATCGCCGAGCTGAAGGAAAAGCTCAAGGGCGAGGACTCCGCCGAGATCCGCACCGCGACCGAGAAGCTGGGCGCCGTCAGCCAGAAGCTCGGCCAGGCGATCTACGCCGACGCCCAGGGCGCCCAGGCCGCCGGTGGCGCGCCGACCGGTGACGCGGGTCAGGCCAAGGCCGACGACGACGTCGTCGACGCCGAGATCGTCGACGACGAGAAGCCGAAGGGTGGCGCTGCCTGATGTCGGAGGAGACCCCGGGCTTCGACGAGAAGCCCGAAGTCCCCACCGGCGACAGGGCGGACGACGCCGCAGCCGAGCCGAAGGCCGCCGACTCCTCCAAGGAGGAGAAGGCGGCCCCGGCCGGGGACGCAGGAGCAGCCGACTCGCTCGGCAAGGAAACCGCCCTCCTGGCCCAGCTGGACCAGGCCCGCACCGCGCTCGGCGAGCGCACCGCGGACCTCCAGCGGCTCCAGGCCGAGTACCAGAACTACCGCCGCCGGGTCGAGCGGGACCGGATCGCGGTCAAGGAGATCGCGGTCGCGTCCCTCCTGACCGAACTGCTCCCGACGCTGGACGACATCGGTCGGGCGCGGGAGCATGGCGAACTGCTCGGTGGCTTCAAGTCGGTGGCCGAATCGCTGGAGACGGCCGCCGCCAAGATGGGCCTGCAGCAGTTCGGCAAGGAGGGCGAGCCCTTCGACCCGACGATCCACGAGGCCCTGATGCACTCGTACGCGCCGGACGTCACCGAGACGACCTGCGTGGCGATCCTGCAGCCGGGGTACCGGATCGGCGAGCGTACGATCCGTCCCGCGCGCGTCGCGGTGGCCGAGCCCCAGCCGGGCGCGGCCGCTCCGGCCAAGTCCGAGGACGCGGCCGAGCAGGGCACGGACACGGACGGGCCCGACAAGGGCTGAAGGTCTGATGTCAGCACGTCACGAGAGGAGGGCCACCGAGGATGAGCACTAAGGACTTCGTCGAGAAGGACTACTACAAGGTCCTCGGTGTCCCGAAGGACGCCACCGAGGCCGAGATCAAGAAGGCGTACCGGAAGCTCGCCCGCGAGTTCCACCCGGACGCCAACAAGGGTGACTCCGCGGCCGAGGAGCGCTTCAAGGAGATCTCCGAGGCGCACGACGTCCTCGGTGACAGCAAGAAGCGCAAGGAGTACGACGAGGCCCGCGCGCTGTTCGGGAACGGTGGCTTCCGCCCCGGTCCCGGCGGTGGCGGCGGCTTCTCCAACTTCGACCTGGGCGACCTCTTCGGAGGCGCCCAGGGCGGCGGCGGAGCGGGCGCCGGGGGCTTCGGCGGCGGTCTGGGCGACGTGTTCGGCGGCCTGTTCAACCGCGGTGGCGCGGGCCCCGGTGCGGGCACCCGCACCCAGCCGCGCCGCGGCCAGGACATCGAGTCCGAGGTCACCCTCTCCTTCACGGAGGCGGTGGACGGGGCCACGGTGCCGCTGCGGATGTCCTCGCAGGCTCCCTGCAAGGCGTGTTCGGGCACCGGCGACAAGAACGGCACGCCCCGCGTGTGTCCGACCTGCGTCGGCACCGGGCAGGTCTCGCGCGGCAGCGGCGGCGGCTTCTCGCTGACCGACCCCTGCGCGGACTGCAAGGGCCGCGGCCTGATCGCCGAGACCCCCTGCGACGTCTGCAAGGGCAGCGGCCGGGCCCGTTCCTCACGCACCATGCAGGTCCGGATCCCGGCGGGCGTCTCCGACGGCCAGCGGATCCGGCTGCGCGGCAAGGGCGCTCCGGGCGAGCGCGGTGGTCCCGGCGGCGACCTGTACGTCGTCGTGCACGTGGACAGCCACCCGGTGTTCGGGCGCAGGGACGACAACCTCACGGTCACCGTCCCCGTCACCTTCGCCGAGGCGACCCTGGGCGCCGACATCAAGGTGCCGACGCTGAACGGCCCCGCGGTGACGCTGAAGCTGCCGCCGGGCACCCCCAACGGGCGCACGATGCGCGCCCGTGGCAAGGGCGCGGTCCGCAAGGACGGCACCCGCGGCGATCTGCTGGTGACGGTCGAAGTGACCGTCCCGACAGAGCTGTCGGACAAGGCCCGCGAGGCACTGGAGTCGTTCCGCGACGCCACGGCCTCGGAGGACCCGCGCTCCATCCTGTTCGAGTCCGCGAAGGGAGCATGACATGGACGGCCGCCGACGCAATCCCTATCAGCTGACCGACGAGACCCCGGTCTACGTCATCTCGGTGGCCGCCCAGCTCTCGGGCCTGCATCCGCAGACCCTCCGCCAGTACGACCGCCTCGGCCTGGTCTCCCCGGACCGGACGGCCGGGCGCGGGCGCCGCTATTCGGCCCGGGACATCGAGCTGCTCCGCACGGTGCAGGCGCTGTCCCAGGACGAGGGCATCAACCTGGCGGGCATCAAGCGGATCATCGAGCTGGAGAACCAGGTCGCCGCGCTCCAGCAGCGCGTCGCCGAGCTGTCCACAGCTGTGGACGGTGCGGCGGCGGTGCTGCGCCAGCGCGAGGCCCAGGTGCACGCCTCGTACCGGCGCGACCTGGTCCCGTACCAGCCGCCGCAGCCGGGCAGCGCCCTGGTCGTCTGGCGGCCCAAGCGGCCGCTGGACTGATCCGCGCACGCAGGGACCGTCGCGGGCCCCGCCCCCCACCAGGGGGCGGGGCCCGCACGCGTTTTCCGTCAGGTCGGCCGGTCCGTCAGGTCGGCCGGACCGGCCGGTCCGGTCAGACCAGGTGGTCGGGGTCGAGGTCCGGGTCCGGGTCGTGTTCGGCGGTGAGCCCGCCGCCGCCCGGCAGGGCGCCCGGTCCGTCGAGGATCCCCGACTGCGCGATGAGGAAGCCGAGCTGCGCGCGGCTCCCGCTGCCCAGGACGGTGGCCAGCTTCGCGATGTGCGCGCGGGCGGTCCGTACGTTCATGCCGAGCCGCCGGGCGATGGCCTCGTCGACGTACCCCTCGACGAGGAGCTGCGCGATGGAGCGCTGGACGCCGGAGATCCCCTCGGGGGTGTGCCGGTACGTCACTTCCTGGCGCAGGGGCACAGCGCGCCGCCAGAGCTGCTCGAAGACCTTGATGAGGTACTCGACCAGACCCGGGTGCCGCAGCTCCAGCGCCACCCGCCGGTCGTCGCTGGCGGGGATGAAGGCCACGGTGCGGTCGAAGATGATCAGGCGCTCTATCAGTTCTTCGAGCGTACGGATCTCCACCTTGCCCGCGGAGATCCGGTCCACGTAGGCCAGCGTGCCCTGGCTGTGCCGCGCGGTGTGTTGGTAGAGCGTCCGTATGCTGACCCCGCGGTCGATCAGCGGGGCGTCGCGCTCCAGTGCCTGGGTCAGGGCCAGCGAGGGCCGGGCGCCGCCGGGCTGGACGGTCAGCACTTCGGTGTGACATTCGGCCGTCGCCAGGTTCAGCGCCGCGTTGATCCGCTCGAATCCCTCCAGCACGGTGATGGCGTGAGTGTTGGCGGGACTCTGGGCACTGATGGTAAGGAACGGCTCGAAAGCGTCGGTGAGATCTACAGCGCTGCGTCGGCGGTCCTGGATCTCACGTTCAATCGGGTGGAGACGTTGGGCCAATGCGACGGATGGGGGAACCGGACGCAGCTGGTTCGCGTCGTCCGGATCGGGCTGCAGAAGAGCGAATTCAAGCAGGCAGGGAGCATTTTCAACTTCTCCCCTTGCGATACGGCCCGTGCTGAGCGCTGCCGCGTAGAGCCGTGCTCCCTCGTCGCACAGAGACGTGACGGGGTGGGGATGTGTCTCGTTTGTGCCGCTTCTGGGCAAATCTCCACCCCCCAGGGTCCTGAACATGCAAGAACATGATGCATCGTCCCTGTGGCAGTGACGTGCCTGAATGAGCCATCGTCGGACACGCGGGGGAGAGGATTCCATCAAGTGAGGACGAAGCCGACCATGTACAAAAGAATGCTTCGCTCGGCGCTTGCCGTTGTTTTCTCCGCCGTTGCGGTTTTTGGTGCACTCAGCGCCGTCGACACAGACGCGGGGAGCGCTAGGGCCAGCTATGACACAGGCTGGACCATGGCGCCGGCAGGAACATCGTTCGACACCGGCTGGACCAACGCACCGGTGGCTCTGAAGGACGACACGGGCTGGACCGACTCACCGCAAGGTTCCGGATCCGAAGGTGACACCGGTTGGACCTCTCACCCCGAGGCGGTGTCCTCATGACCCCCGACGACCGCGACTTCCGTCGCGAAATGGCATCTGCGTACCGGTCCGGATGGCAGTTCATCGATCTCGTCACGGCCATCCCCCACACTGGCGATTCGTTGATGGTCACCCTCTTCGGCCAGCCGATCGTTGTCGTGCGCGAGGAGGACGAGGACGTCCGCGCCTACCGCTGCCTGCGCCGCCCGCGCGGCGCGCCGCAGCCCGTCCGCTGCGAGGTGCGGTACGGAATGGTCTTCGTCAACCTTGATCAGCGCGATCACCAGCTCTTCGAACCCGATGTCACTACCGCCACCCCCCGCAGTGCCTGAAGCGATTCCCCCGTCGTCGCAGATCGCTCAGGCGCTTCCCCCACACAGCGGCGCCATCGTGAACCTGAACACGATGGCGCCGCTGTGCTGCTCGCGTCCAGTGCTTGAACCGGAAACGTTCCGGAATTGGCCCGAATAAATCAGTGGCGCCCGCGCCCGCCCGAGGGGCACACCCCTGCTCCGCCCCTCAGGCGCGGCCCATCGCGCGCTCCAGCGTGATCACCAGGACGACCCGGTCCGGATTGGGCGACGGGACGCGTCCGTACCGCTGCGCGTAGCGCTCCACCGCCTCGGCCACCGACGCCTCGTCGTCGAGGATCCTGGCGCGCCCCTCCAGCGTCGCCCAGCGGCGCCCCGCCATCTGGCACACCGCGGCCCGGACGCCCTCCGGCCCCGCCGCCAGGACGTTGCGGATCTTCTTGCTGTGCTTGTTGCTGATCACCCGCGCCACCCCGGCCTCCGGGTCGTACGTCACGCCCACGGGCACGACGTGCGGACTTCCGTCGGGGCGCGGGGTGGTCAGCGTGCAGACGTGCCGTTCCTGCCAGAAGGCGAGGTAGTCGGCCGTCGGGTTGAGTACGTCATGGGACATGCGCCGAAGCGTACGAGCTTCTTCTTGAGTGGAATAGACTCAACTTTGTGCACGCTTCCCCTAGCAGAGAAGCAACACGAGAAGGAACGGAGAGGAGCCGTACGTGGACGCCGAGCTGACCAACAAGAGCCGGGCCG
Source organism: Streptomyces sp. NPDC098789 (assembly GCF_044759975.1). NCBI lineage: Bacteria > Bacillati > Actinomycetota > Actinomycetes > Kitasatosporales > Streptomycetaceae > Streptomyces > Streptomyces sp. NPDC098789. The sequence goes on from NZ_JBIWAJ010000007.1 coordinate 53,246, forward strand.
CCCTGAACGCCGCCACCAGCAGGGCGGTGCAGGGCGGCCACGCCGACCTGACCCCCGCGCACCTGCTGCTGGCCCTGCTCACGGGCGCGGACAACGAGAACGTCACCGACCTGCTCGCGGCCACCGAAGCCGACCAGGCCGTCGTACGGGCGGGCGCCGAGCGCCTGCTCGCCGCGCTGCCCAGCGTCACCGGGTCCACGGTCGCGCCGCCGCAGCCCAGCCGCGACCTGCTCGCCGTACTCGCCGAGGCCGCCCGCGAGGCCGGGCGCCTGGGCGACGAGTACCTCTCCACCGAGCACCTCCTCATCGCCATCGCCGCCAAGGGCGGTCCGGCGGGCGAGGTCCTCACCGCACAGGGCGCCACCGCGAAGAAGCTGCTGTCCGCTTTCGAGACCTCACGAGGAGGGCGCCGGGTGACCTCCCCCGACCCCGAGGGCCAGTACAAGGCCCTGGAGAAGTTCGGCACCGACTTCACGGCGGCGGCCCGTGAGGGCAAGCTCGACCCGGTGATCGGCCGGGACCAGGAGATCCGCCGGGTGGTGCAGGTGCTCTCGCGCCGCACGAAGAACAATCCGGTGCTGATCGGCGAGCCGGGCGTGGGCAAGACGGCCGTGGTCGAGGGCCTGGCCCAGCGGATCGTCAAGGGCGACGTCCCCGAGTCCTTGAAGGGCAAGCGGCTCGTCTCACTGGACCTCGGCGCCATGGTGGCCGGGGCGAAGTACCGCGGCGAGTTCGAGGAACGGCTCAAGACGGTCCTGGCGGAGATCAAGTCCAGCGACGGGCAGATCATCACCTTCATCGACGAGCTGCACACCGTGGTCGGCGCCGGCGCCGGCGGGGACTCGGCGATGGACGCGGGCAACATGCTCAAGCCGATGCTGGCCCGCGGCGAGCTGCGGATGGTCGGCGCGACCACGCTGGACGAGTACCGCGAGCGGATCGAGAAGGACCCGGCGCTGGAGCGGCGCTTCCAGCAGGTGCTGGTCGCCGAGCCGAGCGTCGAGGACACCATCGCGATCCTGCGCGGGCTCAAGGGCCGCTACGAGGCGCACCACAAGGTGGTCATCAACGACAGCGCGCTGGTGGCGGCGGCCACGCTCTCGGACCGGTACATCACCTCGCGGTTCCTGCCGGACAAGGCGATCGACCTGGTGGACGAGGCGGCGTCGCGGCTGCGGATGGAGATCGACTCCTCGCCGGTCGAGATCGACGAGCTCCAGCGCTCCGTGGACCGCTTGCGGATGGAGGAGCTGGCGCTGAAGAACGAGTCCGACCCGGCCTCCGTCGAGCGCCTGGAGCGGCTGCGCAAGGACCTCGCGGACAAGGACGAGGAACTGCGCGGGCTGACCGCGCGGTGGGAGAAGGAGAAGCGGTCCCTGAACCGGGTCGGCGAGCTGAAGGAGCGCCTCGACGACCTGCGCGGCCAGGCCGAGCGCGCTCAGCGCGACGGCGACTTCGACGCGGCCTCGCAGCTGCTCTACGGGGAGATCCCGGCGCTGGAGCGGGAGCTCGCCGAGGCCACCGAGGCGGAGGCGGAGGTCTCCCTGGACACGATGGTCAAGGACGAGGTCGGTCCGGACGACATCGCGGACGTGGTGGGTGCGTGGACGGGGATTCCGGCCGGGCGGCTGCTGGAGGGCGAGACGCGGAAGCTGCTGCGGATGGAGGAGGAGCTGGGGCGGCGGCTGATCGGGCAGAAGGAGGCGGTGGCGGCGGTCTCGGACGCGGTGCGACGCACGCGGGCGGGGGTCGCGGACCCGGACCGGCCGACGGGCTCGTTCCTCTTCCTGGGGCCGACCGGCGTCGGCAAGACCGAGCTGGCCAAGGCCCTGGCCGACTTCCTCTTCGATGACGAGCGGGCCATGATCCGCATCGACATGTCGGAGTACGGGGAGAAGCACAGCGTGGCCAGGCTGGTGGGTGCGCCGCCCGGGTACGTGGGGTACGAGGAGGGCGGTCAGCTGACCGAGGCGGTGCGCCGGCGCCCGTACAGCGTGGTGTTGCTGGACGAGGTGGAGAAGGCGCATCCGGAGGTCTTCGACGTGCTCCTGCAGGTCCTGGACGACGGGCGGCTGACCGACGGGCAGGGGCGGACGGTCGACTTCCGCAACACCATCCTGGTGTTGACCTCGAATCTCGGCAGTCAGTACCTGATGGACCCGCTGACCTCGGCGGAGGTGAAGAAGGCGCAGGTCCTGGAGGTGGTGCGGGCGAGCTTCAAGCCGGAGTTCATCAACCGCCTCGACGACCTCGTGGTGTTCTCCGCGCTGGACCGGGACGAGCTCGCGCACATCGCCGAGCTCCAGATCGCCCGGCTGGCGGCCCGTCTCGCCGAGCGGCGCCTGACCTTGGACGTGACGCCCGGGGCGCTGGCCTGGCTCGCGGACCAGGGCAACGATCCGGCCTACGGGGCCCGCCCGCTGCGCCGGCTGATCCAGACCTCGATCGGCGACCGGCTCGCCAAGGAGATCCTCGCGGGCGAGGTCAAGGACGGCGACACCGTCCGCGTGGACGTGGCGGGCGACGGCCTGCTGGTCGGCAAAGCGCTCTGATCAAGCCGGTCCGGTCGCCCCGTGCGACCGGACCAGTCCGGCCATACAGGCGCTTAACCAGCTCTTATGCGTGTCCGCCCGGAGCGGATCGGGTGTCCGGGGGTGGACACGGGGTGGGCGCGATGGGGGAGGATGAAGCAATCCGCACGAAGGGAAGTACACGGTGAGCATCGACCCGGCCTCGATTCCGAATTTCGGGGGCCAGCCCGAACCGCAGGCCACAGGACCGGCGGGCCCCGTCGTCCCCGACCAGGACCTGGTCAAGCAGCTCCTGGAGCAGATGGAGCTGAAGTACGTCGTCGACGACGAGGGTGACCTCGCGGCGCCGTGGGAGGACTTCCGCACGTACTTCATGTTCCGTGGCGAGGACGAGCAGCAGGTCTTCTCGGTGCGGACGTTCTACGACCGCCCGCACGCCATCGAGGACAAGCACCAGCTCCTCGAAGCGATCGACGACTGGAACCGCCGCACCCTGTGGCCGAAGGTCTACAGCCACACCCACGACGACGGCTCGGTCCGCCTGATCGGCGAGGCGCAGATGCTGATCGGCACCGGCGTCTCCCTGGAGCACTTCGTGTCCTCCACGGTCAGCTGGGTCCGCGCGTCCATCGAGTTCGACAAGTGGCTCCTGGAGCAGTTCGGCCTGGAGAAGGACGTCGACTCGGCGGACGAGAAGGACGACACCGAGGGCGACGACTCGAAGAACTGAGTCGGCGGGCCCGCCCACCCGGTGCCCCGACCCCGCGCCGCTACAGCGGCACGTGGGACACGAGCATCAGGTACGCCCCGTAGCCGCACGAGAGCCCGGCCAGGACCCCGGTCACCACGACCGCCGTCCGCGGCCGGGCTCTCGCCATGGCGGCCGCCAGCGGCAGCAGCAGCGGGAAGGCCGGCAGCAGGAACCGCGGCTTCGAATCGAAGAAGCCCGCGCCGCCGAGGGTTATCACCAGCAGCACGGCCGTGTACACGAGCAGCGGCAGCGGCGCCCGGTCCAGCAGGAGCAGCACCGCCAGGCCCGTCGCCACGGCCAGCACGACGAGCGTCATCACGGCATTGGGCCCGCTCTGGCCCATCAGCACCTGCGAGGCCGTGCGCACCGCCCCGGCCCCGAAGTCGAAGCGCGAGCCCCAGGAGTCCTGCACGGCGAAGTAGCCGTGCAGGAGGTCGTCGCGCTGCGCTCCCACGGCGAGCAGGTACGCGGCCCAGCCCGCCGGGGCCAGCAGCCCGGCCGCCCACACCTCGGGCCGCCGGTGCCCCCCGCGCGCCAGCAGCGCGCACAGGGCGCTCACCGACACCGCCGCGGCCACCGCGATGCCGGTCGGCCGGGTCAGGCCGGCCAGGATCGCGAGGCCCGCCGCCCACAGCCACCGCTCGCGCAGCAGCGCGTACAGCGACCAGGCGGCCAGCGCGGCCAGCAGCGCCTCCGTGTACCCGGCGGTGAACACCACGGCGTGCGGCTGCACCCCCCACAGCGCCACCAGCAGCACCCCGGTCCGGGCCCCGGCGACCCGCTCGCCGACCCGGTAGATCCCGACGGCCGCCGTCGCGGCCGCCCCCCAGGCGACCAGGAGACCCGCCCCGGCGGCCCCCACGGGCAGCAGGAGGGTCGTGAGCCGCATCAGTGAGGGGTAGAGCGGGAAGAAGGCCAGATCGCTCTGTACGGCCCCGCTGTGCGGCCAGGCGAGGCTGCGCCCGTACCCGTGCTCGGTGATCGCGACGTACCAGCCGGAGTCGAAGGAGGTGCCGAGGACGGTGAGCGGATCGCGGTCCGTCGCCCAGGCGCCGAGGGCGATCACGAGCACCCCGACGACGCGGACCGCGGCGAACACCGCCAGCGCGGTGGTCCCGGCCGAGAGGGCCGCCGTTCGCGGACGCGTCGGGACCTTCACCGTGCTCGTGCCCGTGGTCATGTCTGCGGCCTTCCGGTTCCTGCGTGCGAGCGCGTGCGTCCGTCCGCGGGTGGAAGGCCGTCAGGGGAGACCCTACGAGCCGCCGGCCGACCGGGGCCGCCCGGTCCCTCAGAGCCGGGAGAGCCGGCCCAGGCGGGTGGCGGCCTCCTGGAGGACGGAGTCCCTCTTGCAGAAGGCGAAGCGGACCTGGGTGGCGCCCGCGGCCTTGTCGTCGTAGAAGACCTGGTTGGGGATGGCCACGACCCCGCACAGGGCGGGCAGGCGGCGGCAGAAGTCCAGGCCGTCGCGCTCCCCGAAGGCGGCGATGTCGGTGGTGATGAAGTAGGTGCCGGCCGGGGCGTAGACCTCGAAGCCGGCCGCCGTCAGGCCCGCGGAGAGGATGTCGCGCTTGCGGGCCATGTCGGCGCGGAAGCCCTCGTAGTAGGAGTCCGGCAGGTCCAGGGCCTCGGCGATCGCGTACTGGAACGGGCCCGAGGAGACGTAGGTCAGGAACTGCTTGGCCGAGCGGACCGCCGTGACCAGCTCCGGCGGGGCCGTCACCCAGCCGACCTTCCAGCCGGTGAAGGAGAAGGTCTTGCCCGCGGAGGAGATCGTCACCGTGCGCTCGCGCATGCCGGGCAGCGCGGCGAGCGGGGTGTGCGCGCCCTCGAAGACCAGGTGCTCGTACACCTCGTCGGTGACGACGAGGAGGTCCCGCTCGACGGCGAGGGCGGCGATCCCGGCCAGCTCGGCCGGGGTGAGCACGGTGCCCGTCGGGTTGTGCGGGGTGTTCAGGAGCAGCAGCCGGGTGCGCGGGGTGACGGCGGCGCGCAGCTCGTCGAGGTCGAGGGCGAAGGCGCCGGCGTGCGGGCGCAGGGTGACCGGGACGCGGGTGGCGCCCGCCATGGCGATGCAGGCGGCGTAGGAGTCGTAGAAGGGTTCGAGGGCGATGACCTCGTCACCCGGTTCGAGGAGGGCGAGGAGGGCGGCCGCGATGGCCTCGGTGGCGCCCGCCGTGACCAGGACCTCGGTGTCGGGGTCGTAGGACAGGCCGTAGAAGCGCTGCTGGTGGCGGGCGACGGCGGCGCGCAGTTCGGGGACGCCGGGGCCGGGCGGGTACTGGTTGCCGCGGCCGGAGAGCACCGCGCGGGACGCCGCCTCGGCGATCTCGGCGGGCCCGTCGGTGTCGGGGAACCCCTGGCCCAGGTTGATCGATCCCGTGCTCGTGGCCAGCGCGGACATCTCCGCGAAGATCGTCGTTCCGAAGGAGGCGAGACGGCGGTTCAGGAAGGGGCGGCTGCCGCCCACGGGTGCGCTCATGGGCGTCATCCTTGGTCAACCTCTGGAGTTGCTCAAGTGTGCTTTGGCCGGAACGGGCCGCGGGAATCCCCCTGACACGCGGGACGCGGGGATCCCGCCCCTCGGGGGACCGAGGCGTACAGGAGGGGGGCGAGGATCATGTTCCTGGCCTTTTTCGCAGTGATCGCAGCCGCGCTGGTGGGGTTCTTCTTGTGGCTGGCGTACGGCGGGTCCCGGGGCGGATCGCGGAAGTCCTCGCGGTCCTCCGGTTCCTCTTCCGACTCCGGCTCCGGCAGCTGGTGGGCGGGCGACAGCGGTTCGTCGTCGCACGGCGGCTCGTCGTGCTCATCCTCTTCGTCCTCGTGTTCGAGCAGCTCCTGCGGCTCGTCCTCGTCGTCCTGCGGGGGCGGCGGCGGGTGCGGCAGCAGCTGACCGGGGGCGCGGCGCGGAGTAGGCGTGCGGAATATGCGGTGGGAAGGTGCCCGGCGGGGGTGGGTTTCGCCGGGCGCATTTCCGTGGAACGCCTGGTTGGGCGGCTTGTGGGACCGCCGCGCGGGACCCGTGGTTGAACACCTGAACTGTGGAGCCCCCGGGGGGATGTAAACCCCGTCAAGTTGGGTAAAAACGCTGTGAGTGCCGTGCCTTTCATGATTCCCTCGGTTGAGTAGACCAGTCCTCGGACCTCGCTGGACTTCCTGTGGACCAGAGCCGGTGCCCCCCCACCCGTTGATCACCGCTGGCGGGTCCCGGCCCATCTCCCCTCGCGCGTTTGCGGAGCCGACTCATGCTCACGACCCTCCAGACCACCTATACCGACACGCGTGCCGCCGACCTCGCCTGGGCCCTGGGTCGGGAGCGGCTGCCCGCCCTCGCCGTACTGAACCTCGAGCTGCAGGGCGCGAAGGTGGAGCTGCGCCTGCTCGGCGCCTCCCACCAGGTCTTGTTGGAAGAGGGCGAAGTGCTCTGCTCGGAGACGGTCGCCTGCATGCCCGGCAGCAGCACCCCGCTGCCGCTCGGCGTGGCCAAGCGGGTGGGGGACTGGGAGTACGAGTTCGCCGCGCGCGTCGAGATCCTCTCCGAGGGTTCCTTCGCGGGACGGGCACAGGAGCTGCTCGCCCTGGTCGCGGATCACCCGAACGGGCTCGCCGGAACCTTTCCCGGCAGCCCGTACGCCTTCACCGCGCTGCTCGCGCAGCGCTGCGAGGGGCAGGTGAGGTGGCGCACCTGGCACGCCTACCCGCAGGAGGGGCAGCTGGTCGCGACCCGGACCCGGGTGGGCGTACGGATGGCGGCCGCGGCGCAGTAGGGCGGGGTCGTACGCGCGTCGCACCGGTTCCGCACCGGTTTCCGCGCAGGTTCCGCACTGGTTTCGGCCCCGGTTCCGCGCCGGTTCCGCCCCGGTTTCGGCCCCGGTTTCGGCGCCGGTCTCCGCACCGTTTCCGCACCGGGCCCGCGGCCCCGGGTCCGCCGTGCCCGGGGTCGGGCGGCGCCGCGTCCCGGCGTGCGGGGTCGCTCGGGGGTCGCTCCCCGGTTACGCCAAGTGGCCCGGGCAGTGCGTCACTTGCACCCATGTGGGTGACGGGGTGCAGCCGAGCAGTGACGTACGGTTCGCTTCATGATCGACCGTTCCGCCCCCGGCGGAGTGCTCCCGGCAGCGGAGCCCAGGGGCAGGGCCACCACCCCGGCCGCCCTCCCCGTACGGCCCCGGACCGGCCGGCTCCTCGTCCTGGCCACCGTGTTCGTCTGCGCCGCCTGCGGGCTCGTGTACGAGCTGGAATTGCTCGCCCTCGGCTCGTACCTGATCGGTGACTCCGTCACCCAGGCGTCCGTGGTGCTCTCCGTCATGGTCTTCGCCATGGGCGTCGGCTCCCTGCTGGCCAAGCGCCTGCGCGAACGCCCCGCCCTCGGCTTCGGCGCCGTCGAGGCGCTGCTCGCCCTGGTCGGGGGCCTGTCCGCCATGGCGCTGTACGCGAGCTTCGCCTGGTTCGGCGAGTCCAGACCGGCGCTCGTCGGCTTCTCGCTCGCCATCGGCATCCTCATGGGGGCCGAGATCCCGCTGTTGATGACCCTCATCCAGCGGATCCGGCGGCAGGACGCGGGCGGCGCCGTCGCCGACCTCTTCGCCGCGGACTACGTCGGCGCGCTCGTCGGGGGCCTGGCCTTCCCCTTCCTGCTCCTGCCGCTGCTCGGCCAGCTCACCGGGGCGATGCTCACCGGCACCGTCAACGCGGTCGCGGGCGGGGCGCTCGTCCTGTGGCTGTTCCGCCGCGACCTGAGCCGGCGCGGGCGCTGGCTGCTGCTCGCCGCCAACATCGGCGTGCTGCTCGTCCTGGCGGCGGCGACCGTGCTGGCCGGCGACTTCGAACGCATGGCCCGGCGCGCGGTCTACGGCGACGAGGTGCGGGTCGCCCTCCAGACCGGCGTCCAGGAACTGGTCGTCACCGGCCCGCCCACCGGCTCGCCGCGCTCCCTCGACCTGTACCTCGACGGGCGGCTGCGGGTCAGCGGCTACGACGAGTACCGCTACCACGAGGCCCTCGTGCACCCCGCGATGGCGGGCCCGCACGCCCGCGTGCTCGTCCTGGGCGGCGGCGACGGACTGGCCGCGCGCGAGGTGGCGCGCTACCCGGACGTCGCCTCCGTCACCGTCGTCGAGCTCGACCCCGGCGTGGTCCGGCTCGCCCGCACCGACCCGATGCTGTCGCAGCTCAACGGGCACGTGTACGCCGACCCGCGGGTCGCCGTGGTGACCTCGGACGCCTTCCACTGGCTGCGCGGACCCGGGGCGTCCGGACGCTACGACGTCATCGTGTCCGACCTGCCCGACCCCGGGATCACGCCCAGCACCAAGCTGTACTCCCAGGAGTTCTACGGGCTGGCCGCGCGAGCGCTGGGGCCGGGCGGCCGGCTCGCGGTGTCCGCGGGCCCCTTGGCCTCCCGGCCGCGGACCTACTGGACCGTGGAGGCCACCTTGCGCGCCGCCGGACTGCGGACCGCCCCGTACAGCGCGGGCGGGCGGCTCACGGGATTCGCGGCGGGCCCCGACCGGGCGCAGGGCGGCTCCGTCGCCCCGCCCCAGGACTGGGGCTTCGTCCTGTCCGCCCGGGAAGCGGTCCCCGAACTGCGGGTCGACGGCGACGCCCCGGTGCTGCGCTCCCTGTCCACCCGCGCGCTCCAGGACGCGGCCCGCGACACCGAACGCGTCCGCATGCGCGGGCTGCCCCCCTCGACCCTCCCCCACCCGCGCTACTCCTTCTAGTGCTGTGACCGGAAAGGTTCACCGTGTCGCGGCGCCCGGCACGGCACCTCTCCCCCAGCTACCGCTGGGAGGTGCCCCCTGCGTTGTCGGACCACGACGGTACGTCCAGTACGAGCCGTGGCCCTCCGTCTTGCGATGCACCGCACCGGACACCGCGACCCGGCAAACCTTTCCGGCCACAGCACTAGGGCCTGTCATCACAGTCGTCCCGTGCGGCCCGGGGGTCGGAAAGCGCACGGTGGGGCCGCGCCCTCGGTAGGCTCGGCGGCATGGAGCATCAGGTGTTCGTTCCGGTACCGGTAGCCGACCTCCGAGCGGTGCTGCGGGACCCCGCCCGCCTGGCCCGGTGCGTACCCGGCTTCCAACAGGACGCCGACGACGCCTCCGGGCCGCTGGCCGGTCGGCTGAAGCTGCGGGTCGGCGGGCACACCGTGACCTACCGGGGTGCGTGGGCCGTCACCGAACGGGACGAGGACACCTTCGAGGCCGAGGGCCGGGGCACGGAGGTCCGGGGCCCGGGCTCCGTGAAGACCACCCTCTCCTTGCGGCTCGTGCCCGAGGACGGCGGTACCCGGCTGGTCTTCACCGCCGCGGGCAGCGCCGACGGCCGGGCCGCGGGATTCGCCCCGGAGGCCACCGCCACCGCGGTGCACCGGCTGCTGGACCGCACCTGCGTCAACCTGACGACCGCCGCCACGGCTCCGCCCGCCACGGACGTGGATGCGGACGCGGCGGACGCGGCGCCCGCGGCTACCGCGGACGACCTGGACGAGCAGCGGGAGCCGCGGGACACGGAGGAGCCGGAGGAGCCCGAGGGGCCCGACGGACCCGACGGACCCGAGGTCATCGAGGTGTCCGCCACGGTGTTCGACACCGAGGTGCCGCCGCCGTCGCTGGACCCCTTCCTCGACCACGACTTCGGCCGGTTCGGGGAGTTCGGCGATCTCGGGGACACCCCGCGCCCGCCCGCCGAAGCCGCCCACGCCCGCCGCACGATGATCGGCCGCAGCGCCGAAGAGGTCGACCACGCACCCCCGCGCGGCCGTTACGCCCCGGTCCCCGCGCCGGACTCCGGGGCCCAGGCCCTGAACCTGCGCTGGCTGGCCCCCGCCGCGGCGATCGCCCTCGCCTCGGCGGTCGTCGTCGGACGTGCCCTGCGGCGCCGACGCTGAGCCGTGGGGGGTGCCCTAGGGTCGGGGCATGAGTACGCGACTGAGCGCCGGTGGCGCCGAACTGACCGTCGACCAGAAGAACGGCTGCCGGATCAGCAGTCTGCGCGTCGACGGACTGGAGCTGCTGCGCCAGGGGGACGACTTCGGGTCCTTCCCGATGGTCCCGTGGTGCGGACGGCTGGGCGAGGGGCGCTTCCGGGACGCCGGCGTGCTCCACCAGATGCCGCTGGACCACCCGCCGCACGCCATCCACGGCTTCGGCCGGCACGCCGCCTGGACCCCCGCCGGAACCGCGACGGCCGAGCGGACGGCCGAGGCCTCCTTCACCTACGACCTCGCCGACCCGTGGCCCTTCCGGGGCCGGGTGACCCAGACCTTCGCCCTCGCACCGGAAGCGCTCACCCTGGCCATGGGCGTGGAGACGTACGACGACTCCTTCCCGGCCCAGGTCGGCTGGCACCCCTGGTTCCGCCGCAACCTCGGGGTGGGGGAGGACGTACAGCTGTCCTTCGAGCCGGTCTGGCAGGAGGAGCGCGGTGCGGACTACCTCCCGACCGGCCGGCGGATCGAGCCGCTGCCCGGCCCCTGGGACGACTGCTTCGGCATGCCGTACGGCGTCGACGTCACGCTGACCTGGCCCGGCGCCCTGGAGCTGCGCCTGACCAGCAGGGCCGAATGGCTGGTGGTCTACGACCAGCCCGAGGAGTTCGTCTGCGTCGAGCCGCAGTCCGGACCGCCCAACGGCCTGAACACCCTGCCGCAGCTGGTCACGCCCATCGACCCGCTGGAGCTGTCCACGACGTGGACCTGGCGCCGTCTCCGGGCGTCCGACGCGCACGACGGCCTCTAAGCTCATGGGCATGAGTGACGTACGTGGTGAGCTGCTCCAGCAGATCAAGGACAAGGCCGTTGTGCACGGCAAGGTGACGCTTTCCTCCGGGCGGGAGGCCGACTACTACATCGACCTGCGCCGGATCACCCTGGACGGCGAGGCCGCCCCGCTGGTCGGCCAGGTCATGCTCGACCTCACCGCCGACCTGGACTTCGACTGCGTCGGCGGTCTGACCCTGGGCGCCGACCCGGTCGCGACTTCGATGCTGCACGCCTCCGCCGCGCGCGGTCAGCGTCTGGACGCCTTCGTCGTGCGCAAGGTGCAGAAGGCCCACGGCATGCAGCGCCGCATCGAGGGCACCGAGGTCAAGGGCCGTCGCTGCCTGGTGGTCGAGGACACCTCGACCACCGGTGGTTCCCCGCTGACCGCCGTCGAGGCCGTCCGTGAGGCCGGTGGCGAGGTCGTGGCCGTCGCCACGATCGTCGACCGCGGCGCCGCCGACGCCATCGCCGCCGCCGGAGTGCCCTACCTCACCGGTTACCAGCTCGGGGACCTCGGCCTCTCCTGACGCGAACGGGTGCGTCGGGAACTGGTGACTTAGGTCCCCAAATTTCCCCGAGGCGGTCCTGACCTGCGACTTTCGCACCGGGTGGGGTGTTTCACGTGAAACACTCCGCCCGGCTGGGCCCGGGCGGGTCCGCCACCGAGGTGGAGTGTCGTGCGGAGTCTGGAAAGATAGCCCCGACGGCAACGTCGCCCCCAGGTCAGGGCCCGCAATAAGCACACTCCCCGCACATCCAAGGAGCGGACAGATGCCCATCGCAACCCCCGAGGTCTACAACGAGATGCTCGACCGGGCGAAGGCAGGCAAGTTTGCCTACCCGGCGATCAACGTGACCTCGACCCAGACCCTGCACGCTGCACTGCGCGGCTTCGCGGAGGCCGAGAGCGACGGCATCATCCAGATCTCCACCGGTGGTGCGGAGTTCCTGGGTGGCCAGTACAACAAGGACATGGTGACCGGCGCCGTCGCGCTGGCCGAGTTCGCCCACATCGTGGCCGCGAAGTACGACATCACCGTCGCCCTGCACACGGACCACTGCCCGAAGGACAAGCTGGACGGCTACGTCCGTCCGCTGCTCGAGGTGTCCGCCGAGCGCGTGGCCCGTGGCTTGAACCCGCTGTTCCAGTCGCACATGTGGGACGGTTCCGCCGAGACCCTCGCCGACAACCTGGCCATCGGCCAGGAGCTGCTGGCCAAGGCCGCGGCCGCCAAGATCATCCTTGAGGTCGAGATCACCCCGACCGGCGGCGAGGAGGACGGCGTCAGCCACGAGATCAACGACGAGCTGTACACGACCGTCGACGACGCGCTGCGCACCGCCGAGGCCCTGGGCCTGGGCGAGAAGGGCCGCTACCTGCTGGCCGCTTCCTTCGGCAACGTCCACGGCGTCTACAAGCCGGGCAACGTCGTCCTGCGTCCCGAGCTGCTCAAGGACCTGCAGGCCGGTGTCGGCGAGAAGTACGGCAAGGCTTCGCCGTTCGACTTCGTCTTCCACGGCGGCTCCGGCTCCACCGCCGAGGAGATCGCCACCGCGCTGGAGAACGGCGTCGTGAAGATGAACCTCGACACCGACACCCAGTACGCCTTCACGCGTCCGGTCGTGGAGCACATGTTCCGCAACTACGACGCGGTCCTGAAGGTCGACGGCGAGGTCGGCACCAAGTCCAAGTACGACCCCCGCACCTGGGGCAAGGCCGCCGAGGCGGGCATGGCCGTGCGCGTCACCGAGGCGTGCGCGAACCTGCGCTCCACCGGCACCAAGCTGAAGTAGTCGCCACAGCACGAAAGGGCCCTGTTCCATCGCTTCGTCAGCGGTGGGGCAGGGCCCTTCGGCGTATCCGTGTGTCGTGCTCTGGTGCTCCGTGTTCCGGTGCCCCGTGCTGCGTCCCCCGTGGCCGCAGTGATCAGGGCGTCATCCCGAACGGCATTGGCTGTACCTGGCCGGTACCCACGAGGGCGAGGAAGACCTGCTCGTCCTCCTGCGTCCCGGTGACCCGGACCGTGGTGGGGCCGGTGCGCTCCGCGGTGACCCACAGCGGTATGCCGAACTCCGCGTACCGCTGGTAGGTGCTGACGACCGAGACGGGCATGACGGCGGGTGCGGGCGTCAGGGCCACCGCGGCCTGGCGGGCGGCCTCCAACAGGACCATGCCCGGCAGGTGGTCCCCGGGGTGGTCGAAGAGCACCGGGTGCCGGGTGTCGTACCGCAGCTGCCAGGTGACGGCCGTGGTGGTCTGCGCGGTGGCCGCGAGGACCACGTCGAAGGGCGAGATCCGGCCCACCTGTGCGGGCTGGAGGGGCGCCGAGGGCAACGAGGGCATCGGACGGCGGTCCAACTGCGCGGCGCGCAGCCGCCGGTAGACGGCGGGGGAGGTCACGGTGTACCCGACGTCGCCGGTGGCGATCACCACTCCGTTCAGGAGCATGGTCACCTCGTACCGCAGGGCCTGGAGCTGCGTGCCGCGCATCCGGATGTCGGAGCAGGTGACCTCCAGGTCGAGGTCGGCCGGGGCGTCCCCGATCACGAGGTTCTCGGGCATCGTCGAGTAGTCGAGGCCCCAGAGCAGGAACTGGTGGCCCAGCGGTACGCCGTACGCCTCGTGGGCGACGTAGGAACCGACCTGGCGAATGGTTTCGCAGATCATCATCGGGTCGTAGTGCGTACCGGCGATCGGGCTGAAGAAGCTGTGCCCGCGCGGGAGTTGGGCGCGCACGTGGAAGCGGTCGGGGCCCGGGCGGCACATGCCGGTGAGGAACACCTCGGCGACGGCCGCGCGGTGCACGAGTTCACGCGGAACCGTGCTGGTCAACGCGGTTCCGGAGCCGTCCGGGCAGACGCAGTCCACCGGGAGCGCGGGCGAGCGCGGGGTGAGGTCGGTCGTCGGTTCCAAGGTCGTGATCATGATGCCCCTTTGGATCATGGCCGGAAGTCGCACCGGGTTGCCGTCGCCGGGTACGTACTTCCGGGTTTGGTTGACAGACAGAGGATTACCCGATGATCACTCAGTTTGGGGATCAGAAGTGACACACTCCACATGGGAAGGGGTAGCGGAATCGGCCAACGCGAGCAAGGTTTCCGCAGGTCAATGACTAGGAGCGACTCATTCCGTCACCCTGCGTCGATTTTCGGCCTACCAGCCAGATCTAGACATAGATCGGGTATCTTTTATTCTGCAGCGCCTGCGTACTTGGGAGTATTTTTCTGGGGGTCCCCCGGTGGGCCGGTGGCTGCAACTGTTCGGCAGCGGTCCCGCCGCCACCCGCAGCGCCCCGCACCCGCACGACCTGCCACCCCAAGCGGCCCCCGCCGATGGGAGACACCGATGCCCGCCCGCCACGCCACCCGCCCGCTGGGGCACTTGAGGCTCGCCGCCGTCAACATCGACGGGGTCCTGCTCAACGACACCTTCAGCCCGGTCATCCACCAGTTCGTGACCAGCCGCGGCGGCACCTACGACGCGGACGTGGAGCGCGCGGTCTTCTCGCAGTCCCGCACGGTCGCGGCCCGCGCGCTCGGCGCCGCGGCCGGCCTCGACTGGACCCCCGAGCAGGTCCTGGAGGCGTACTTCGAGGAGCGCGCCGCCTACCTCGCCGAGCACCCCCTCGCGGTGCTCCCCGGCGCCGAACAGCTGCTCCACCGGTTGCGCGCCCTGGGTCTGCGCACGGTCTGTTACGGGGGCCTGGACAAGGCGCACTTCGACACCCACCTCGGCCGCTACGGGCACCTCTTCGACGAGCCGGGCTACGTCTGCACCAACGATTTCCGGCCGGGCATCCAGGAGATAGCCGTCGACACCTTCGGCGTCGCCTACGACGAGGCGGTCTTCATCGACGACGTCGCACGGGTCTCGGAGGCGGCCCGCGCGCTGCGGGTGCCCTTCATCGGTCACCCCAGTCGTTTCCGCCACGGCTTCCAGGCGAGCCTGATGCGCGAGGTGGGGGTGCGGCACGTCGTCGGCTCCCTCGACGAGATCGACGAGGAGCTCCTGCGTACCCTCGACGGCGAGGCGGCGGCGGGCCTGTCCTGGGCCGCATGAAGCTTCCGGACCGGGCCGCGGGAACCACGCGGACCTGGGCGGACGGGTGCCGCGGGCACCGAAGAGACGACGACATCTGAAATGGGGACTGTCATGGCGGGAGAGCGCTTGCTCGACGGCAAGGTCGCGCTGATCACGGGGGCGAGCAGCGGCATCGGAGCCGCCGCGGCCCGGGTGTTCGCGCGGGAGGGGGCCCGGCTGGTGCTGGCCGCGCGCCGCGAGGTCCGGCTCCAGGAGCTGGCGCGGGAGCTGCGCGCCGAGGGCGCGGAGGTCGAGTACGCCGTGACCGACGTGACCCGTGCGGGGGACACGGCCGCGGCGGTGGCCGTCGCGGTGGACCGCTTCGGGCGGCTGGATTGCGCCTTCAACAACGCGGGCTGGGGCATGGGGCGTTCGCCGCTGCACGAGATGGGCGACGACCTCTACGACCAGATCATGGACGTGAACGTCCGGGGCACCTGGAACTGCCTGCGGGACGAGATCGCGGCCATGCTGCTGACCGGTGGCGGCACGATCGTCAACAACAGCAGCGTCGGCGGCCTGCTGGCGACCCCGGTGGCCGCCCCCTACGTCGCCGCCAAGCACGCGGTGATCGGCCTGACCAAGGCGGCCGCCGCGGAGTACGCCGCCCAGGGCATCCGGGTCAACGCGGTGGCCCCCGGCACCACCCGGACCGAGGTGGTCGAGCAGTGGTTCGCCGCCGTTCCTGGCGTCGAGGAGCAGCTGCACGCGGCGACCCCGCAGCCGAGGACGGCCGAGCCCGCGGAGATAGCGGAAGCGGCCGCGTGGCTGTGCAGCCCTCGTGCCTCGTTCGTCACAGGCGTCACGATGCCTGTGGACGGAGGCTTCACGATGGTGTGAAGCTGTACTCATAGGTACGTACCCGGGGGCATGTAATGCCGATCGGACGGGGGGCATGGAGAGGGACAGAACGACTGATGAGGACTGAACGACCCCAGGTGAAGCAGGACCGCGCCGTGCGGACGCGCCAGGCGATCCTGGAGGCTGCCGCGCTGGTCTTCGAGGACCGGGGCTACGACGCGGCGAAACTGACGGACATCGTCAAGATCGCCAGGGTCACCAAGGGAGCCCTGTACTTCCATTTCGACTCGAAGGAAGACCTGGCACAGGCGGTCATCGACGCCCAGGTCAGTGTCGAGCCCGCCTTCACCCCGCAGGAATTCAAAGCGCAGCAGTTCGTCGATGTCGGAATGATCTTCTCGCACCGCCTGCAGCACGACGTGCTGATGCGCGGGAGCGCGCGGCTCACGCTGGAGCAGAACGGCCGCTCGCTGGACCGGGCGGCGCCCTACCAGGGGTGGATCGACCTGCACACCGAGCTGATGACGGAGGCCAAGGCCCGCGGTGAATTGCTCTCGCACGTGGATCCGGGGCAGCCGTCCCGGCTGATCGTCGGCTCGTTCGCCGGGCTGAACGTGATGTCGCAGACGCTCGGCCTGACGCTGGACGATGAGGTGTCCGCCCTCTACACGAGCGTGATGCCGAGCCTGGTCGTCTCGGCCGTGGCGATCCGGCTCGACACGGCTCCCGGCCGCGGCGGTCGTGCGCTGCACGGCGCGCAGGGGGCGCACCTGTGCGACTGCGACGGTTTGCGGCAGTTCCCCGACGACGCCGAGGAGGACGTCGCCTGAGGCGACCGCCCGGCGCCGTCGGCGCGCTCCTGCCGGCCCTTCCCGCCCAGTGCGGGGAGGGCCGGTTTTTTTGTGCCCCGGGTCACGTGATTCGTGATGTGGAACCGTTCCCATGAAAAAAACTTCCGGGTATTATTTTTCTCCAGGGCCCGGTATGTAAACGGGCCTCCACGCGGCGCGCCCTGGGGAGGGATTCATGGACATCGAGGTGCTCGGCGGGCTTCGCGCCCTGGAGAACGGCGTGCCCGTGGTCCCCACGAACCAGCCCGCCCGTCAGGTCTTCGCCGTACTCGCCGCCTACGCCGACCAGATGGTGCCCACCACGGTCCTGGCGGCGGAGCTGTCGGCGCACGGACCCGACGGCGAGCGCGCCCGCGCGATGCTGCTGACCGCGATCCGCCAGATACGTGAACTCCTCGCGGGCGCCGCCGACTCCGCCGGGCGGCGTACCCCCGAGGCCGTACTGGTCTCGCTGCCCGGCGGGTTTCTCCTGGACACGGACAGCGGCCGCAGCGACCAGGGCGTCTTCGCCCGGGAAGCGGGAGCGGGCTACCGGGCCATGGCGCGGGGGGAGTTCGCCACCGCGGCCCGGCGGCTGCGCGGTGCGCTGCGGCTGTGGCGGGGCCCGGCCTTCGGGGGGATCGAGGCCGGTCCGCGGCTCGCCGCGCGGGTCGCGGACCTGGAGGCGACCCGGCTCTCGGCGCTGAAGCAGTGGGTGGAGGCCGAGCTCGCGCTGGGCCGGCACCGGGAGCTGCGGACGGAATTGCGGGCCGTGACGTCGGCAAAATCGCTCGAAACATACCGAACCCTCGCAGAAGTGCTCGGTTCGGACCTCGGGCCCTGTCCGGCCGACACCACCCGCGCGCTGCGCCGGGCCCTGCTGCCCGGTCCGCTCCCACTCGTGCCGGTAGCCGCCTGACCAGGTGCTTTCGCCTGGACTCGGTCCCTCTTGGGCGTTTCCTGCGATGCGGTCCTTTTTTCTCGTCCCAGGGGAGCGATCGCCATTCCTCCCGGTATGTTTCTCCTAGAAAGTGTCACCTCATGAACCACCACACCACCTCCCGCGCCTGCCAGGCCGCGTCCCCGGGCCACCCGTTCGCGGGTGACACGGGATGGGGGTAGCCCGGCCCCCGCTGGTCGTGGTCGTCCACGCGGGGCGGGCGGGGCGGGTGTGTGCACAGGCGGTCGTGGCGCGCGACGGCGCCGCGGACGCCGGTGCGCGCAGCCATCTCGTCGCGGCCGCGGAACTGGGCGACGCGCAGTGGGAGCTGCTGGCCGAGGCCGACGGCATCCTCTTCGGCACGACGCTGCCGCAGGCGCTCGGGCGCGGTGACTGGCTGGGGAAGCCGGCCGCCGGGTTCGTGGCGCCGGGGGCGGACGCGCGCGAGCGGCTGGACGAGCTCGCGGCCTTCGCGGAGGGGCTGGGCATGTGCTGGATCGGCCCGGCCGGACCGCCGGGGCGGTTCGCCGGGCCCGGCCCGGACCCGGTGCTGGACGCCGTGCGCCGACTGGGTTCCCGGATGGCGCGGATGGCCCGACTGGCGGGAGCGGCACCGGTGGGCGCGCCCGGTGGGGTGAGTTGACACACAGCCGGGAGCGGCGGTGTGCACCGGGCTCCGGACCAGCACACTCGCTGGATATGGGTGCTGCGTTTGTGGAAGAGCCCGGCGCCGCGGATGCCGTGCGCCGCCTCGTGGCCGAGGGGGTCACGCCGTGGCTGGAGGGCGTGCCGGGCGTCGGTCCGGTGGGGATGCGGGAGTTCGCGAACCGGTTGGGGGTGCACAACCTCCTGTACGGGACGCAGCGGCGTCCCGCGGCCATCGGTGCGGTGTGCGACGCGCTGGGGCCGTTGGGCGGGCTGGTGGCGGCGCCACCGCTGGGGGACGGGACCTCGTACGAGGCGGCTCGTGCGCTGGTGGAGGCCGTGGACCGGCCCAACTTGATCGTGGTGCTGTCCGCCTCGGGGGAGGGACCGGCCGCCGGTGCGCGGCTGTTGGGGGAGGGCACCGGGGTCTGCTTCGGTCCGATGACCGGTCCCAGGACTTACGAGGGGGTCCTGGGAGCCTGGTTGGGCGGACTGGAGCAGGCCAGGGAGCGCGGCCTCGACCTGGCCGCGCTCCCGGCGTTCGCGTCGCTGTGCGTCGGCGAGTTGGGACCGCTGGCCGTGCCGACGGCGCGGCTGCTGTACGCGCGCTACGACCGGGAGCTCGGCGGAATGCGCTGGCGGGCCCTGGCCGCGGCGGGCGCCCGCCCGCACCGGCTGATGTGGACGGCGCTCGGCGACCGCGCGGAGGACCTGCCCGGTCTGATCGGCTGGGGGACCTCGGCGGCCCTGACCCTGCGGGCGCTCCAGTCCCTGCCGGCCCTGCGGGGCGACACGTTGAGCCCGTCCTGAGCCCGCTGCGAGCCCCGTCCCGAGGCCGCTGTGAGCCCCGTACCGGTCCCGCCGCGAGCCCCGTCCCGGTCCCGCCCCGAGGCCGCCGCGAGCCCGCTGTGGCCGCGCTGTGGCCGCGCCGTGGCCGTGCCGCGGGTCCGGCCCGGCCCCCCTCCACCTTCCGCTCACCTCCCGGGGCGCGGCCGTCGTCCCGCCCGTGCACCCGCTCTGACCAGCGCAAGCTCACTTGACCACGATCACGGTGGAACCTAGGTTCGGATGGCAGTTTCGTACCGGTACGTCGGGAGCGGGGGAACGGGGCCCATGGAACGAACGGCGGACACCGCCGGGAACGTTGCCGGGGGCTCGTCGCCGGCACTCGCCGTCCTGGAGCTACTGGCCGCGGGCGCGCCGGAGGCCGCCTTCGACGCGCTCCTGCCCACGGCGGACCCCGGCCTGGCCAGGGCCGTCCTGCTGGCCCGCGAGATCCGCGCCCGCACGTCCCCGGCGCCGCTCCCGCGGCCCCGGGATCCCGGCGCCGCGCCGGAGGGCGGCGAGGCGCTGGTCGCGCTCGCCGACACCGCGCACGACCTGACCTCGTCCTACGACCTCGACAGCCTGCTGCGCGTCATCGCACGGCGGGCCCGGCGGCTGCTCGGGCTCGACGTGGTCTGCATCACCTTCACCCGGCCCGACGGGACCTCGTACCCCCACCTGTCCGACGGCGGCACGGCCGGCTACGAGTCCGGGCTCGGGATCGGCGCCGCCGACGGGCTCGGGGCGCTCGTGCGGGAGCGCCGCGCCCCCGTCTGGAGCGCGGACTACCCGAACGACGCCACCCTCGCGCACGCCCCCGACGTGGACGCCGTGGTGCGCGCCGAGGGCGTGCGGGCCGTCGTCGCCGTACCGATGCGCCACCGCGAGGGCATCCTCGGCGTGCTCTACGGAGCGGACCGCCGCGTGCGCTCCTTCGGCCCCGCCGAGGTCGGCACGTTGCTGTCGCTGGCCGACCTGGCGGCCGTCGCGGTCGAGAAGGCGCGGCTGTTGGAGCGGGCCCGCGACGAGGTCAGCGAGCTGGAGCGGTTCGGCTCCGTCACCGACACCACCTTGACCCGGGTCCGTTACCTGTGGGACTGCCACGCCCGGCTCGCCCGCCTCGTCCTGGACGGGGCGGGCCTGGCCACCCTCGCCCGGACCACCGCGGACGCGCTGGACGGCGTGCTCCAGGTCCGCGACCCCGGCGGCCGCCCGCTGACCCCGGGGCCCGGACCGGTCGACCTCGACGAGGCCGCCGTGACCCGCGGCGCCCTGCACGCGCACACGGCCCGCCGCCCGGTCCGGCTCGCGCACGCCGCCGACGCCGACCGCACCGCCGACCCGGTGGACGACGATGCCGACTTCGCCGATGCCGACTTCGCCGATGCCGACTTCGCGGCGCGCGACACGGGCGAGGTGTGGGTCGCGCCCGTCACGGCCGGGGCCGAGGACCTCGGCGTGCTGGTGCTGCACGCGGCCGAGCCCCTCACCGAGGAGGACGTACGGCTGCTGGAGCTGGCCGCCCTGTCGGTGGCCTCCCACATGCTGATCCAGCGGGGCACGGCCGCGGCCGAGGGACCCGTCCGCGACGAGCTGCTCCAGGAACTGCTGGACCGCCCGAACCACTCCTCCGACCTGCACCTGCGCGAGCGCACCCGACGCCTGGGCATCGACCTCGACGTGCCGCACGTGGTGGTCGTGGTCCGGCCGGAGGGCGGCGAGCTGGGCCGTGCGGTCGCCTGGGCGAGTTCGTACGCGTACCGGGTCGGCGGCCTCAAGGGCGTCCGCCGCGGCTGCATCGTGCTGCTGCTCCCCGGCGCCGACGCCTCCGCGGCGGCCCGGCAGGTCTCGATGGAGGTCACCCCGCTGCTCGGGCACCCGGTCTCCACGGGCGCGGCCGGCCCGGCCAAGGGCGCCGCCGCGGTCGCCGGGGTGTACGAGGAGGCCGCGCGCTGCCTGGACGCGCTGACCGCGCTCGACGGGGCCGGCGGCACCGCCTCCCTGAGCGAACTCGGCTTCCTCGGGCTGCTGTTGTCGGCGGACCACGACGTGGACGCCTTCATCGCGCAGGCCCTCGGCCCGGTGCTGGAGTACGACGCGGCCCGCTTCACCGAGCTGACCCGCACCCTGGAGGCCTACTTCGAATCGGGCGGCAGCCCCACGCACTCCGCCGAGGCGCTGCACGTCCACGCCAACACGGTCTCGCGCCGCTTGGAGCGGATCGCGGAACTCCTGGGCGAGGGCTGGCAGAAGCCGGCCCAGGCCCTGGAGATCCAGATGGCGCTGCGACTGCGCCGCACGCGCGAGGTCCTCGTCCGCACCCGGCCGCCCACGTAGCCCCCCGGGGGCGTCCCTCAGCGCAGCCGCAGCGCCCCCGGTGCCCGGCCCTCCACGATCTCCGTCAGCCAGTCGAAGACCGTCGGCCCCTCCCCGCGCCGCGCGGCCGCCAACTCCTCGGCGACCCGCTCGCGGTTGGTGGGGTGGCAGCGCGTCAGCCGCAGCTCCAACTGGCGGGCGGTCTCGGCGTGCCCGAGCCGCTCCCGGGACAGCTCGTGGTCGTACCAATCGAAGTGGAAGTCGCGGTCGTCGGGCGTCCCGTAGTCCCCGCGCAGGCAGTCGTTGAAGGAGTCGAGATTGCGCCCGAAGTACCCCTCGGGCCCGTTCACCGCCTCGCCGACCTCGCGCCAGAAGTCCTCCAGACTCCCGATCCGCCGCCCGTCGAGCACGTAGAGCGCCGTGTCCAGGGCCGCCCGCACCGCCGCAGCGAAGTCGTCCGGATTGTCCAGCATGATGTTGTGCCCGCAGTCCTCGACCGCCACGACGGACACCCCGGCCGCCTCCAACTCCGCGGCTCCCTCCAGCGCGCCGTCCTCGGCCGGGTGGAGGAAGGCGCGCGGGATCCGCAGCTCCAGCAGCAGCTCCCGCATGGAGGGCACGGTCCCCGCGGCGAGGTGGACGGCGCTGCGGTGCAGGGCGGTCCGCCCCGCCATCCGCATCGTCGACCACCAGTGCGCGCCGACCCGGTCACGGACCTCGGCCCACCCGCCCGCGAGGAACTCCTCCTCCGTGTAGGTGGCGAGCCCGCTGCTCCCGGCCGCCGCCGCGGCGCCCGGCGCGGGCGGCCGGACCGGGTCGAGGTTGGCGTCGACGAGCACGAGCCGGGAGACCAGCTCCGGATGGCGGTGGGCCAGCACGATCGCGACGGCCCCGCCCATGCTGTGGGCGATCACCTCGCCCCCGCCGACCCCGGCGTCGACCAGGGCGGCCGCCACGGCGTCGGCGTGCGCCTCCAGCGTGTACGAGAACTCCTCGGGGCGGTCGCTGTGTCCGTGCCCCAGCATGTCCAGCAGCAGGGAGCGCCGCCCGGCGAGGCGGGGGTGCGTCGCGCTCGCCGCGAAGTACGCGGGCGAGGTGGAACCCAGCCCGTGCAGGTACACCCTGGCCGGCTCCTCGCCGGCCAGCTCGACCCACCGGATCCGGTCGCCCTCCGCGGTGACCACAGCACTGTGCACGACGAACCCCCGTCATTCCCGTACGGCTCGATTCCCGTACGAATTCTCGGGCCGTCGGCTGGGGGCGGACCGGTGGGTCCGCCCCCGGCCGTCGGCCGACTACCGGGCGACCCTAGACAAGCTCACGACCGACCGGCATCCCGGTTTCCGACAGGCAGCGCGCCGCGTGCGCCACCGACGCCATCGTCACGTGCCGGTGCCAGCCCTGGAGCGAACGCCCCGCGAAGTCCCGCAGCCCGACCTCCTGCACGCTGTGCGCCGAGCTCGCCGACACCCGCCGCGCCTGCTTCGTCATCCGCAGCAGCACGGCCGGGGTCACCGGCACCGGTCGGGCCAGGTCCGTCACCCACAGCTGCGAGGGCAGGCTGCGCGCGTCGGTCCACTCGCCGAGCAGGGTCAGGTGGCGCCGCCGCGCCGGGGAGGGGTCCGGCATCATCACGCGCACCGCGGCCACCAGCGAGGTGCGCCGCTGCCCCGGGTACAGCGGGTCGGCCCACTCGACCACCGTGCGCAGCGCCCGTACGTTCTGCAGGATGTCCCGGGCGGCCAGGGTCCCCGCGCCGTGCCCGGGCAGCGCCGGGTCGGTCACGAGCAGCCGGGCGGCCGGGCTGATCCGGGCGAGCACCGGCAGCCGCGCGTCGGCGAACCGGTTCATCGTGGAGCGGGTGCCGATGTTCTGGATGTCGAGCAGCACCGGCCGCGCCGGCACCCCGACCTCGCGCACCGCGTCCAGGACCCCGGTGACCGCGCACTCCTCGTACGACTCCCCGGAGCGCTCGCCGCCCTCGAACTCGGCGGCCCCGCCGCCCGCGCCCTCCTCGTCCGGCAGGTACAGCCGCCACCCCACGGGAGTGACGACATCGGCCGAGGTGAACCAGATCCCGAAGGCCTGCTGCCCGCGGAACATCTGCCCGCGGTGCGGGTCGTACTGGCGCCCCACGCCCACCGAGTGCTCGCCGCCCTTGGGGATCGCCATCGGCTGGGCCACCCAGGCCGTCAGCGGCGAGGACTGCTCCAGGTACTGGGACAGGGCGGTGCGGATCGGCTGCCAGTCCCAGGTGGAGCCGGCGATGAAGTGGTGCAGGCTCTGCTCGGCGGCGGGCCCGCCGATCTGCTGCGCGATGTTGCGGATCGACTTGCGGCCGGGCGTCGCGAGCAGGCCCCGTACGTACTGGAGGCCCTTCTCCCGCTGGTCCCGGCGCCGCAGCGATCCGAACACCGCCCCGCACAGGTCCTCGGCGGCCTCGTGGGCGCGGTGCCCGCCGCCGTCGGCGCGTCCCAGCCCGGTGCGGCCGCTGCGCGGACGTGTGGCCAGGTGACTCCTGTGGATGGTGCTCGTGGTCATTGTCTTCCCCCGTTAAGTCGACTGACGACCTTCGTGTCCCACCGTCCGGTGAGGGACCCGGATGCGGGGAGGTGTGCCGGGCACACACCTGGCGCCCGGTGTGGTGGGCCCCCCACCACGGGCCCGGGAGTACCGCAGACTGGGGGCATGTCGATTCACGAGAACCTGCTCGGCGGCCCTGCCCCGACCCACCTGCCCGACGACCCCGAGCCGCGCGAGGCGCTCGCCGCGGGCACCGAACCGGCCGAGGTGGCCGCGAAGTACCCGACCTCCTCGCTCGCCTGGGCGCGCCTGGCGGACGACGCGTTCGAGGCCGGCCGCGCCGTGGAGTCGTACGCCTACGCCCGTACCGGCTACCACCGCGGTCTGGACTCGCTGCGCCGCGCCGGCTGGAAGGGCCACGGCCCGGTGCCGTGGGAGCACGAGCCGAACCGCGGCTTCCTGCGCGCCCTGCACGCCCTCGCGCGCGCCGCGCAGGCCATCGGCGAGGACGCGGAGTACGAGCGCTGCGCGACCTTCCTGCGCGACTCCTCGGCGACCGCGGCCGACACCCTGAACTGAGGCTCCCGGCGCTCCTGGCGCTCCTGGGCCCGCCGGGGAGGGTGTGAAGGTGGTCACTCTCCACTGGCGGGCCCCGTGGGGCCCGGGCCTATGATGCGAACAGGGGACCGGAGCTCCACTCACCCAGCAGGAAGGGGCGGACCGCTACCCGGAAGTTCATATCGAGGAGACAGCGATGTCGGAATCCCTTGATGCCTCCGGAGTGGGCGGTTCGGAAACCCCGAACCTCGACTTCGCCGGCACGACCCCCTACGAGGACTACGTCCAGGCGGACGTCCTCACCCACCTCCAGCACCTGCGCTCCGACGACCCGGGCGAGATGGTCTTCCTGGTCACCACCCAGGTCATGGAGCTGTGGTTCACGGTCATCGTCCACGAGTGGGAGACCGCGGCCCGCGCCCTGCGCGAGGACGAGATCCCCGTGGCGATGGACGCGCTGAAACGTTCCCTCCGTGAGCTGGAGGCCCTCAACGCCTCCTGGCGCCCCCTCGCCCAGCTGACCCCGGGCCAGTTCAACTCCTACCGCGCCGCCCTCGGCGAGGGCTCCGGCTTCCAGTCCGCGATGTACCGCCGCATGGAGTTCCTCCTCGGCGAGAAGTCCGCGTCGATGCTGGTCCCGCACCGCGGCGCGCCGCGCGTCCACGCGGAGCTGGAGAAGGCGCTGGCCGAACCCAGCCTCTACGACGAGGTGCTGCGCCTGCTCTCCCGCCGCGGCCTGCGGATCCCCGCCTCGGTCCTGTCCCGCGACCTGACCCAGCGCTACGAGCCCTCCCCGCTCGTCGAGGCCGTCTGGACCGAGCTGTACGCCGACCCGGACGCCCACGGCGACCTGCACCGCCTCGGCGAGGTCCTCACCGACGTCGCGGAGCTGGTCTGGCGCTGGCGCAACGACCACCTGGTCGCGACCCGCCGCGCGATGGGCGCGAAGACGGGCACGGGCGGCTCGGCCGGGGTGACCTGGCTGGAGAAGCGCGCCACGAAGAACGTCTTCCCGGAACTCTGGACGGCCCGCAGCCATGTCTGAGACCCCGACGAACGCGGCCGCGGCCGCGGCCGCCCTGCGGGCCCGCGCGGCCCGACTGGACGCCGAGGACGAGCTGGCCAAGCTCCGCGAGCGCTTCGCGCTCCCCGAGGACCTCGTCTACCTGGACGGCAACAGCCTCGGCGCCCTCCCGGCGGGCGTCGCCGCCACGACGGCGGACGTCGTGACCCGGCAGTGGGGCCAGGAGCTCATCCGCTCCTGGAGCGAGGGCACCTGGTGGACCGCCCCCGAGCGCATCGGCGACCGCATCGCCCCGCTGATCGGCGCGGCCCCCGGCCAGACCGTCGTGGGCGACTCCACCAGCGTCAACCTCTTCAAGGCGCTGGTCGGCGCCGCCCGCCTCGCGGGCGAGGGCCGCACCGACCTGCTGGTCGACGCGGCCACCTTCCCGACCGACGGCTACATCGCGGCCTCCGCGGCCCGGATGACCGGTCTGCGGGTCGTACCCGTCGACCCCGACCGGGCGGCGGAGTCGTTCGGCCCGTCCACCGCCGTGGTCCTGCTCAACCACGTCGACTACCGCACCGGCCGCCTGCACGACCTCCCGGCCCTCACCGCGGCGGCCCGCGCCGCGGGCGCGGTCACCGTCTGGGACCTGTGCCACAGCGCGGGCTCCCTGCCGGTGGAGCTCGACGAGAACGCGGTCGACCTCGCCGTCGGCTGCACGTACAAGTACCTGAACGGCGGCCCGGGTTCCCCCGCGTACCTGTACATCGCCGCCCGCCACCAGCGGGACTTCGATTCGCCGCTGCCCGGCTGGAACGGTCACGCGGACCCCTTCGCGATGACCCCCGGCTTCAGCCCGGCCGAGGGCGCCGTCCGCGGCCGGGTCGGCACCCCGGACATCCTGTCGATGCTGGCCCTCGAAACGGCCCTGGACGCCTGGGAGGGCGTGACGGTCGAGGCCGTGCGCGCCAAGTCCCTGGCCCTGACGGACTTCTTCCTGGAGTGCGTGGCCGCGTACGTGCCCGCGGGCACCGTCGAGTCGGTCACGCCGGCCGCGCACGCGGAGCGCGGCAGCCAGGTGTCGCTGCGCACCGGGAACGCCTCCGCCGTCATGGCCGAGCTGATCGCGCGCGGCGTCGTGGGCGACTTCAGGGCGCCCGACGTCCTGCGGTTCGGCTTCACCCCGTTGTACGTCGGTTTCGCGGACGCGGAGCTGGCGGCCCGGACGCTGGGGGATGTGCTGACGACGTCCTGAGGGACGTACGGAGGGACGTACGGAGGGACGTACGGAGGGACGTCCTGAGGGACGTCCTGAGGGACGTCCTGAGGGACGTGCTGACGGACGTACCGACGGACGTACCGGGTCACACGGGTCGCGTATACGGGTGATGTCGGGGCGAAACGTCACGGCAAGGGGGCGGGCGGGGCTGAGGCCGCGCCCGCCCCCGCGCGTGCGCCCCCGTACGCCCGGGGTGGCACGGAACAGCAGGTTCCGGCCTGATACGGTCCCGCTCTGCCCGGAACACATGTACCCGCCGGCTCTGCTGTCCCCGCTGTCCCACGCGTTACCGGAGGTTGAGCTGATGACGGACCCCGCAGTGGAACGTGACGCTGCCGAGGCCGAGTCGGCCTTCTCCCACCCGCCGGTCGCTCCGGACGCCACCGCAGCGTACGGCGAACACCCCGACCAGGTCATCGACTTCTACGCCCCGCGCACCCCGGGCCCCGGCCCCGCGCCGCTCGTCGTCGTCCTGCACGGCGGCGCCTGGCGCGCCCCGTACGACCGCCACCACATCACCCCCTTCGCGGACTTCCTGGCCCGCCGGGGTTTCGCGGTGGCCAACGTCGAGTACCGCCGCGGCAGTTCCCTGCCGCACCAGAGCGCCTCCCCGGGCAGCGGCGACGGCCCGGTCGCGGGTCGTTGGCCGGAAACCTTCGATGACGTGGCGGCCGCGCTGGACGCCCTGCCCGCACTGGTGGCGAGCGCCCTGCCGGGGATCGACCCGCGCCGCATGGTGATCACTGGCCACTCGGCGGGCGGCCACCTCGCCCTGTGGGCCGCCGCCCGGCACGTCCTGCCGGCCGGTTCCCCCTGGCGGCTGCCCGCGCCGCCGATGCTGCGCGGCGTGGTGGCGCTGGCCCCCATCGCGGACTTCACCGAGGCCGAGGCGCGCGGCGTCTGCGGCGGCGCCTCGGCCCAGCTGTTGGGCGGCCCCGAGCACTTCGCGGCCCGCCTCCCGTACGCCGATCCGGCCGCCCTCCTGCCGACCGGCATCGCCACGGCCGTCGTCCAGGGCCGCGACGACATCGTGGTCCCGCACGAGGTGTCGGAGGCGTACGTGGCGGCCGCCGCGCACGCGGGGGAGACGGTCGGTCTGACGATCCTGGACGGCGTCGGTCACTTCCCCCTCACCGACCCGGCCGCGGACGCCTGCGCGGTGGTCTCGGAGGAGATCGCCCAACTGGCCTGGTGACCGCGCCGCCTGCCCGGGATCAGGCCGTCCCGCCGGGCAGGTGGAAGCCGTCGAAGAGGTCGTCCATGCCGCGCAGCGCCAGGCGGGCGGGGGCGGCGCGGACCGCGAGGTCGCGGGCGGCCGCCGCGAGCGGGTTGCGCAGGGCGCCCAGCCGGCCGACCCGGCGGGCCCGCACGCGCACGGCGTCGGTGCGCGCCAGCCGGGCGGCGGTGTACGCGGCGAGCGCGGCCGGGACGGGGTCGGCCCCCCTCCCCCTGGGCGCGTCCCCCGCGGGCAGCAGGTGGGCGAGGACCACCGCGTCCTCGATGGCCTGGCAGCCGCCCTGGCCGAGGTTGGGGGCCATGGCGTGGGCGGCGTCGCCGAGCCAGGCGATCCGGCCGTGGTGCAGGCGCGGGAGCGGGGCGGCCAGGTCGTAGAGGTCGTTCTGGAGGACGTCGGCGGGTTCGAGGCGGTCGATGTGGTCCAGCAGGGCCGGAATCGGGTCGTGCCACGCGCCGAAGCGCCGGCGGAGTTCGGCGCGGGGGTCCGCCGACCGGGTGCCGGCCGGGGCCGGCGCGGTGGCGTAGAGGTAGAGCCGGCCGTCGGAGAGCGGGGTCAGGCCGAACCGTTCGCCCCGCCCCCAGGTCTCGCTCATGGCCGCCACCCGCAGCTCGGGGGCGTCCACGATGGTCCGCCAGGCGGTTTCGCCGAGGTAGTGCAGCCCGGGGTGGGCGGGGAAGTGCGCGCGGCGCAGCGGGCTGTGGATGCCGTCGGCGGCGACGACCAGGTCCGCCGAAAGGTCCGGGGAAGGGGCTGGGCCACCCGCCGTACGGACGATCGCCCGGCCCGCGTCCCTGTCCGCCGCGCCCCCGTCCACGGCGTCCCCGTCCACGGCGGTCACTGCGATCACGGCGGCCCCGAAGCGCAGGGCCCGCGGCGGCAGGGCGCCGGCCAGGGCGGTGGTGAGGGCCGTGCGCGGAACGGCGAGGGGGGCCACGCCGTAGCGGGCCGCCAGGTCGGCGGTGGCGGTCCGGGTGAGCCACCGCCCGTCGGAGCGGCGCGCCCCCATCGTCGCCGGCACGTGGCCGCCGGCGGCGCGGGCGGCGTCGACGCCGATGGCGTCGAGCGCGCGCAGGGCGTTGGGGGCGAGGCCGATGCCCGCGCCCGTGACGGGGGGTTCGGGGGCGCGTTCGCAGACGGTGACGTGCCAGCCCCGGCGGTGCAGTGCGACGGCGGCGGTGAGGCCGCCTATCCCGGCCCCGACCACCACCGCGTGACGTTGCGACATGGAACACCCATCCCCTCGTCCAAGCGCCCTCTACAGCTGTAGAGCCGTCACTCTACAGCTGTAGAGTGGGCCCATGTCCATCCCCACCCCCGACCGGGCGACCCCCGACGGCCCCGCCCCCGACCGCCGCACCCTCATCGCGGACGCCGCGATCGCCACCGTGGCCGCGGCGGGCCTGCGGGGGCTCACCCACCGCGCGATCGACACCGCGGCGGGCCTGCCCGCGGGCAGCACGTCGTACTACTTCCGCACGCGCACGGCGTTGATCGGCGCCTGCTACGCGCGCATCGAGGAGCGGGACTTGGTGGACCTCGACGACCTGGTCGTCCCCGGCGTCGAGCCGGCGGACCTCGACGCCGGGGACGAACTCGCCGCCGCCCACGGCGCCGAGCGGCCCCGCCCGCCCTCGCGGGACGAGGCCGCGGCCTCGCTCGGCACGCTGCTGCACCACTGGCTGACCGCGGGCCGGGCGCGCCAACTCGCCCGCTACGAGCTCAGCCTCGAAGCCGCGCGCACGCCCGAACTCGCCGCCGCCCTGCACCGGACGGGCCTGGCCGCCCGCGCCCGGGCGGCAGCCGTCGTCGCGGCGCTGGGCGCCGCCCGGCCCGAGGAGGCCGGCGAACTGCTGGTCGCCTGGACCGACGGCGTGCTCTTCGACCGCCTCGCCGGCGCGCCGGCCCGCACCCGACCCGCACCCGACCCCGCGGAACTCACGGCCCTCGCCCGCCGCATGCTCGACGGGGTCCTCACCCCGTAGGCCACCCGGCGGCCGCCGGAAAATTCCGGACGGGATCGCCGATCCTTGCCTACGCTCGGCGGCGATGAAGAGACGTCTGCAACTCACCGAGCAGGTCGCGCGGTTCGTCGACCACTACATGCCGGCCACGGACCGGGAGGTGTTCACGCGGATCGTCGACAGGCTCCTGGACGACCCCGAAGGCGAGGGCACCCACCTCGCCTACCGGAACGACACCGTGACGCGCGGGGTGTGGGAGGAGCACGTGATGGTCCACTACGTCGTGACGAGCTGGTTCGTGGTCGTCGTCGAGACGGACGTCTACGACGCGGCGCGCGGCTTCAACGAGTTCTAGAACGCGGTCTAACGCGGTCTAACGCGGTCTGTGGTCCGGGGTCCGCTGTCCCGGTGCACGCGTCAAGGCGCGCGCCCCCGTCCCCGGAAGGGGTGAGCGTGCGCCGACACGCCGTGACGGTCCCCCACTTGGCGGCACCGGGGCGGCAGGGTCCCGGTCGGTGCGCACCCTTCTGCGGAACCTCGGCCTGAGCGCCGCCTCCCTCGCCCTGCTGGGCATGACCACCCCCGCGGCCGCCCCGCCGCCGACCGAGGTCGTCCACGGCCTCGGCTTCGACGCCTGCGCCGCGCCCCCCTTGAAGGCCATGAAGGCCTGGTACGGGACGTCCCCCTACCGGGCCGTCGGCATCTACGTCAGCGGCGGCCAACGGCACTGCGCGCAGCCGGAACTGACCGCCGAGTGGGTCCGTCGGGTCCGGGCCATGGGCTGGCGGCTGATCCCCGCGCACGTCGGCATGCAGGCGCCCTGCAACGACTACCCGCACAAGACCGAGCGCTTCGCCCCGGCCCGCGCCGCCGACCAGGGCCGGGCCCAGGCCCAGGAGGCCGTACGGGCGCTCACCGCGCTCGGCATCGGCAAGGACAGCCCGGTCTACCTGGACATCGAGTCGTACGCCGTGAAGGACGCCCCCGCGGAATGCGGCCGGGCCGTCGTCGACGCGGTGGTCGGCTGGACGCGGGAGCTGCACGCCTCGGGCTACCGCGCCGGCTTCTACTCCAGCCTCGGCTCCGGCGTCCGCGACCTGGCCGAAGCGGCCCGCGCGGGCCGCTCCCCGCTCCCGGAGGCCCTCTGGTACGCGCGCTGGGACAAGCAGGACTCGACGGCCGACCAGGGCCCGCTGACCGCCGACCTGTGGCCGAAGGACGCCCGCATCCACCAGTTCGCGGGCAACGTCCAGGAGACCTGGGGCGGCGAGACCCTCACCATCGACCGCAACCGGCTGGACGGCCCGGCGGCGCGGTAGGCCGCTTGTTCTGATGATCGCCCGCTTGGGTGATCCCTGGGCATCCCCCTCCCCATGGGGTGCATACCGTCGTATGCTCGAACCATGTCGGGAACCACGCGCATCACCGTCACGCTGCCGACCGAGCAGGTGGACGCCCTCAAGGGGCTCACGGACAACATCTCCGGGTATGTGGCCGAGGCCGTAGCCCGGCAGATCCGGCACCACCTGCTCGGCGATGATCTGAGGAGCTACCAGGAGGAGCACGGGGCCTTCACGGAGGAAGAGCTGGCTGCCGCGAGAGCGGAGCTGTTCGACCAGCCCGAGACTCAGGTGTCGGCGCAGGCAGCATGACCGAGTCCGTCGGGACGGTCGTTCTCGACTCCCAGGGCCTGTCGGCGTGGATCACCCAAGACCGCAGGATGTGGGCGCGATTCGCCCTGTACCACTCGTTGGGTGCACAGATGGTCGTCTGTGCCAACACGATCGTCGAGGTCGGCCATGACCGCCTGAACGAGGCGAAACTCAATTGGGCGCTGTCGCGTACGAGGGTCGAGCCCGTCACCGAGGCGTCCGCCAAGGCCGCCACGCTGCTGCTTAAGGCGACCGGTCTGCACGGCCACAAGTACGCGATCGACGCGACGGTCGCCGAGATGGCGCTGCGACAGCCCGGCCCCGTGATCCTGCTGACCTCGGACGTCGACGACATGACGAAGCTCTGCGGCGACCGGGTCCGGATCATCGGTCTCTGACCGCCGAGCGACGATGGTGCCCCCACGCGCCGAGGGGCGGACCGCACGCAGCGGTCCGCCCCTCGGGCGTCGTACAGGGTGGCGGCCGGGTCGGGCCACCGGTCCGGCTACAGGAACGAGTTGATCTCGATCGTCTCGGTGCGGCCGGGGCCGACGCCGATCGCGGAGATCGGGGCGCCCGACATCTCCTCCAGGGCCTTGACGTACGCCTTGGCGTTCTTCGGCAGCTCGTCGAAGGTCTTGGCCTTGGTGATGTCCTCGGACCAGCCCGGGAAGTTTTCGTAGATCGGCTTCGCGTGGTGGAAGTCGCTCTGCGAGTAGGGCAGCTCCTCGACGCGCTTGCCGTCGATCTCGTACGCCACGCAGACCGGGATCTCTTCCCAGCCGGTCAGGACGTCGAGCTTCGTGAGGAAGAAGTCCGTCAGACCGTTCACGCGGGTCGCGTAGCGGGCGATCGGGGCGTCGAACCAGCCGCAGCGGCGGTCACGGCCGGTGGTGACACCGCGCTCGCCGCCGATGCGGCGCAGGGCCTCGCCGTCCGCGTCGAACAGCTCGGTCGGGAACGGGCCGGCGCCGACGCGGGTCGTGTACGCCTTCAGGATGCCGATGACGCGCGAGATCTTCGTCGGGCCGACACCCGCACCCGTGCAGGCGCCGCCCGCGGTCGGGTTCGAGGAGGTGACGAAGGGGTACGTGCCGTGGTCGACGTCGAGCAGCGTGCCCTGGCCGCCCTCGAAGAGCACGACCTTGTCCTCGTCGAGCGCGTTGTTGATGATGAGGGTGGTGTCGGCGACGTAGGGCTTGATCAGCTCCGCGTACCCGAGCATCTCCTCGACGATCTGGGCGGCGTCGATCGCGCGACGGTTGTACAGCTTCGCCAGGAGCTGGTTCTTGCCCTCGAGCGCCGCTTCGACCTTCTGGGTGAGGATCGACTCGTCGTAGAGGTCCTGGACGCGGATGCCGACGCGGTTGATCTTGTCCGCGTACGTCGGGCCGATGCCACGGCCGGTCGTGCCGATCTTCCGCTTGCCGAGGAAGCGCTCGCCGACCTTGTCGAGGGTGACGTTGTACGGCGTGATGAGGTGCGCGTTGCCGCTGAGGAGCAGCTTGGAGGTGTCGATGCCGCGCTCGTTCAGGCCGCGCAGCTCGGAGAGCAGGACGGCCGGGTCGACGACGACACCGTTGCCGATGACCGGGGTGCATCCGGGCGAGAGGATGCCGGAAGGGAGAAGGTGCAGTGCATACTTCTGGTCGCCCACGACGACCGTGTGGCCGGCGTTGTTGCCACCCTGGTAACGCACTACATAGTCAACGGATCCACCGAGCAGGTCGGTGGCCTTTCCCTTGCCCTCGTCACCCCACTGAGCTCCGAGCAGCACAAGAGCGGGCACAGGCGTACACCTCTTCCGGATGGGGCATGTCCAAGGTCAGGGGGCGTACGACGATGTACACCGCAGGCTGAGCCGTCGGACCGGTACCCCGGAATAGACGAAGGCCCTGGCGCAATAGCGCAAGGGCCTCTTGCACAAAGATGCTACCCGAGGAAGGACCGAGGTGTCGGCTCCAGAGCCCACCATGAGCCATGCGGGCGCGCCGGTAGGCGGCCTGCTCGTGCTCGTCGACCCGGTCGCCCGCCGCCTCGACGGCGAGTCCGTACGGATCGCGAAGGATGTCTTGTCGGCCGGGGCGGCAGCGAAGATCTGCCTCCCCGAGAGTCTTGAGGAGTTCGCGCGGGCCCTTGCCCGCCGAGGTCATCGGCAGCCCGTGATCGTGGGTGACGACCAGGCGCTGGTGCGCGCCGTGGGGCTGTTGCACCGGCGCCGCGAGCTGGCCGACGCGTCGCTCGCGCTGGTGCCCGTGGGCGCCGCCCCGTCGCTGTCGCTGGCGCGCTCCCTGGGCGTGCCGGTGGGTGCGGTGGCCGGGGCGCGGGCCGTGCTCGACGGGGTCGTGCGCACCCGTGACCTGCTGGTTGACGACAGCGACGGGGTGGTGCTGGGGGGTCTGCGGATCGCCGGGGCGGGCGCTGCGTCCGTCGGTGCGGCGGGGCGCGCAGGACCGCCTGGTTCCGCTTCCGCTTCGGGTGCCGTGGCGGGGCTCGCGGTGGCGCGGGCGGCCGCGCCGCGGGCGCCCGGGCGGCCCGGAGCGCCGTCCGTGTGGAGCGCGTGCCGGTCGCTGGTGCGGACCCTGGTGCGGCCGCCCGTGGGGCGCGGTGCCGCCCCCGTCCAGCGGCTGCGGCTGCGGGTTGAGGCGGACGGAGTGCTGGTCAGCGATGTGGACCAGGCAGTCGCGGACGTTGCCGTGGCCGCGCGCGACGGATTGGTCGAAGTCGTTGTCCGGATGGTGGACGCCGGGCCCGCGGTGATCGGGCGGGGACTGTCCGTCACGGTGTCGGGGGCGGACTTCCGCTACCGCGCCGACCACGCCGACACCGGCCCGGTGCGGCGCCGCACGTGGACCCTGCGACCGGCGGCGTGGGGGCTCACGCTGCCCCGGTGAGGGCGGCCGGGCCGGAGGGGGAGCGGGTGACGGTGGGTGACGGCCCGGCGCCGGACGAGGCGGCGCTGCGCGAGGCCGTGGACGAGTGGCGCCGGGACGCGCTGCTGCTGTGCCTGCTGCCGGTGTTCTGGTGGCCCGCGGTGGCCGGGTGCGCGCTCGTGCGGCCGCGGGCTGCGGGGGCGCTGCTGCTGGCGGTACTGCTGAGCCCGGTGGTGCTCGGGGTGCGCGAGTTGTACGTCGCCCGGGGGGCCGGGAGCGCACTGCCGGCCCCGGCCCACTGGAGGCCGTACCGGATCACCGTGCGCCGGCGCCGGCTGCGGCCCCCGGTGCTGCTCCTCGGGGAGGGACGGGTGGTGGTGGCGCTGGGCCCGCTCGGCCACCGCGTCGTCCCGGCGCGGCCCTGGCCACCGGGGTCGGCGGTGGCGGCGGACGGGGTGCTGTGGTGCGCGGGGGACCCGGGGCCGGGGGCGCGCTGCCTGGTGTGGGCGCCGGGGGCGCGGCGGCTGGGGCGCGGGCGGCTCCGCCCGGCTACGCCTCCTGGAGGTTCAGCTGCCAGGAGACGCCGAAGCGGTCGTTCACCCAGCCGAAGCGGGCACTGAACCCGTACGAGCCCAGGGGCATCAGCTCCGTGCCCTCCTCGGCCAGGGCCCCGTAGAGGCGCTCCAGCTCGGCCCCGTCGTCGCACTCGACGAAGAGCGACACCGCCGGGGTGAAGCCGAAGGCGTGCTCCACGTGGCTGTCGATGCAGGTGAAGCGCTGCCCGGCGAGCGCGAAGGTGGCGCGCAGCACCGTGCCCTCCGCGCCCGGGCCCTCGGCGCCGTAGCGGCGGATGTCGACGACCTCGGAGTCCTCGAACAGCGAGGTGTAGAAGGTCAGGGCCTCCTCCGCCCGGCCCTCGAACATCAGGAACGTGGTGATCTTCTGCGGCATCGAGGCCATGGCGCGCCGTCCTCCGGGTGGATCGGTGGGGGTCTGGGAGCGTCTACAGGTCCAGGGTGGACCGGTGCACGCGCCACCGGTCCATCATGGCCAGCATCTCGCCCTGGAGGAACTCGAAGAAGGCCGCCGTCTCGGCGATGCGGGTCCCGGCGGGGGTGTCCGTACCCAGGCCGGCCGCGCCCTCGCGCAGGGTCCGCTCCCAGAGGGTCAGGACCTGGTCGCGGCGGGTGAAGGTCTCGTACCAGAGCTCGTTGTGCAGGACGTAGCGGTCGCGCCGGGAGCCCGGCTCGCGCTCCCGGCTGACCATGTTGACCTGGGTGAGGTAGCCGACCGCGCCCGATACCGCCGCCGGGCTGATCTGCAGGGCCAGGCTCAGCTCGGCCGAGGTCATCGCGCCGCCGTCGCTGGCCAGCAGCGCGGCGAAGACCCGCGAGGCCATGCGCTGCATGCCCGCCTCGGTCAGCTGGGAGGCGAAGCGCTCCACGAAGCGGGAGACCGCTTCCTCGTCGCGCGCGCCCGTGTCCGTCGTCGTTCCCATGTCCGCCACGCTCCCGACTTTACGCGATTTCCAATCTTCACAAATTTATGAAAGTAGCGTACCTTCGGAACATGACGAAGGCCATCAGCGTCGCCGGGCTCCACAAGTCGTTCGGCCGCACCCGCGCACTGGACGGTCTCGACCTCGCGGTCGAGACCGGTGAGGTACACGGCTTCCTCGGGCCCAACGGCGCCGGGAAGTCCACCGCCATCCGGGTCCTGCTGGGTCTGCTGCGCGCGGACTCGGGCACGGCCGAGCTCCTCGGGGGCGATCCCTGGGCCGACGCGGTCGCCCTCCACCGCCGCGTCGCCTATGTGCCCGGCGACGTGACCCTGTGGCGCAACCTCTCCGGCGGCGAGGTCATAGACCTGTACGGGCGACTGCGCGGCGGCCTCGACGAGGGTCGTCGGGCCGAGCTGCTCGACCGGTTCGAGCTCGACCCGACCAAGAAGGGGCGTACGTACTCCAAGGGCAACCGGCAGAAGGTCGCGCTCGTCGCCGCCTTCGCCGCCGACGTCGACCTGTTGATCCTCGACGAGCCCACCTCCGGCCTCGACCCGCTGATGGAGGAGGTCTTCCAGGACTGCGTCACCGATGCGCGCGCCGCCGGGCGGACGGTGCTGCTCAGCTCACACGTCCTCAGCGAGGTCGAGACCCTCTGCGACCGGGTCAGCATCATCCGCAAGGGGCGCGCGGTGGAGAGCGGCACCCTCGCCGAGCTGCGCCACCTCACCCGCACCTCGATCACCGCCGAACTGACCACCGCCCCGAGCGGACTCGCGCAGCTGCCCGGGGTGCACGAGGTCGAGGTGCGCGAGGTCGGGGGGCACGAGGCCGCGGGGCACGAGGTCGGGGTGCGCGAGGTCGAGGGGTACGAGGTCGGGGTGCACGAGGCTGCGGGGTACGAGGTTGAGGGGGCGGGGCAGGGGCGTGGGCCGGGGCAGGGCCTCAAGGTCCGGCTCCAGGTCGATACGGACGAGCTGGACGCGGTGGTGCGCGCCCTCGCCGCATCGGGGGTCCGCTCGCTGACCGCCTCGCCGCCGACGCTGGAGGAGCTCTTCCTGCGCCACTACGCGGAAGCGGGCGCCGGGGGTGCTGCGGGTGCTGGGGGCTCTGCGGGCGTCGGCGCGGTGGTCGGAGGCGTGCGATGAGGAATCAACTCGCCGGCACCGGCAGCCTGCTGAGCCTGGCCCTGCGCCGCGACCGCGTGCTGATGCCGGTGTGGATCGGGGTCGTCTCGCTGCTGGTCCTCAGCATGCCCGCCTCGCTGGAAGCGACGTACGCGACGGCCGCCGAGCGGGCCGGGCTGCTCGTCACCGCGAACGCCAACGGGTCCCTGCGCGCCCTGTACGGGCCGGTCTTCGGTGATTCGATCGGCGCGCTCAGCGCCTGGAAGGGCGGGGTCTTCGCCGGGCTGTGCGCGGCCGTGATGAGCCTGGTCATCGTGGTCCGGCACACCCGCGAGGAGGAGGAGAGCGGCCGTCAGGAAATGCTCTGCGCCGCCATGGTGGGGCGCCGGGCGCCGCTGACCGCCGCGCTGCTGGCCGCCCTCGTCGCCAATGCGCTCGTCGCGGTGCTGGTGACGGCCGGGCTGTCGAGCCGGGGCGCGGGCGGGGCGCTGGCGCTGGGGGTCGGGCTCGGCGCGACCGGGTCGCTCTTCGCGGCGCTCGCGGCGATCGCCGCGCAGCTCACCGAGAGCGCGCGGTCGGCCAAGGGGCTCACGGGCGCGCTGCTCGGCGCGGCCTTCCTGCTGCGCGCGGCCGGCGACGCGGGTCGGGTCGCCGGGGGGTCGGCGCTGACCTGGGCCTCGCCACTGGGCTGGTTGGAGAACGTGCGGCCCTTCGCCGGCGAACGCTGGTGGGTCCTGGGCCTGTTCGCCCCGGCCTGCGCGGTGCTGATGGTCCTCGCGTACGTGTTGGCCGGGCGCCGGGACCTGGGGATGAGCTTCCTCGCGGCCCGGCCGGGGCACGCGCGCGGACGGCTCGGCGGGGTCTGGGCGTTGGCGTGGCGGCTCCAGCGGGGGAGCGTGCTGGGGTGGGGCGCCGCCTTCCTCGTGGCCGGTGCGAGCTTCGGCGCGATGACGGACGGCGTGGCCCAACTGGTCGGGGACAACGAGCGGACCCGCGAGATCATCGAGCGGATGGGCGGTCAGGGTGCGATGGCCGACTCCTTCCTCGCGGCGATGGCCGCGCTGCTGGCGATGGTGGCCGCGCTGTACATCGTGTCGTCGGTGCTGCGGCTCGGCGGCGAGGAGAGCGCCCAGCGCGCCGAACCGCTCCTCGCGGGCGCTGTCGGCAGGCTCGCCTGGGCGGGCGGCCACCTGGTGATCGCCTTCGGCGGATCGGTGCTGGTCCTGGCCTTGGGCGGGCTCGGGCTCGGCCTCGGGCACGGTCAGGACGTGGGCGCCGCGGTGGGGGCCTGCCTCGCGCAGCTGCCGGCGGTCTGGGTGCTCGGAGCGCTGGCGGTGCTGCTGTACGGCGCGCTCCCGCGGTTCGCGGTGGCCGCCTGGGCGGTGGCCGGGGCGGTGCTGGCCCTCGGCTGGGTCGGTCCGGCGCTGAACCTCCCGCGGGCGGCCCTGGAACTCTCGCCCTTCGCGCACCTGCCCCGGCTGCCCGGGGCCGGGGCCGGGGCCTTCGAGTGGATACCGGTGCTCACCCTGACCGCGGTGGCGGCCCTGCTGGCGGTGGCGGGCCTGGCCGCACTGCGCCGCCGCGACGTGCTCGCCTGACGGCGGCGCCGGGCCCGGGCCCGGCCCCGCGGGGGCGGGCGGGGCTCAGCGGGCGCTGCCGAGGTCCCGGTCGGCCTCGCTGCCGCTCAGCATCAGGGTGGTCTCCTCGATGCGGCGGAAGCGGCCGTCGGCGGCGAACTCCCCGAAGAGGTAGACCTCCATGTGGACGGTGGAGCCGTCCTTCTTGGTGGCGCGGACGGTGTGGCGGTCGGCGTACAGGGTCCCGTTGGTCAGCTCCTCGTGGACCTCGACGCTGCCCCCGACGAGCACCGTGCGCAGGTGGGCTATGTGCGCGGTGAATTCGGCGCGGTCGGCCCAGCTGCCGTCGGTGCGCTGGCGGTAGTCGGGGGCGAAGTGCCGGTCGACGGCGATCTGGAGGTCGAGCTCCGGGGCGAAGAGGAGGTCGGCGAGGGCCGTGGTGATGTCGGTGTTCTGGGGGGCGCTGGTGTCGATGCTGCTCATGGTGTCCTCCACGGGGCAGGTCCGAAGACGAGCGTTGCGTGCGTTGCGCACGCTTATGAAGAGGAACATAACACGGACTGCGTGCGCAACGCACGCTATTCTTTGAGTGTGGACAACGAGCCGGAGCACGAGACGGGCAACACGACGGACAGCGCGAGAGGCGACGCCCGGGACGACGCGCGGGACGGCGCGCGAGACGACGCGCAGGACGACGCGACGGGTCACGCGGTCGCCGACGCCCTGGGGGAGCTGCTCAAGCGCACCCTCCGGGCCGGCCTGTACCAAGCCCTGACGGACAACCTCGGCGAAGCCGTCGACGAGGTCACCTACCCGGTGCTCAGCGGCCTGGCCCGGACCGGCCCGCGCAGCGCCGCCGACCTGGCGGTCGCCGTGGGCCTGGACCGCTCCGGCGTCAGCCGGCGGGCCTCCCGGCTCGAAGCCGCCGGCCTGGTGCGGCGCGAGCCGGACCCCTCCGACCGGCGGGCCGTGCTCCTGGCCCTGACGGAGGAGGGGGAGCGCACGGTGGAGATCATGCGCCGGCGCCTCGCCGACCGGATCGGGGCCACGCTGAGTTCGTGGCCGCAGGACGAGGCGCGCTCGTTCGCCCGCCACCTGCGCAGGTTCGTGGACGAGGGCCCCTTCGGGGCGTAGGCCGCCGCGCGGGACCGCGAGCCCGTCAGCACTCGACGAGTAGCTCCCGGAGCCCTCGGATCACGTAGCCCTCGCGCCATCGCGGCTCGCGCACGAGCCGCAACGGCGGGACCGCGGGGTCGAGCAGGGCCCTGAAGGAGGCGGTGAGTTCCCGCCGGGCGAGCGCTGCGCCCAGGCAGTAGTGGATCCCGGCCCCGAAGGTCAGGTGCGGATTGTCGGTCCGCCCGAGGTCCAGCTCGTCGGGGTGCGCGAAGCGCGCCGGGTCGCGGTTGGCGGAGCCGAAGAGCAGCGCGACCTCCGCGCCGCGCGGGATGAGGGTGTCGCCGACCTGGATGTCGTCGAGCACCCAGCGCTCGAACATCTGGAGCGGTGTGTCGTACCGCATGAGTTCGTCCACAGCTGTGGACAACCTTTCGGGGCCGCCGATTCCGCGGCCGCCGATGCCGGGGCCGTGGGTGGCGGCGACGTCGTCGCGCAGCCGTGCGAGGGCGGCCGGATGGCGCAACAGGGTCCACCAGCCGTTCGCGGTGGTGTTGACGGTGGCCTCGTGGCCGGCGTTCAGCAGCAGGACACAGGTGGAGATCATCTCCTGTTCGCTGAGCCGACCGCCCTCCTCGTCGTCGTGTGCGGAGATCAGCGCGGAGATCAGGTCCGGGCCGGGGGCCTTGCGGCGCTCGGAGATCAGGTCGCGCAGGTACGCGCTGAACTCCAGGCTCGCCCGGACCGCCCGCGCGGCGCTCTCGGGGCCCGGATTCAGCTCGTACATCCCGCAGATGTCCGCCGACCACGGCCGCAGCGGCCCGCGGTCCGCCTCCGGGATCCCGAGCAGCTCGGCGATCACCGCCACCGGCAGCGGCTCGGCGACGGCGCTGAGCAGGTCCCCGCCGCCCGCGGCGACGAACCGGGCGGTCAGCTCCCGGGCGAGCCGCTCCACGGCGGGCGCGAGCCGCTCCACCGTGCGCGGGGTGAACGCCTTCGCCACGAGCCGCCGCACCCGTGCGTGCGCGGGGTCCTCCAGATCCAGCAGGCCGTTGCCGTTGAGGACGTGGAACGGTTCGTGCTCCGGCGGTGGCGCGCTGCGCCCGAACTCCTCGTGGCTGAACCGGTGCAGGTACGTCCGCCCCAACCGCCGGTCCCGCAGCAGCGCACTCACGTCGGCGTAGTGCGGGATCAGCCACTGCCCGGTGGCCTCGCACCACACCGCCCGCCCCCGCTCGCGCAACGTCCGGTAGGCGGGGTAGGGGTCGGCGACGAAAGCGGCGTCCCACGGATCGAAGTCCACCCCCGTACCTTAGGCAGCGCCACCCCCTACGCGGGGGAGACCAGGCGGGTCTCGTAGGCGTAGACGGCGGCCTGGGTGCGGTCCCGCAGCCCCAACTTGACCAGGACCCGACTGACATGGGTCTTGATCGTGGACTCCGCGACCACCAGGCGGTCGGCTATCTCGGCATTGGACAGACCCTGGGCGATCAGGATCAGCACCTCCGTCTCCCGCTCCGTCAGTTCCTCCACCATCCCCGGATCCGCCACCCGGGGCGTCTGCGCGAGCTTCGCGAACTCCACGATCAACCGCTTGGTCACCGAGGGTGCGAGCAGCGCCTCACCGGCCGCGACCACCCGCACCCCGTCCGCCAGTTGCCGGGCGGACGCGTCCTTGAGGAGGAACCCCGAGGCCCCGGCCCGCAGCGCCTGGTACACGTACTCGTCGAGGTCGAAGGTCGTCAGTACCAGCACCTTCGCGCTGGCGTCCGCCGCGACGATCTGACGCGTCGCCTCCAGACCGTTCATCACCGGCATCCGGATGTCCATCAACACCACGTCCGGACGCAGCGCGGTCACCTGCTCCAGGGCCTGACGGCCATCGACCGCCTCCCCCACCACCTCGATGCCCGGCATCGCGTTGAGCAGGACGGAGAAACCCTCCCGGACCATCATCTGATCGTCGACGATCAGCACCCGGATCGTCATGCCGACTCCTCCGTGGGCCGGTTGCGCACCGGTATGAACACGGCCACCTCGTATCCGCCGCCCGGTGTCTGCCCGGCCGTCATCTCCCCCTCCAACATGGCCACTCGCTCCCGCATCCCGGTGATCCCGTGCCCCGCGCCCGGCGACGGCCTGACGTCCCCGATCGCCGGGCCATTGACGATCCGCACTCCCAGCCCGCCCAGGACGTACGACACCTCGACCCCGGCCGCCGCACCCGGAGCGTGCCGCAGGGTGTTGCTCAGCGCCTCCTGGACGATCCGGTACGCCGACAGCTCCACCCCCTGGGGCAGCTCGCGGACCGAGCCCGTCACCGTCTTGTCCACGGTCATCCCCGCCTCCCGCACATTGCCCAGGAGGCCGTCCAGCGAAGCCAGCGTCGGCTGCGGGGCGTCCGGCGCCTCGTAGTCCGCGGACCGCACCACGCCCAGCACCCGCCGCAGCTCGGTGAGCGCCGCCACCGCGTTCTCCCGGATGGTGGCGAAGGCCGCCTCCAGCTCCGGCGGCGGGTTCTCCACCCGGTACGGCGCGGCCTCGGCCTGGATCGCCACCACCGACATGTGGTGCGCCACCACGTCGTGCAGCTCGCGGGCGATCGTCGTCCGCTCCTCCAGCAGGGTCCGCCGGTCCCGCTCGACCGCCGTGACCTCCTGCTGCGCCGTGACCTCCTGCGCCGCCGTCGTACGGATGTGGCGGACGCTGACCGCCAGCAGGACGAAGGCCGAGAGGAAGACCATGGGCATGGTGCCGATGTTGTGGCCCCGACCGAGCAGGATGCTGAGCACGACCCCCGCCGCCGTGCTCACCGTCCACATCCAGGCCGCGACCCGCGGGCCGGTCCGGATCGCCACGACGGTCAGCACGGTCATGTGGGCGAAGAAGGAGCCCGGCGACCACGGCCAGAGCACGCTGGCGGACTGGAGCACGGCCAGGACCGCGGTGACCGCCATCTGTGCCCAGAACGCCCCGATCGGCCGCACCAGCGTCATCACGACCGGAGCGGCAGCCAGCAGCCCGATCACCAACGTGCGCAGGGGCGACTCGTAGGAGACGTCGCGCCCGGCGTTGAACAGCACGAAGAACGCGATCACCGTCACCACGAGATGGGGTGCGAAGGCGGCCTCCCGCCGGATCCGCGAGGGGAGCCGGCGGATCAGCGGGCCGTCCACCCGCAGCGGGGCGAGCGGCCGGTAGGCGAGGGCATCGGTGAACAGGTCCCGGCGCAGGCTCTGTATGAAGCCCGACGCCAGCCGGATCTCAGGGGTCCGGGGGGCTGCCCCGGTGGTCGTCTCGGTCACATACCAACCGTAGGTCGCCACCCCCCTCGTCCGCGTCGCCGCTGATGGGGACTTATAAAGCTCCCTCTCAAGTACTACGCGGCGCCGTCAGTAACCCGACGGACGGACCAGACCCGTTTCGTACGCGAAGACGGCGGCCTGGGTCCGGTCCCGCAACCCCAGCTTCACCAGGATCCGGCTCACATGCGTCTTCACGGTCTGCTCGGCCACGATCAGGTGCGCCGCGATCTCGCCGTTGGACAGGCCCTGGGCGATCAGCGACAGGACCTCCGTCTCCCGCCCGGTCAGCTCCGCGATCCGCTCCTTCGTGGGGGCGCGCGGCGCCCCCAGCCGGGAGAACTCCGTGATCAGCCGCTTCGTGATGTTCGGCGAGAGCAGCGCTTCCCCGGCCGCGACCACCCGGACCGCCTCGGCCAGCTGGTCCGCCGAGGCGTCCTTGAGCATGAAGCCGGAGGCCCCGGCCCGCAGCGCCTCGTACACGTACTCGTCCAGGTCGAAGGTGGTCAGCACGAGCACCTTGACGGTGGACCCCGGCGCCCCGGTCACCGCCGCCGTGGCCTCGATCCCGCCCATGCCCGGCATCCGGATGTCCATCAGGATCACGTCCGGCACGAGTGCGGCGGCCTGGGCGACGGCATCGGCGCCGTCGACCGCCTGGCCGACCACCTCTATGTCGGGCTGCGCGCCCAGCAGCACGCTGAAGCCCTGCCTGACCAT
Source organism: Streptomyces sp. NPDC098789 (assembly GCF_044759975.1). Classification (NCBI taxonomy): domain Bacteria; kingdom Bacillati; phylum Actinomycetota; class Actinomycetes; order Kitasatosporales; family Streptomycetaceae; genus Streptomyces; species Streptomyces sp. NPDC098789. The sequence continues at coordinate 97,160 of NZ_JBIWAJ010000007.1, forward strand.
CATCTGATCGTCGGCGATCATGACCCGGATCGGAGTGGTCATCGGTCTCTGCTCTCCTTGGCGAAGGCGTTCGGCGGGGGATCCAGCGGGAGCGTCACGCTCACCTCGTACCCGCCACCGGGCCGTGGTCCGGCGGCCAGTTCACCACCGAGCATGCCCGCCCGCTCCCGCATGCCCAGCAATCCGTGCCCCGCACCCGGCGAGGGCGGGACGGGCCGGGTGGGCGCGGAGTTGGCGACGCACAGGTGCAGGCTGCGCGGCCCGTAGGCCAGGCCGACCTCCACCCGGGAACCGGGGGCATGTCGCAGGCAGTTGCTCAGGGCCTCCTGCACCAACCGGTAGGCGGTCAGTTCGAGCCCGGGCGACAGCGCCCGCCGCTGGCCCGCGATCTCCGTGGTGATCTCCATCCCGGTGGCCCGAACATTGGCGACGAGTGCGTCAAGTTCGACCAGGGTCGGCTGCGGGTGGTGCGGGTTCGCCGGATCGTCCGGATGCTCCGAGCGCAGCACGCCCAGCACCCGGCGGAGCTCGGTGAGGGCCTCCAGCGCATGGCCGCGGATGCCCGCCAGGTTGTCCTTCAGCTCCTCGGACGGATTCTCCGCGAGGTGCACGGCGACCTGTGCCTGGATGGAGATGACCGACATGTGGTGCGCGACGACGTCGTGCAGCTCGCGGGCGATCCGGCTGCGCTCCTCCAGCAGCGTCCGCTGCGCGCGCTCCGCCTCGGTGAGGGTCTCCTGCTCCACCAGGCGGCCGCGGGCCAGGCGCAGCGCGCGCAGCAGGGACCCCAGGATCCCGGCGAACCCGAGGACCAGCAGCGACTCGACGATGGTGGACTCGGCCAGCGCCGGACCGAAGCCCACCTCGGCGGTCACGGTGAGGGCGAGGGTGGCGCCGACGACGGACGCGGTCACCCGGGGCGGCACGCGCAGCGCCACCAGCAGCACGACCGGGGCCATGGCGAACACCCCGATGGGGATCCACGGCCAGGGCTGCCCCACCGGCACGTTCGGGTGGATGGCGACGGCGATGCCCACCGCCGCGGCCAGCGCCAGCCACCAGCCCACCATCGGCCACCACATCGTCACCAGGATGGAGACGCCGGTCAGCGCACCCAGCAGGGGAGCGGTCTTGTCGTGTATGCCGTAGGCCCCGCTGACCTGGGCGACCACGATCGAGCTGAGCAGGTAGGCCACGTAGCCGATCAGCACGTGCGGCAGCCGGGCCAGCCAGCGGGTGAGGCCCCATCTCGGCAACGGATCCCGGCGCGTGCTGAGCAACTCCTCGGGCAGGGTCACCAGCATGGCGCGGACCCTTGAAGGGCGTTCGCCCACGGAGTCGATCTGCTCTGTCACGACACTCACCCTAGGCACGGGCGGTGCCCCGCACGGGAGCGGTTGCGATGCCTCCGGTGCGCACGATGCGCGAGGCGCCCGACGAGCGCTTCTTGCGGCCGCCCTGCTCGACGGTGCGGAAGACGGCCCACAGGAGGAGCAGGGCGAGCCCGAAGACCGGCAGCCACACCAACCGGGCGGCCATCCACCAGGGGGAATCCGCGACGGTGTGCAGACCGGGCAGGTCCACCCCGCCGAGCAGGCCGAGGGCCGTGACGGACATCATCGCGCTCTGGTGCCAGAGGAAGACCGTCATCGCGGACAGGTTGACCAGGGCCACCGCGGCCCAGGCCGCCGGCCTCCGCATGGCCCGCGCCAGCCGCTCCCTGACCAGCAGCGCCAGCGCGCACTGGGCCAGGCCGAAGGCGACCGCGGCCAGCGTCGGAGGGCTCAGGTTCGAGATCGCGGCCCCCGGAACACCCACCATCGACGCCGGGTACCCACCCCACACCACCAGGGCCACCGCGGCCGCGCCCGCGCCGACCAGCATCAGAACCGCCGGGGTGCGCCGGGCGAAGGCGCCCCGCGCCCATGCGGCGCCCAGGGTGTAGGGCACGAGCCACCCGGCCAGCACATTGACCCAGCCGATCCAGGCGGGCCCGTCCAGGGCGAACCGCCACAGGTCCACCGAGGCGACGACGGCCAGTGGCCACAGCGGGTTCAGCCGGGCGACCAGCGGGGTCAGCGCCGTGAGACCGGCGAAGACCAGCAGGAACCACATCGGGGACAGCACCAGGGTCACCAACCCGCGGACCGTGCCCGACGCGACACCGGTGCCCAGCAGCACGCCCACCACGACCGTCCACACCAGGAGCACCGCCGCGACCGGACGCAGCAGCCGCCCCAGCCGTCGCCCGACCCACTGTCCGTACGAGACCCCGCCCGCCCGGGCCGCGGCATGGCTCAGCGCCCCCACGTGCCCCCCGACGAGGAAGAAGAGGGCCAGCGTCTGGAGCACCCACGAGATCGGCGCGAGCCACGGCATGGCGGACAGCGGGCTGCTGGTGCGCAGGCCGCCCCCGGCGGGGTGCAGCGAGGTGACCAGCCAGTGGCCCAGGACCACCCCGAGGATCGCGAAGGCACGCAGCGCGTCCACGGCCCGGTCCCGGTCGGCGGGGGTGGCGGCGTCGATCCGGCGGACCAGGGCGGCCCGGCGGGCACGAAGCTCAAGCATGAGAGGCCTCCGTGGGAGCGGTGGTGCCCAGGACGATCCGGGCCAGGCTGTCGAGCGAGGTCGTGCCGCGGCGGAGGTAGTCGCTGTGTCCACCGGTGCCGGCGGCGAAGGAACGGGCGCCGAACGACGGGTCCACGGGGTCCACGCCGAAGCCGATCCCGGCGATGCGCGTGTGCGGGACGTCCGCGATCCAGTCGTCGCCGCCGCGCCCCGCCCACACCCGGGCGGCGGTGGGCAGCTCGCCGGCGGTGTCGGCGCCGGTGCCCGGGCTGCCGTACAGCGCCATGTCGGTGACCTGCGGCCCGGTCTCGGTCCGGGCGCACACGACCGAACCGTAGGAGTGGCACAGCAGCGACTGCCGTGCGCCGCTGCCGCTCAGGCGCCGCAACTCCGCCAGGAAGGGGGCCAGCTTCCGTGCCCCGTCATCGGCGCGGGCCGTGGTCAGGACCGTCGTGCTGACCGTGCCGGGGGTGTCGTACCCGAGCCAGGCGACCACGGCGGAGCGCGGATGCTCGGCCTGGAGGCGCTGCTGGAGGGCGAGGGCTCCGGCACGGAACCTCTGATAGGTGTCGAGGGTGGTGTCCGATCCGGGGACGAGGACCGCGATCCGGTCCGCCGTCGCCAGGTCGCCCAGGACCTCGACGGCCCGCCCCGTCCCGTGCCCGTCGAAGGAAAGGAACCGGGCCGTACCGCCCGCCGCCATGGCCCGCAGCTTCGCCGCCCGCTCCACGCGCCCCGCGTCCGCCGCCATGCGGGCCGCCTCGCCGAGATCGGCGAGGTTGGCGGCGTACCGCTCGGAGGCGCTCGTGCCCTCGGCGAAGCGGGCGGCCGCCGGAGCGGGCACGTCGGGGGTGGTGGCGGCGGACACGGGGAAGACGACCGCGGCGGCTATCAGCCCGGCGAGCAGCGTGCGGCGCAGTCGAGCGGGGCGGCTGTTCGCGCTGGGCGGCATGGCGGTCTTCCTTCGGTCCAGAGGGGGGTGTTCTCTCTGGTACCGAAGTTATGAACCGAGCCCTGTCGTCAGCGTCCCGCCAGAGAGGTGGGTTTCCGCGTAGCTCTCAGGTATGACGTGGGTGACACGACACGACACGACACGACACGACACGACACGGCACGGCACGGCCGGGACCGGGACCTGGCCCGCGCCCGGGCAAGGACCCCGCCCCGCCCCGCTCAGTCCGCCACCAGGGGCTCCACGTACCCCGCACGCCAGCGCGGCGCGGGATCCTGGCCCGGGCTGGTCCAGTACTCCCGTGCCTCGACGATCTCCCCGGCGCGCACGGTCCACAGGGACACCGCCCGGTACACGACGTGGTCCTGCGGGATCTCGACCTCGGTGACGACGAAGTCCCCGTCGGCGAGGATCCGCAGCACCTCCACGGAGCGCGCGTCCCCGTCCGCGTCCGCGTCCGCGGCGCCGTCGCTGTTCACGGCGATGAAGTTCGCGCGCCCGACGATCCGCTCCCCGCTGACGGGCCACTCGATGACCGCGTCCTGGGCGATCAGCTCGCCGACTCCGTCCCAGTCGCGGGCCTCGATCCGCTCCCACAGTTCTGCAACTACGTTCAACGGCTCCATGTGCCGCAGTGTGCGACGCCTGTGACCTGGGCAACAAGGTTTACTTACAGGCTTATTGACTTCGACACATTCCCGATCGGCCGACCGGACGGCCCCCCGCAGGGCCTCCCCCACGCCCCCGCCAGGCCCTCGCCGAGCCCTCCTCCAGGCCCCCGCCCAGCCCTCGTCGGGCCCCCGCCAGGCCCTTCCCTCACCCTCTTCACACCCTCCCCGCACCCCTCACCTCGGCGCGCTATCAGGCGCCACTCGCCGGACAGGTTGCCGAGGTCCGCGCCCCAGCCCCATACAGACCGCCGATATCCCCTCCCACCTGCGCACTTCTAGCCTGACCGCATGACCCCTCATGTCCCGCACGCCGCTCCCCACGCCGTGTCCGCCGACCCGGGCGCCGGTGCGGCCGTCAAGGCCGCCGACCGCGCCCACGTCTTCCACTCCTGGTCCGCCCAGGCCCTGATCGACCCGCTCGCCGTGGCCGGGGCCGAGGGGTCGTACTTCTGGGACTACGAGGGCAAGCACTACCTCGACTTCGCCTCCCAGCTGGTGAACACCAACATCGGCCACCAGCACCCCAAGGTCGTCGCCGCGATCCAGGAGCAGGCCGCCCGGCTGTGCACCCTGGCCCCCGGCTTCGCCGTGGACGTCCGCTCCGAGGCCGCCCGCCTCATCGCCGAGCGCACCCCCGGCGACCTGGACAAGATCTTCTTCACCAACGGCGGCGCCGAAGCCGTCGAGAACGCCGTCCGGATGGCCCGGCTGCACACCGGCCGCCAGAAGGTCATGTCGGCCTACCGCTCCTACCACGGCGCCACCGCCGCCGCGATCAACTTGACCGGCGACCCGCGCCGCTGGCCCTCCGACACCGCCTCGGCCGGGGTCGTGCACTTCTGGGGCCCCTACCTCTACCGCTCGGCCTTCCACGCCGAGTCGCAGGAGCAGGAGTGCGAGCGCGCGCTGCGCCACCTCGCCGACACGATCGCCTTCGAGGGGCCGCAGTCCATCGCCGCGATCATCCTGGAGTCGGTGCCGGGCACCGCCGGGATCATGACCCCGCCCCCCGGCTACCTCGCGGGCGTGCGCGAGCTCTGCGACCGCTACGGGATCGTCTTCATCCTGGACGAGGTCATGTCCGGCTTCGGCCGCACCGGCCGGTGGTTCGCCGCCGAGCACTGGGACGTCACCCCCGACCTGCTCTGCTTCGCCAAGGGCGTCAACAGCGGCTACGTACCGCTCGGCGGCGTCGCGATCTCCGGCGCGATCGCCGACACCTTCGCCACGCGCCCCTACCCGGGCGGACTGACGTACTCCGGCCACCCGCTCGCCTGCGCCGCCGCCGTCGCGACCATGAACGCGATGGCGCAGGAAGGCGTCGTCGAACACGCCGCCCACCTCGGCGAGAACGTGATCGGCCCGGCGCTCGCCGAGATCGCCGAGCGCCACCCCTCGGTCGGCGAGGTCCGCGGCCTGGGCACCTTCTGGGCGCTGGAGCTCGTACGGGACAAGGAGACGCGCGAGCCGCTGGTCCCCTACAACGCCGCGGGCGCCGACAACGCGCCGATGGCCGAGTTCGCCGCGGCCTGCAAGGCGTCCGGCCTGTGGCCCTTCGTGAACATGAACCGCACGCACGTCGTGCCGCCGTGCACCATTTCCGAAGCGGAGACGAAGGAGGGTCTGGCCCTCCTCGACGAGGCCCTCACGGTCGCGGACCGGCACACCACATCCGCATAGGGGACACGTCCTCTCCGCATAGAGGACACCTCCTCTCCGTGCAACGAACACACAGTGATCACATAGCGTCCCGGCCGCGGCCCCGCCGCCTGGCCTAAGGTGTCCGGAGTTCTACGAAAGAAACGGACCCTTATGCCAGGCAGCGGAGCTGTCACGCGCAACACGCTGCGCCAGCAGATCGCGGACGCGCTGCGCGACGAGGTGCTCGCGGGACGCCTGCCGCCGGGCACCGAGTTCACGGTCAAACAGATCGCCGAGCAGTACGGGGTGTCGGCCACGCCCGTGCGCGAGGCGCTGGTGGACCTCGCGGCACAGGGGCTGCTGGACTCGGTCCAGCACCGCGGCTTCCGCGTGCGGATCTTCTCCGTGGACGACTTCCGCGGGATGGTCGAGGCCCGCATCCTGATCGTGGACGGGATATTCCGCAGGCTGGTCGAGCGCGGTACGGCGCCCGGCGCGGCGGAGATGCTGGTGTCGGTGCGGCGACGGGCGGAGGAGGCCCGGCGGGCCGCGCTGAGCGGTTCGCTGGAGGTGCTCATCGGCTACGACCTGCGCTTCTGGAGAGAGCTGAGCACTCTGGTGGGCAACGTCTACATCGCGGACTTCCTGCACCGCATCCGCGTGCAGTGCTGGGTCTTCGCCGTCCCCCACCTCCAGCGGGAGCCGAAACTGCGCTCCGCGCTGTGGAGCGGGCACAACGAACTCGTCGAGGCGGTCACCCGCGCCGACGCGCACGAGGTCCGCCGCCTGGTGCAGGCCTACAACCAGCACGGCCTGGACTGGGCCTCCGAACTGACGGCGGCGGGCGCGTGAGCGCGCCGAGTGAACGCCTCGACGCGCGTACGGGCGCCACCTGGCCGCAACCGGTCCGCCTCAGCGTGATCCTGCGGACCCACGGCGCCCCGGCGGCCCGCACCGCCCCGCTCCTGGCCCGGCTGCGCGCGGACCTCGACGAACGCGCCGCGTCCTGGCCCGGCGGCGGCGCCTGGGAACTACTGGTCGTGGGCCCGGACGCCCCGGACGCACCGGACGCACCGGACGCACCGGACGCACCGGACGCACCGGACGCACCGGAAGCACCGGACTCACCGGACTCACCCGAGGACGGCGCGACCCACCGCAGCGACGAACCCGGCCCCGTTCGGCCCGACGATCCCCGCATACGGGCCGTCCCCAGCCTGCGCGCGGCGGTCCGCGCGACCACCGGCCGCCGGATCCTGCTCACCGACTCCGCCCACGCGGCCACCGGCCTGCACGGGCTCGACGACCTCCAGAGCGGCCTGGACCTCGCGCCGGACACCACCGCGGTGATCTCCGGCCGCCACCGCAACCCCCTGGTCCGCGCCCTCGGCATCCCCGGCCCGCCCGGCTTCCGCGCCGACACCCTCGCCTTCGCCCTCTTCGACGGCGCCCGGGCCCGCGCCGCCTTCGCCGCCTCGACCCTGCACGGCCCGGCCATCGACGCCGAGGTGCTGCGCTGGTGCCGCGCGCAGGGCTGGCGCACCGAGGAGCGGCCGGTGCGGCGACCCGCGGGGGAGCGCCCGGTCGGGGAACGCCACCGGGGCGAGCGGCACCTGGGCCTGCGGGTCCGCGAGTTCTTCCGGTTGAACGCGGGCGGCCTCGCCGTCGCCGCCTTCTTCGTCGCCCTCGCCTTCCTGCTCTTCCACCGGCTCTGGCTCGACCTCGACGGTGCCTACCTGCGGGACGCGCTCCAGGACCAGAACCAGTGGGAATGGTTCGTCGGCGTCACCACCGACAACATCACCCACCTGCGCAATCCGCTCTTCACCACCGCCCAGGGCATGCCGGACGGCGTGAACCTGATGGCCAACGCGACGATGCTCGGGCTGACCGTCCCGCTGATCCCGGTCACCCTGGTCTTCGGCGCGACCGTCACCTTCGTGCTCGTGCTCACGCTCGGCATGGCCGCCTCGGGCTGGACCTGGTACTGGCTGATCCGCCGCCGTCTGGTGCGCACCCGCTGGGCCGCCGCCGCGGGCGGCGCGCTGGCCGCCTTCGCGCCGCCGATGATCTCGCACGCCAACGGCCACCCGAACTTCGTCGTCCTGTTCATGATCCCGCTGATCATCGACCGGGCGCTGCGCCTGTGCGACGGCTCCGACGGGGGGCGCGCGGTGGTGCGCGACGGGGTGCTGCTCGGCCTCTTCGCGGCGTACCAGATCTTCATCGGCGAGGAGCCGCTGCTCATCACCGCGCTGGGCCTGGTCGTCTTCGCCCTCGCCTACCTCGTCGTCGACCGCGAGCGGGTCCGCGCGGCCTGGCGCCCGCTGGGCCTCGGCGTGGTCATCGCGCTGGCCGTCTGCCTGCCGCTGGTGGTCTTCCCGCTGTACTGGCAGTTCTCCGGTCCGCAGAGCTACCACTCGGTGCTGCACGGGGACAACGCCGGGAACAGCCCGCGCGCCCTGATCGAGTACGCGGGCCGCTCGCTCTTCGGCGACCCGCAGACCGCGGGCAAGCTCTCCCTGAACACCACCGAGCAGAACGCCTTCTACGGCTGGCCGCTGCTCGCCTTCGGTGCGCTCGTCTGCGTCTGGATGTGGCGGAGCAGGCTCGTCCGCGCGCTCGCGATCACCGGTGTCGTGGCGGCGGTCCTCTCGCTCGGGCCGATCGTGCCCGTCCCGCGCACCGACCTCACGCTGCCCGGCCCGTGGCGCTGGATCACGCAGCTGCCGCTCTTCGAGTCGGTCATCGAGGGGCGCGTGGCGATGGTGTGCGCCCCGGTCCTCGGCATCCTGGTGGCCCTCGCGCTGGACCGGATCGCGACCGCCCCCGCCCGCGAGCACCGCACGCTCGGCGTGCTCGCGGTGGCCGCCGTCCTGCTGCCGGTGCTGCCGCTGCCGCTGGCGGTCCGGGAGCGGGCCCCGGTGCCGGCCTTCATCACCTCCGGTGCCTGGAAGGAGTACGTCAAGGACGGCGAGGCGCTCGTCGCGGTGCCGCTGCCCGACCCGGGCGTGGCCGACGCGCTGCACTGGCAGGTCGAGGCCGACTTCGGCTTCAAGCTGGCCGGCGGCTACTACAACGGGCCCTGGGGCCCGGAGCGGACCGGGATCTACGGCGCGCCCCCGCGCCACCTGTCGAACCTGCTGCGGGACGTCCGCTACGGCGCCGAGCCGCCCACCATCGGCCCCGAGTGGCGCGCGCAGGCCCGCCGCGACCTGTCGTACTGGAAGGCCGGCGCGGTGGTCGTACCGGAACAGGACCGCTCCGCGGAGCTGGTGCGCACGCTGACGGACCTGCTGGAGGCGCCGCCGGTGAAGGTGCGGGACGCCTGGGTCTGGCGGGTGGGTCGGAACTAGGGCGCCTGTCGTCGACGTCGCGTCATCGACGACAGGCGCGAGAGCGCGTGCCAGGCGTCGCGGGGCGGGCGCGACGTCGACGACGGGCGCCGAGGCAGGTCCTCGCTCGGCGAGCAACCTCTACCGACCCCTTCGCGGAGGGTGTCCGGCGCACTACGCTGGGCCGATCGGCGGACACACGACCGGACGGAGCCCGCGTGGCCTGTGACCTCTGGCTGGTACCCCTTGTCGACGTGCTGTGCCACAGCCCCGACAACCCCTTCGCGGAAGAGATCGCCTCGTACGACAAGGCGCTCGGCGAGGCCGGACTGCCGTCCGTGCCCGTCTTCGCCTACATGCCGGGGCTGTCGGGGGACGTGGCCCCGGTGGCCGGCTTCGACTACGACGCCCTGCACTTCCTGCGGCGCGCCTACCTGCTCCAGCTCTGCGGACTGCCGGTGACCCCGGTGGACGAGCTGGGCGGCGACTACGAGCAGCTGCTGGAGATGTTCGAGTCCACGGCCCAGCAGTCGCACCTGGTGTGGCACTACGACCACGCCGGGGCGTACGTGCCGGTGGACTTCGCGGTGCCGCTGGCGAACGAGGAGCTGCTGGCCGGGGGCGGGCCGCTGGGCTCCGCGCAGGGCCTGCTCCGCGAGCTGGCGTTCGTGGGCCCCGCGATCGGGATCGACCCGGGGAATCCGCCCGCGCCGCCCGCGCCGCCGGGACGTCCCACCTCGCTGGAGGAACCGGCCGGGCCGATTCCCTACGACGACAGCCCCTTCGCCCGCGAGCGGCACGTGTGGCTGGGGCTGCACGCGGCGGCGACGCGGAGCCTCGGCCAGGGGTCGATGATCATCTTCAGCTGACTACCGGGCGGGGCCGGATCCGGCCCCGCCCGCCCTCACCTGGGCTGCTCCGGCGGTCGCTGGCGCGGCATGTTCGGGCGGGTGCCCGGGGGGAGCGGGAAGCGTACGGGCGCGGTGCCCGCTTCCGCGCGGGCGCCGGAGACGCCCAGGGACTGCATGACCAGCGGCGCCGGACCCGAGCGGAACTCCACCATCCAGTCCGCGGTCTCGGAGCGCACGAGCTCCGTCACGTCCTCCTGGAAGCGCCGCAGTACGGACAGGCAGCGGTCCGCGGCCTCGCTGGCGGTGCCCTCGGTCGGCCCGAGCACCTCGCGCACGTTCTCCGACGCCCAGTCGAACTGGAGCGTCTGGAGTCTTCGCTGGACCGCCTGCGCCGTCGCCACGTCCCGCATCCACCCCGAGGTCAGCCCGAAGAACCGGTCACAGGCCAGACAGGCCGCGCCCAGGAGCAGCGAGAGGTAGCCGTACGTCGCCAGCCCCGGCGCTGACCCGGTCAGCTCCAGCAGCGGCATCGCGGCGCCGGCGAGCACGCCGACGGCGGCCCCGGCCCGCAGGATCCGGGCGCCGCGCCGCTTGAGGGCGCGGTCGCCGAGGTACCACGCGGCGGTGCGCAGCGCATCGTCCTCGACGCGTCGGTACAGCTCGTCGAGCCGCTCGGCGGGCTCGCCCCAGTCTCCGAGGGGGAAGGGCCGGCCGGTCAGATCGCCCGCGGCGGCCATCGGTCCGCCGCCCTCCTCCCGGGGATCCCGAGGTGGCCCCTCGGGCTGCATCTCCGGCTGGCTCACCCGGCACTCCCTTTGCCTGCGCTGACGTGTGGTGGTGCGCGTGTGCGCAATGGTGCGCATGCCCTTCCTACCTCCGAACGGCGGGCGATGGGCGACGAATCCCGGGATTTCCGCCCGCAAGGGGGCCTTGATCAGGTACGTGCACGCCCCACCCTCACTCGAAAGAGTTGGTCTTCACGGCGTAGGGCGCGGTGCCCGGGGAGCACGTAGGCTCGGTTTCACCCGTAACAGCGCGACGTATGGAGTGAGTGACCAGTGATCCCCGGCGGTGGCCAGCCCAACATGCAGCAGCTGCTCCAGCAGGCCCAGAAGATGCAGCAGGACCTCGCCGCGGCCCAGGAGGAGCTGACCCGCACCGAGGTCGACGGCCAGGCGGGCGGCGGTCTGGTCAAGGCCACGGTGACCGGCTCCGGCGAACTGCGCGCGCTGGTGATCGACCCGAAGGCCGTGGACCCAGAGGACACCGAGACGCTGGCCGACCTGGTGGTCGCCGCGGTCCAGGCGGCCAACGAGAACGCGCAGGCGCTCCAGCAGCAGAAGCTGGGTCCGCTGGCCCAGGGCCTGGGCGGCGGCAGCATCCCCGGCCTCCCGTTCTAAGCAATCCCCACCCTCCGGCGGCAGCAGCCCCCGGCGCACACCGAAAGAAGGCAGTCCGTTGTACGAAGGCGTGGTCCAGGACCTGATCGACGAACTGGGCAGGCTGCCCGGCGTCGGGCCCAAGAGCGCGCAGCGGATCGCCTTCCACATCCTGCAGGCCGAGCCCACCGACGTCCGTCGCCTCGCGCACGCGCTGCTGGAGGTCAAGGACAAGGTCCGCTTCTGCGAGGTGTGCGGGAACGTGGCGCAGGAGCAGCGGTGCAACATCTGCCGCGACCCGCGCCGGGACCTGACGGTGATCTGCGTGGTCGAGGAGTCCAAGGACGTCGTCGCGATCGAGCGGACGCGTGAGTTCCGGGGCCGCTACCACGTCCTGGGCGGCGCCATCAGCCCGATCGAGGGCGTCGGACCGGACGACCTGAGCATCCGCGAGCTGCTGGCGCGACTCGCGGACGGTTCGGTGACGGAGCTGATCCTCGCCACCGACCCGAACCTGGAGGGCGAGGCGACGGCGACGTACCTCGCCCGGATGATCAAGCCCATGGGCCTCAAGGTCACCCGCCTGGCCAGCGGGCTCCCCGTCGGGGGAGACTTGGAGTACGCGGACGAGGTCACGCTCGGGCGGGCCTTTGAAGGAAGGCGACTTCTCGATGTCTGACGCAACGCTGCACGCCCTGGGCCAGGACCCGGACGACTTCGCCGTCCAGATCTCGGACCAGATCGAGTCCTTCATCGTCGCCGTCACCGAGGTGGCCAAGGGCGAGGACCCGGACAGCGCGGTGCCGTTCCTGCTCCTGGAGGTCTCCCAGCTGCTGCTGGCGGGCGGCCGACTGGGGGCGTACGAGGACGTCGTGCCCGACGAGCGCTACGAGCCGGACATCGGGCCCGAGCCGGGCGTGGACGAGCTGCGCGAGCGGTTCGCGCTGATGCTGGACCCCGTCGACGTGTACTCCGAGGTCTTCGACCCCTACGAGCCGCGCAAGGCGCCCGTCGCGCACCGGATCTCCGACGACCTGGCCGACGTGGTCGCGGACCTGCGGCACGGCCTGGCGCACTACCGGGCGGGCCGCACCACCGAGGCGCTGTGGTGGTGGCAGTTCTCGTACTTCTCCAACTGGGGATCGACCGCCTCGGCCACCCTGCGGGCCCTGCAGTCGCTCGTCGCCCACGTCCGCCTCGACCAGCCCCTCCAGGAGCTGGACGGCCTGGACACGGACGAGGACCTGGCCGAGGAGGACCTCGCGGAGCAGGCCGGGCTGGTGATGGCGCAGGAGATCGCGGGCCCGCTGGGCCTGCACAAGCAGTAGCGGGGACCCGGCGGCGACCGGCGGATACCGGTCTCGCGCGGGAACCCATTCTTTGATCTTTTCGTCTCATGATGTGGTACGGGACGGTCGGATCGCGGCCGCTCGTTAGACTGCACCCGCAAACTGACGGACTTGATCGAGGAGCGCACGTGGGCCTAGTCGTGCAGAAGTACGGAGGCTCCTCCGTAGCGGATGCCGAGGGCATCAAGCGGGTCGCCAAGCGGATCGTCGACGCCAAGAAGGACGGCCACCAGGTCGTCGTCGTGGTGTCGGCGATGGGCGACACGACGGACGAGCTGATCGATCTCGCCGAGCAGGTGTCTCCGATGCCTGCCGGGCGTGAATTCGACATGCTGCTGACCGCGGGAGAGCGGATCGCCATGGCCCTGCTGGCCATGGCGATCAAAAACCTGGGCCACGAGGCCCAGTCGTTCACCGGCAGCCAGGCCGGTGTGATCACCGACTCGGTCCACAACAAAGCGCGCATCATCGATGTCACGCCGGGCCGGATCCGTACCGCGCTGGACGAGGGCAACATCGCCATCGTCGCCGGGTTCCAGGGCGTCTCCGCGGACAGCAAGGACATCACCACCCTCGGTCGCGGCGGGTCGGACACGACCGCCGTCGCCCTGGCCGCGGCGCTCGACGCCGAGGTCTGCGAGATCTACACCGACGTCGACGGCGTCTTCACCGCGGACCCCCGCGTCGTGAAGAAGGCCCAGAAGATCGACTGGATCTCCTCCGAGGACATGCTGGAGCTGGCCGCGTCCGGCTCCAAGGTGCTGCTGCACCGCTGCGTGGAGTACGCGCGCCGTTACAACATTCCGATCCACGTCCGCTCGTCCTTCTCCGGACTGCGCGGCACCTGGGTCAGCAACGAGAATCCGCAAGGGGACGAGCCGGTGGAGCACGCCATCATCTCCGGAGTCGCTCACGACGTCTCCGAAGCCAAGATCACGGTCGTCGGTGTGCCGGACAAGCCGGGCGAGGCCGCGGCCATCTTCCGCGCCATCGCGGACGCCGAGATCAACATCGACATGATCGTGCAGAACGTGTCCGCCGCCTCCACGGGCCTGACGGACATCTCCTTCACCCTCCCCAAGGCCGAGGGCCACAAGGCCATCGACGCCCTGGAGAAGGCGAAGGGCACGATCGGCTTCGACTCGCTGCGCTACGACGACCAGATCGGCAAGATCTCCCTGGTCGGCGCGGGCATGAAGACGAACCCGGGCGTCACCGCCTCGTTCTTCCAGGCGCTGTCCGACGCGGGCGTGAACATCGAGCTGATCTCGACCTCCGAGATCCGCATCTCGGTGGTCACCCGCCAGGACGACGTCAACGAGGCCGTCCGCGCGGTGCACTCGGCCTTCGGTCTCGACTCCGACAGCGACGAAGCGGTCGTCTACGGAGGCACGGGACGTTGAACCCGGGCGTCGACCGGTCGTCCGCCCCGGCCCTGGCCGTGGTCGGGGCGACCGGAGCGGTCGCCGCGGTGCTGCTCCAGATGCTGTCCCAGCGGGCGGACGTCTGGGGCGGCATCCGCCTGATCGCCTCCTCGCGCTCGGCCGGCCGCCGGCTGACCGTGCGCGGCGAGGAGTGCGAGGTGCTCGCCCTCACCGAGGACGCCTTCGACGGCCTCGGCGCGGGCGACGTGGTGATCTTCCTGACCCCGGCCGAGGTGTCGGCCCGCTGGGCGCCGGTCGTGACCGCCCGCGGCGCCGCCGTGGTCGACCACTCCGCGGCCTTCCGGGACGATCCCGAGGTGCCTCTGGTGGTGCCCGAGATCAACGCGCACGCCGTACGGATCCGCCCGCGCGGGATCGTCGCCGGGCCGGACTCCGTCACCGCCGCGATGATCGCGGCGGTGGGCGCGCTGCACGCCGAGTACGCGCTGACCGGGCTGGTGGTCTCCTCGTACCAGGCCGCGAGCGCCGAGGGCCGGGCCGGGTCCGAGGTGCTGCGCCGGCAGCTGGCCGTGGTCGCCGGGACGGATCTGGGCGAGCACACGGGCGACGTGCGCCGTGCCGTGGGCGAGGACACCGGGCCCTTCGCGGCGCCGCTCGTCCTCAACGTGGTGCCGTGGTCCGGCGAGCTGCGCGCGGACGGCTGGTCCTCGCACGAGCTGGCCGTACGGGCGGAGGTCCGCCGGATCCTGGGGCTCGACGCGCTCGCGGTGTCCGTGACCTGCGTGCAGGTGCCGGTCATGACCGGCCATTCGCTGACGGTCCGGGCCGCCTTCGAGCACCCGGTCGAGCTGGCGCGGGCGCGCGAGATCCTGGAGGCGGCCCCCGGCGTGGTCCTCGTGGACGACCCGGCGGCGGGGGAGTTCCCGACCCCCGTGGACGCCGCGGGCACCGATCCTGCCTGGGTGGGCCGGGTGCGGGTGTCCCTGGACGACCCCCGGGCGCTGGAGTTCTTCGTCTGCGCGGACAACCTCCGCAAGGGCGTCGCCCTGAACGCGACCCAGATCGCGGAACTGATTGCTGGTGAATTCGCGTAATTCGCTTTGTAGGATCGGGAGCGATCCCTAGATCAAGGTGAAGAGCGGTTACGCATGAGGGCGGGCGACACGATGCTGGTGGGGCTGCCGCACGCGTACAACCCTGACCGGGGGACGCGTGTCCAACTGGCGTGGCAGAGGCATTGCTCGACTTCGTGGTTCCACCGGTGCGCCCCGGGATCCTTCCGGTACGGCGGCGCTCACCGCGCTCCGCTCCCGGCGGCGGTCTCCCGGTGATCGTGCCCCTTCCGGCGGGATCGCCGGCTTCCGCAGCGTCGCCCGCGTCCGCGTCCGCGCCCACGTCTGCGCCCGCGCCCGCCGCGCCGGCCAGGGGGGGATTCGTGCCCTCGCCCCGTGACGGCGCCGACGGCGCGCCGCCGGTCGAGCCGGTGGCGTCCGCGGAGCCCGAGGCGGCGGCGCCCGAGACGGCCGTGGGCGCGGCGGCGCCCGAGGTGGCCGTCGGCACCACCGTCGACCACCTCACCGAGACCTACCAGGCGCACTACCGCTCCCTGCTGGGCCTGGCCGCGCTGCTCCTGGACGACACCGCCTCCTGCGAGGACGTGGTCCAGGAGGCGTTCATCCGGGTCCACTCCGCGCGCAGCCGGGTCCGCGAGCCCGAGAAGACGCTGGCGTACCTGCGCCAGACCGTCGTGAACCTCTCCCGCTCCGCGCTGCGCCGCCGCATCATCGGGCTCAAGCTGCTGTCGAAGCCGATGCCCGACATGGCGAGCGCCGAAGAGGGCGCGTACGAGCAGCTGGAGCGGGACGACCTGATCAGATCGATGCGCGGACTGCAGCGACGCCAGCGCGAGGTGCTGGTGCTGCGCTACTTCGCGGACATGACGGAGGCCCAGGTCGCCGAGACGCTCGGGATATCCCTCGGCTCGGTGAAGGCGTACGGATCGCGGGGCATTGCCGCGCTGCGGGTGGCGATGGAGGCTGCGCAGTCATGAGCGACCAGGTGAACCGTTTCAGCGGGACGCACGACGAGGATCCCGGCGACGTCGTGCAGGAGCACGAGCTGCGCGGGCTGCTGCACGGAGCCGTCGGGGGCCTGACGCCCTCGGACGGCGCGCTGGAGCGGCTGCGCCACGCCGTCCCGGCCCGCCGGGCCCGCAAGCGCCAGGTCGTCATCGGCGCCGCCGCGGCCGTGCTGCTGTGCGGGACCGCGGTCCCGACGGCCCTGCACCTGACGGCGGCCGAGGGCGCGCCCGGCGACCACTCCGCGATGGCGGGCCACGGCACCGCCGTGGACGGCGACCAGGAGGGACCCTCGGACCCGCGTGCCGCCGGTGGGGGCGCGTTCGCCCAGCCCCCGCAGGCCCCGGCCACCGGCCAGGGCGCTGCCGCGGGCGGCCCCACCAGTACGCCGCAGCCCGGCCCGTCGACGCAGGCCGTCGGGGGCAACGGCACCGGACCGGCCACCGCGGGCGCGGCGGCCGGGGGCGGCCCGCTGCCTCCCGCCGCGCCGGGCGCGCCCGGCTGCGCCGAGGCCCAGCTCGGGGTGCGCGCCACCACCGGCGGCGCCGAGGCGGACGGCAAGGTGTACGGCAGCTTCCGCGTCACCAACGTGTCCGTCAGCGGCTGTACGGTCACCGGGGCCGACACCG
Source organism: Streptomyces sp. NPDC098789 (assembly GCF_044759975.1). NCBI lineage: Bacteria > Bacillati > Actinomycetota > Actinomycetes > Kitasatosporales > Streptomycetaceae > Streptomyces > Streptomyces sp. NPDC098789. The sequence goes on from NZ_JBIWAJ010000007.1 coordinate 113,998, forward strand.
TCACGGCGGCCCCGGCATCGGGCGCGGCCTCCGGCCAGGCCCCGGTCACGGTCCTCGCGCACACCGCGGGCGATCCGGCGACGGGCCTGCCCGATCCGGCCACGGAGACGCCGGGCCTGGTCCTCCAGCCGTCCATGGGCTACGAGGTGCGCTTCGCCTGGGTGCCCGATCCCACCTGCACGACGGGCGCCGCGGAACCGGGCGGCAAGCCCGCGCAGGGCGCCAACGCGCGGATGCAGGGGGCAGGGCCGGACACGGACGCCGCCGCGGGCGGGCAGCCGAGCACCGGCCCGACCCCCGAGAGCGGCGGGGTCGCGCTCACGCACGCCGTGCACCCGGGCGCTTCCACCACCCGCACCACCGTCCCCACGAAGTGCGCGGGGACGGTCTACCGCACCGGCGTCATCGCGTTGGACGCGGCGCCGAAGCCGTAGCGGGAGCGGAGTCGGCGGGATCCGCCGGACCCTCGGCGTCCGCCGTGTCCACGGCGGGGTCCGGCGGCAGCAGCCCGGCCTCCGCGTCGCGCAGGGTCTCCACTTCGCGCCGGTAGAGCCGGAACCACATGAAGAGCACGAAGGCCGAGAAGACGAACCACTCGCCGGTGTAGCCGAGGTTCTGGAAGGCCTTGAGGTCGAGCCCGGTGTTCGCCGGCGCCTTCGCCGGTACCGCGATCATCCCGTCCGAGGGGGTCGGCACGGTCAGCCACGCGTCGTACAGCTCGTACGGCACCAGGTTGACCAGCGAGGCCGCCCCGATCACGCCGAGCTGTCCGGCGGGCAGACCGCCCTGGGAGTGGACGCCCTTGCTGCTGGAGCTCTCCGGGGCCTGGAGCACCCCGGCGACCTGGACCCGACCGGTCGGCGCCGCCGGCGCCCTGGCCGCGTCCGCGGTCCCCGGGAGCCAGCCGCGGACCACCGGGACGGCCTTGCCGCCGTCGGTGCGCAGCAGGGTCAGCACGTAGAAGCCGGACTTCCCGTCGAGCTGGCGGTCCGGGACCAGCAGCTGTTCGGCGTACTCCCCGGAGACGGAGGCGAGACGTCCGGAGGTCCGGGTGTCCACCGGGAGCAGGGAGTCCAGCGGGGCGGCGACCTGGTCGGCCGGGCGCTCGGCGCTCGCCTCCCGGTGGCTGCCGACGCGGTCCTCGAAGCGGCCGAGCTGCCACGTCCCCATGAACAGACAGACGGGAACGGCCAGCACGACGAAGACGTTGATCCCCCACCAGCGCGGGGTCAGGAGAAACCGGTGCACCCCACCACCGTACGGGGGGGCGCACCGGTCGCTCGGTCCCGGGTCGGGCCGGGTCGGCCCGGGTTCAGGCCGAGGCGCCCTGCGGCAGGTGCTTCAGCGCGAACTCCAGCTCCATCCGGACCTGCTTGATCCGCTCCTCCACGACCAGGGAGCCGTGCCCGGCGTCGTAGCGGTAGACCTCGTGCTCGGCGCCGCGCGCCACCAGCCGCTCGACGTAGTTGTCGATCTGCCGGATCGGACAGCGCGGGTCGTTCACGCCCGCCGCGATGTGCACGGGCGCCCGCACCGCGTCCACGTACGTCAGCGGGGACGAGGCGGCGAAGCGGTCCGGCACCTCCTCGGGCGTCCCGCCGAAGAGGGTCCGGTCCAGCGCCTTGAGCGGCTCCATCTCGTCCTCGTACGCCGCCACGTAGTCGGCGACGGGCACCGCGGCCAGTCCCACCGCCCACACCTCGGGCTGGGTGCCCAGGCCGAGCAGGCTCAGGTAGCCGCCCCACGAGCCGCCGGACAGCACCAGCCGCGCCGGATCGGCGAGCCCGGACTCCACCGCCCACGCGCGCACCGCGTCGATGTCCTCCAGCTCGATCAGGCCGACCCGGTGCTTGAGGGCGTCGGTCCACTCGCGGCCGTAGCCCGTCGAGCCCCGGTAGTTGACCCGGACCACCGCGAAGCCGTGGTCGAGCCAGGCCGCGGGGGTGGCCGCGAAGGCGTCGCTGTCGTGCCAGGTCGGCCCGCCGTGGATCTCGAAGATGGTCGGGAAGGGACCCTCGCCGTGCCCGGTCGGGCGCTGCGCCAGCGCGTGGATCCGGCCGCCCGGTCCCTCGACCCACACGTCCTCCACGGGCACGGAGCCCGGCGGCCGGAAGCCCGGCGGGTCCAGCACCACCGCGCCGGTGGTGGACCGGACCGAGGCGGGCTCGGCGGCCGAGGACCACTGGTACTCGACGGTGCCGTCGGGGCGGGCGGTCGCGCCCGAGACCGTACCGGGCGGGGTGTCCACCCGGACCAGCTCGCGCGTCGCGAGGTCGTAGCGCCACAGCTCGCCGCGCGCCTCGAACTCGTGCGCGATCAGTAGGGCGGTGCCGTCCGGGTACCACTCGGCGCTGACGTCGCCGGGCAGGTCGATCTCCAGGTCCTCCTGGGTGCCCGCCGCGACGTCCCAGACCATCGGCTCCCAGCGGCCGCGCCGCTGGTGGCCGACCAGCAGCCGGGCGTCCCCGGCGACCGGCGCGAAGCCGAGCGCGGACAGCCCCAGCTCCCGCGTGCCGTCCTCGGAGTCGTCCAGCTCGGCGACGGTCGCCCCGTCCAGGGTGACCACGCGCAGCGAGGAGTGCATCGCGTCGCCGTGCTCGGTGTGCTCGATGACGACGAGGGTGCCGTCGTGGGAGAGGTCGCCCACGCCCGCCGACTCGGGGTGCCGGTAGATCTCCACCGGCTCCGCGCCCGGACGCACGACGTGCAGCGTCGAGCCCTCCTCGTCGGTGGAACGGCCGACCACGGCCGTGCCGTCCCGGCCGATCGCCAGACCGCCCGGGTACGAGGGCTCCAGGCCCGGGGTCGCCGGCTCGTCCGGGCCGCCCTCGAAGGGCTGGCGCACCCAGACGCCGAACTCGTCGCCGTCGGTGTCGGAGAACCACCAGATCCAGGCGCCGTCGGGGGAGAGGGTGCCGTCGGTGGTCCCGTTCGGCCGGTCCGTGGCCTGCCGCTGGGCGCCGCTCGCGCGGTCCCAGGCGTACAGCTCGTAGGTCCCCGTCGCGTTGGAGACGAAGAGGCTGCGGTCCGGGGCGTCCTCGGCCCAGTCGGGCAGCCCGACGCGCGGGGCCCGGAACCGCCTCTCCCAGTCCGGCATGGCGGACGGGTCGCCGGGGGACGCGGCACGCGCGTCGCCGCTCGGGCCGCCGCTCGCACCGCTGCTGAGGTCGCCGCTCACGTCGCTGCTCACATCGCTGGTCATGCGCCCCATTCTTGCCGCACCGGGCGCCGGGATGCCGACGGATTGGCAGCCGTACCGCTATAACGTCACGGTATGCGGATGATCGTCCGGGGTGCCCGGCTGCACACAGGAGAGGGACGGGGCGCGGTCGCCGCCAGCCTCGTCGACGTAGAGGTGGCCGAGGACGGCCGGATCGCCCACCTCATCCCGCACGACGACGAGCGGGAGCCACCGATGACGGGGACCCTCATCGAGGCGCACGGCGGGCTGCTCACCGCGCCCTTCGTCGAACCGCACGTGCACCTCGACACCGCGCTGACCGCCGGCCAGCCGCGCCCGAACGCCTCCGGCACCCTCTGGGAGGGCATCGCCTGCTGGAGCGAGCGCAAGCGGACGCTGACCCACGAGGACGTCGTCGCGCGCGCCACCGAGGTGCTGCGCTGGCAGGCCGCCCAGGGCGTGCTGTACGTCCGGACGCACTGCGACGTCACCGACCCCGGCCTGATCGCGCTCGACGCCCTGGCGGAGGTCCGCGACCGGGTGCGGGACGTGCTGACCCTCCAGATCGTGGCCTTCCCGCAGGAGGGCATCGTCTCCTTCCCGGACGGCGAACGCCTGATGCGCGAGGCGGTGGTCCGCGGCGCGGACGTGATCGGTGCGATCCCGCACTACGAGGACACCCGCGAGGACGGGGTCGACTCGCTGCGCTTCGCCTTCGAACTCGCCGAACGGCACGGGCTGCGCGTGGACGCCCACTGCGACGAGATCGACGACGAGCAGTCGCGCTTCGTGGAGGTACTGGCGACCCTGGCCCTGCGCTCCGGACTGCGCGGGCGCGCGACCGCCTCGCACACGACGGCGATGGGCTCCTACAACGGCGCCTACAGCTTCAAGCTCCAGCGGCTGCTGGAGCGCTCCGGGATCAACCTGGTGAGCAACCCCTTCGCGAACCTCAACCTCCAGGGCCGCTTCGACGGCTACCCCAAGCGGCGCGGCCTCACCCAGGTCAAGGAGATGTTGGCGGCGGGGGTCAACGTGGCCTTCGGCCACGACGACGTGATGGACCCGTGGAACGCCCTGGGCACCGGGAACCCGCTCCAGACCGCCCTGATGGGCCTGTACGCGGCCCAGCTGACGGGAACGGACGAGATCCCCACCGCGTTCTCCATGGTGACGGACCGCGCGGCCCGGGTGCTCGGGCTCGACGAGGACGCGTACGGCATCGCGGAGGGCGCCCCCGCCAACTTCGTGCTGCTGCCCGCGCCTTCGCCGTCCGAAGCGCTGCGCCGCCAGGTCCGGCCGCGTTTCGTCGTCTCGCGCGGCCGGGTCCTGGCCGAGACCCCGGTGGCGCCGACCCTGCTGAGCTGGCCGGGGGAGGACCCGGCGCCGGTGGATTTCCACCCCCGCCTACAGTGACCAGCGTCAACTGACGTCAGGTGGAGGGGAACCGAGCGATATGTGGACCGTAGCGGGACGATCGGCCGAAGCGGCACGGGAGATCGCGGCGGAGTATGCCGACGAGGCGCTCCTCAACCATTCCGTGCGCTCCTACGCCTTCGGCGCGCGGTACGCCGCCGAGCACGGCCTGGCCTACGACGAGGAGCTGTTCTACGTCGCCTCGCTCCTCCACGACCTGGGGCTGACCGCGCCCTTCGACAGCCACACGCTCCCCTTCGAGGAGGCGGGCGGCCACGTGGCCCGCGTGCTCACGGCGGGCCTCGGCTGGGCTCCGGCGCGGCGCGCCCGCGCCGAGGAGGTCATCGTGCTGCACATGCGCGAGGACGTCACGGCCGATGAGGACGTGGAGAGCCACCTCCTGCAGGTGGGCACCAGCGCCGACGTGTCGGGCCTGCGGGTGGAGGAGTTCGACGAGCGGTTCCGCGCCGAGCTGCTGCAGGCCTACCCGCGGGCCGACTTCGGCCCGTCCTTCCTCGCGCTCTTCGAGGACCAGGCGGCCCGCAAGCCGCACTGCTCGGCCGCCGGCCTGGTCGCGAACGGCATAGCCGAGCGGATCGCGAAGAACCCCCTGGGCTGAGGAGCCCGCCGTCCGGGACCTCCGGGCCGGGGACCTCCGGGTCCGGCTGTCGGGCCTCCCGGCCGCGGGGCCCCGTCGTCGGTAGCCTGCGCCCATGTCATGGGACTGGGACGAGGACGGCGCCGCGCACCCGCTGGGGCTGCGCCGGTCCGGGCGCAGCGAGTCGGAGCCGGACCGGCTGCCCGAGGTGCGCGAGTTGGAGGTGCTCGGCTGGGAACCCGCGCCCGAGCAGGCGCTGTGGGTGTTCCTGCCGTACGTGTGGCCCGCGCCCGCCCGGACCTGGGTGGCGGACCGGGCCACGCACTGGGCGGTGGAGACCCGGCTGGACGGCCACGGCACGATCACCGATGTGGAATGCGCCCCGCTGTCGGCGGCCGACCTGCACGGGATGGACGCCGAGGCCGACGCGACCCTGTCCGGCCTCGGGCTGCCGCCCCGCCCGGCGGGGCGGCTGTGGCTGCTGCGTCCGGTGGGGCCCTTCGCGGACGTGGCGGCCGTACTGGCCCACCTGTACGCGGTGGCCGGGGAGCGCGCGGTGGAGCCCGCGGCGACCGGGCCCTTCATGGAACTGGTCCGCGACGAGCTGACGGCCCTGCTCGACGCGTCGGGCTGAGGGGCCGCGGGGGTGTCGGGCCGAGGCGCCGCAAGGGGTGTCGGGCCGCGCGGCCGGGCAGCCGCGGCCTGCTGGGATGATCGCGGGTATGCCCTTCGACGCCTTCTCCTTCACCCTCTCACTGGCCGCGCTGCTGGTGGTGCTGGTGTGCGCGGTGGCCCGCCCCTTCGGCCGCCCCGAGGCGTTCTTCGCCGTTCCGGCCGCCGCCGTGGTCATCGGCTGCGGGGCGATCGGGACGGATGCCGTCCGGGAGGAGGCGGAGCGCCTCGGTCCGGTCATCGGCTTCCTCGCCGCCGTCCTCGTCCTCGCGAAGCTCTGCGCCGACGAGGGCCTCTTCCACGCCTGCGGCACCTGGATGGCCCGCTGGTCGGCGGGCCGCCCCCGGCGCCTGCTCGGCGCGGTCTTCGCGCTCGCCTCGCTGATCACGGCGGCGCTGAGCCTGGACGCCACCGTCGTCCTGCTCACCCCGGTCGTCTTCGCCACCGCCGCGCGCATGGGCGCCCGGCCCGCGCCCCACCTCTACGCGTGCGCGCACCTGTCGAACACCGCGTCCCTGCTGCTGCCCGTCTCCAACCTCACCAACCTGCTCGCCTTCACCGCGAGCGGCCTGAGCTTCACCCGGTTCGCCGCCCTGATGACCCTGCCGTGGCTGGTCGCGATCGGGGTCGAGTACGTCGTCTTCCGCCGGTTCTTCGCCGCCGACCTCGACGCCGAACCGGCCGGGGCGGACGCCCTGGAGCCGCCCGAGCTGCCGCTCTTCGCGCTGCTGACGGTGGCGGGGACCCTGGGCGGCTTCGCGGTCGCCTCGGCGGTCGGGGCCGACCCGGCATGGGCCGCGGCGGCGGGGGCCCTGGTGCTGGGGGTCCGGGCACTGGCCCGGCGCCGCACCACCCCGGCCGCGATCGTCCGCTCGGCGGCGCTGCCGTTCCTCGCCTTCGTCCTGGCCCTGGGCATCGTCGTCCGGGCGCTGGTGGACAACGGCCTCGGTGCGGCCCTGGCCCACGTCGTCCCGGCGGGCACCGGCCTGCCCGCGCTGCTCGGCCTGGCCGCGCTGGCCGCCGTACTGGCCAACCTGATCAACAACCTGCCGGCGGTGCTGGCCCTGGTGCCGCTGGTCGCACCCGCGGGTCCGGGCGCGGTGCTCGCCGTGCTCCTGGGCGTGAACATCGGGCCGAACCTCACCTACGCGGGCTCCCTGGCCACCCTGCTGTGGCGGCGCATCGCCCACCACCACGAACACGAGGTCCGGCTCGTCGAGTTCACCCACCTCGGCCTGCTGACCACCCCGGCGGCGCTGGCCCTGTCCACCTCGGCCCTGTGGCTGTCGCTGCGCCTGACCGGGACCGCCTGACACGGGGCCGCGGTCAGGGCGCGAGGACCTTGGCGAGGACGGCGAGCAGCTCCGGCGCGCTCGGCGGGGCGAGCCGCGCCGCGAGGTGGCCGTCGGGGCGGACCAGGAAGGCGGTCGGCTCCCGTACGTCGTACAGGCGGCCGAACTCGCCCCGCCCGTCCCGGAAGACGGGCACCGGCGAGGCGCCGTCCGCCCCGGTGTCGGCCAGCACCGCGAAGATCGTGACCCGGCCCGGCGCCGCGTCCCGGACGGCGGCCGCCAGGGCGCCGAAACCGTCCGCGGTCGGCCCGGGCCCGTACAGCACCAGCACGTGTTCGCGGCCGCGCAGCAGGTCGAAGAGGCGCAGCGGGTACGTCGCGACCGCCCGGGCCAGCCCGCCGCAGTCGGGGGCCCGGTCCCCGCCCCGCGGCCCGGGACCGTCGCCCGCATCCTCCACGAGGGGGCTCCCCCGGTACCCGACCAGGAGTTGGGCCTCGCGCAGCATCAGCGTCCGCGGGTCGCCCGGGTCCGCCTGGACCCCGTGGGCGGCGTGCCGGACCGTACGGCCGACGACCTCCTCGCCGACCGGCCGGCGCTCGGCGTCGTAGCTCGCGAGCAGGCCCGGCGCCGCCGCGCCCTCGACGGCGAGCGCCAGCTTCCAGGCCAGGTTCCAGGCGTCCTGGATGCCGGTGTTCATGCCCTGCGCCCCCGTCGGCGGGTGGATGTGCGCGGCGTCCCCGGCGATGAGGACCCGCCCGTCCCCGTACCGGTCCACCAGCCGGTGGCTGATCCGGAACACGGAGGACCAGCGCAGCGCGGACGCGGTCGTGGGATGCGGCGACAGCCGGTCCAGGACGGCCTGGACGTCCGCCAGTCCCGGCTCCCGCCCGCCGCCGGCGCCCAGCCCGTGCACGATCTCGTCCCCGCCGTCGTCCCCTCTGCCGTACGCGGCAAGCTCCGGCGCCACCTTCATGGAGACCCGGTACCGACCGGCGCCGGGCAGCGGGACGCACACCAGCACGTCGTCGACCTCGCCCTGCGCGTCGTGGTCCATCGCGCGCACCGCGTAGCCGTACGGGAGGTCCCACCCGAGCTCCACGTCGGCGAGCATGTACTCCTCGGGGAAGGCCCCGCCCTCGAAGGACAGCCCGAGCCCCTTGCGCACGGTGCTGTGCGCGCCGTCGCACCCCACCAGGAAGCGGGCGCGCACCTCCTCCGCACCGCCCGGGGCGCGCAGCAGACAGGTCACCCCTTCGTCGTCCTGGGCGAAGGACACCGGCTCGGTGGACCGCTCGATGCCCGTCCCGAAGCCGTTCAGGAAGCCCTCCAGGACGCGCTCGGTCTCGTACTGCGGCAGCGCGGCGAAGCCGTACGGCACTTCGGGCGGCAGCACCATCTCCAGCCGGGACTCCGCGACGCCGTTCACGTACGTCAGCTGCCCGCGCAGCGGCACGGCCAGATCGAGGGCCTCCCGCACCAGGCCCATCCGGTCCCAGAGCTCCAGGGTGCGCGGCTGGACCCCCACCGCCTTCGCGTACGGCAGCCGGGCCGGGAGCCGCTCGACGAGGCGACACCGCACCCCGCGCCGCCGCAACTCACAGGCCGCCGTCAGCCCGACCGGCCCGGCCCCGACCACCAGCACGTCCGTGCCACTTCCGGAGGTATCCACCACAGCGTCTCCCGGGACCCGTCCCCCGCGCGATCGCCCCCGCCTCCCCATGGTGCCCCCGGGACCCGGCCCCGGCACCCCGGCCAGGCCGTTGCCTAGTACGTGGGGCAGAGGTGTGTGTGCACCGCGTCCAGGATCTTGCCGGCCTTGGCCGGACCGAAGCCGTCCGGGTGGGTGGGCGAGGTGAACCGCTGGTTCGTGAGGTCGGTCTGCTTCTGCTTGTCGGTGGGGAAGCTGGCGATGGTGTCGCACTGGTTGCGACCCCGATCAACCGCCTTGTCGGGCTTGGTGTTGACGATGTCCGGATCGATGGCCGCCAGGGCGGCGAGGTACTTGGCCTGTGTCGCCGCATCCGGCTTGGGCGGAATCCCCTTGGCCTTGGACGTCTCGGCGGCGCCCGATGGCTTGCTCGTCGCCGGGGGTGCGGCAGGAGCGCTGCTCGGCGCGGCGGAGGAAGGGGCCTTCGCCGGCGGCGCGGCGGTGTCCTTGTCGCTGCCACAGGCAGTGAGCCCCGCGGCGGCGATGACGACGGACAGTAAAGCGGTGGCGGTGCGGTGGTTCACGGCTCTCCCCTGTGTGGTTGCTGTGTTCACCAGAGTCGATCGCTCACCGTGGCCAATGGTTGTACACCACGTCGCAAAACCGATCCTGCCGGCACTCTCCATCGAGATGGGCACGCACACGCAAACAGGTCCGGGTGCTACTCGTGTGAGTAGCACCCGGACCTGGTGTTTCAGCTGTCGGGGTGGCGGGATTTGAACCCACGACCTCTTCGTCCCGAATGAGGTCCACCCAAGATCCCCACCTGCACGGATGACGTTTCCCCTGGTCAGCGCATCGGCCTCGGCTGTTCCGGAAGGGTCCGTGATGGTCTCGGCGGGCCGATCGGCTCCCAGATGGCTCCCAAGCCTCCAGGCGACATCCTGGGAGCCACTAAGCTTGGGGGCGCTCGATAACCCCCGTTATCGAGGTCATGTGGGGAGCTAGCCGGCCAGTGGCCATAGCGTTCGGGTCCAGGGGAGGCAGACACGCCGCCGGAGCAGGCGGCTGCCCTGTGGACAAGATCGCGAGAGAGGGGTGGGCGCCATGGGTCACCAGTCAGTTGCGGCACCGGACTCCTCTCGCACCTTCGTGGCAGTGCCCTACGTTTCGATGTCCGAGATCGCGACCCTCGCCGGGGTAAAGCGCCCCGTGGTGTCGACCTGGCGGCGACGGTACTCGGACTTCCCGGCACCTGTTGCGGAAAACGCAGGCCGGCCCCTGTTCGATGGCGGAGAAGTGACGCATTGGCTGATCTCCGCCGGTCTGGGAAATACCGACCCAGCGGAACTCCGCACCGAGGTGGCCCTCTTTGGCATCGCGGCGCTGACGGACCGATTCACGGCATGGCAGTTGATCGAGGTGATCGGAAGCCTGCTCTGCCTGCGCAAGCTCGACGCTCGACCGCTGGCCGGAGCCGACTCGCCTGGCGGATCCGCGGCCAATGACCAGACGCTCTGGAGCGCTGTGATGCGGCGAGCGGAGCGCATGGACGCCGAGGACGAGTTCATCCTGCGCGAGCTGCGTTCAATGGATGCGGCCGCGGCCCCGCTCGCTTGTCTTGCCGAGGATCTCGTCGAAGCTGCATACGGCGAGCATGGCGCGTACGAATGGCTTCTTTCCTCACGTGTCCGGCTCGGTCTGGACGCCCTTTTCGCTGATGCTGTCGCCCCCGAGCTCATCGCTCTGTTCACGCAGCTGGCGGATGTCCCGCCCCGGCTGGAAGGCGGGGAATCCGTCACAGTCGCCGACCCGCATGCCCGTACGGGCGACATGCTCGCCGCAGTCCTTCGGAAGGCGGACAACAGTGAAAACATCACCGCCCTGGCCGCCGATCCGGATGTACGGTTCGCCCGCATCACCAGGCGTCGGCTGCTGCTGGCGGGCGTCGATGAGCTCGCACTCGACGTGCAAATTGGTCACGAGCTGGAGGAGCGCCTCGCGGACCCTGACGTCATCGTGACCCAGCTTCCGTATCGCCCTGGCGAAGATCGATCGGTGCAGGCCGCGCTCGAAGGGATTGAACGCATTGCTGATCTGCTGGGCCCCGGTGCCATCGCGCTCGTCCTTGGGCCGGCCGACGCCCTGGTGGATGCGCTTCGAGGTACGGAGGAGTCCCGGCTGCGGTCCGCTCTGTTGCGGGGCAACATCGTCGAAGCGGTCATCGCGCTACCCGGCGGTGCACTGCCCTACCGTCCTGGCTATCGACCAGCTCTGTGGGTGCTCAACCGCAGCCCCATCCCTGCGGCTGAGGGAAAGGTGCTGCTTGCCGACATCAGTGCCGAGGCGCTGACCGAAGGTGTGCGACGCCGACTTGCGGACGACATTCTCCTCTGGCGTGCCGAGGGATTCCGGGCGATTGATGGCCATGACCCGCGTTACGGGCGTGCCGTGGATGTGGCCATGCTGGACCGTGCATTTGGCGGTCCGCTGACCCCGCCCACGCTCCCGGCGTCCGCGCTGCTCTCCCGCACGGTCTCAGAAAGGCCTGCGCTCATCGCCGAAACCGAAGCTCACCTGGAGCGGGCGGTGTTGCGGGCGCGCTCGTACGAGGACGAGCGCGGCGCGTATCGCGGCCGTGTCCTTCGACGCATTGGCCGCATGCCCAGGCGAACGACGCTCGGTGCGTTGATCGCTGAGGGCAGGGTCGCCAAATTGAGGGGCTACCGTCTCGCTGAGGAACACCTCACGGCGCAAGGTCACCATCGTGTCCTAGGCCCGGAGGAGATCACCGGTCAGAGCCCTGTCGATTCCCGAGCCATGGACCGTCTGGTCCTTGCCACAGCATATGACCGAGTCGCGCTCACTGAACCTGGCGACATCATCTACACCCTGGTCCCTCGGCTGGGGACCTTCGTTGACCATGAGGGCTTCAGCATTGTCGCCTTTCCAGCACGCGTCCTTCGCGTCGATCGCGACGCAGAGCGCCAGCTGACGCCTCGCGTGCTGGCTTCGCTGCTTGGTGCTGCCCGTAACACCAGCCGAAGCCCCAGTGCTGTTCGAGCCGCCCGCCGCATCGAGGACTACCAGTTGCCAGACCTCGAACCGGATGACGTGGAGCGCTTCGATGCCCTGCTGGCTGAGACTGAGCAACGCGAGGGACTTCTCCGAGACCAGGCCGAGGCCCTCGCCGAGGCCCGTCGGCTGACCGTCGCCGGCCTCGCGGATGGGACCCTCACCCTCGACCGCAGATGATTCGGCCCACAGCCACCACAACGCCGCTGGCCAACCCAAACCTGTAACCGATCAGTCCTGAGGAAGTAGGAACGATGCCTCCGCGCAAGCGCGCCGCCGCCGGACAGGGCGAACTGCCCGGCGTTTCCAGCACCAAGGAGATCCAGGACATCCTGTGGAAGGCCGCCGACAAGCTCCGCGGCTCCATGGACGCCGCACAGTACAAGGAGTTCGTCCTCGGCCTGGTCTTCCTGAAGTACGTTTCGGACGCCTTCACCGAACGGCGTGAGGAGCTCGCCGCTGACCCCGAGCTTGCGCAGATTCCTGAGCATCGTCGGGCTGCATTTCTGGAGGAGAAGGACGAGTACACCGAGAAGAACGTCTTCTGGGTACCGCCGACTGCCCGATGGGACCACATCGCGGAGAACGCGGCCAGTGCGGAGGGCGGCGTAGGCAAGCTCCTCGACGAGTCCATGGACGAGGTGATGAAGGCCAACAAGGCCCTCACCGGGGTCCTCCCGAAGATCTTCAACCGCGATAACGTTGATCAGAAGCGATTGAAGGAACTGGTCGACCTGATCAGTGACGCCCGCTTCACCGGTCACGGAGATCGGCCAGCGCAGGACGTACTTGGCGAGGTCTACGAGTATTTCCTGGAGCGCTTTGCGCGTGCCGAGGGCAAGCGTGCCGGCGAGTTCTACACCCCGGCAAGCGTGGTGCGGCTGCTTGTTGAGGTTCTGGAGCCGTACGAGGGTCGGGTTTACGACCCCGCGTGTGGCTCCGGCGGTATGTTCGTGCAGAGCGGCAAGTTCGTCGCGAAGCGTCGCGGTAAGGACCACACCCACGACATTGCGGTGTACGGCCAGGAGGCCAACGAGCGCACGTGGCGACTGGCGAAGATGAACCTTGCCATCCACGGTATGGATCCTAAGGGCGTGGGCGAGCGGTGGGCGGACACGTTCGCCGACGACAAGCTGCCTGACCTCAAGGCCGACTTCGTTATGGCCAACCCACCGTTCAACATGTCCGACTGGGCCAGGAAGACGGAGGACCCTCGCTGGCGGTACGGCACCCCGCCGCAGTCCAATGCCAACTACGCCTGGCTCCAGCACATTATTTCCAAGCTGGGAGACCGGGGCAGTGCAGGCATCGTCCTGTCGAACGGGTCCATGTCCTCGAAGCAGTCGGGGGAGGGCGAGATCCGCGCAGCTCTGGTTGCAGCAGACCTGGTTGCATGCATGGTCGCCCTACCAGCCAACCTCTTTCGCACGACGGCGATCCCAGCATGCCTATGGTTCCTGACGAGGGATAAGTCGCCGCAGGGCGCGAAGGCTCTGAACGACCGGCGTGGCCGCGTGCTTTTCATCGACGCGCAGGCGATGGGCAAGATGGTCGACCGCACGGAGCGCATCCTCACGGACGAAGACCTGGAGAAGATCTCTGATACATATCACGCGTGGCGCGGCACCAAATCGGCGAAGAAGAAGGAACTTTCGTACGAGGATGTGGCAGGTTTCTGCTACAGCGCGACATTGGAGGAGATCGAGAAGAACGATCACGTACTCACGCCAGGACGGTACGTAGGCGCGGCGGAAGTCGAGGAGGACCCGGACGCAGAGTCGGTAGACGAGCGTATCGCGCGGCTCACGAAGCAGCTATACACGCAGCTTGACGAATCAATGCGGCTGGATGCGGCCGTACGTGAGCAGCTTGGGAGGGCCGATGGCTGAATGGAAGTACGTAGAGTATCAGGACCTTGCGGCAGCGGAACGAGCCGCTTTCTCTATGGGGCCGTTCGGCTCGAAGATCACCAAGGATAACTATGTCGCGGATGGTATTCCTGTTGTTCGTGGAGTGAACCTGGCCAAGGGGGTTTTCGTTGATGACGAATTTGTCTTCATTGATGAAGCGAAGGCCGATGAGATCATGTCAGCAAATGTCGATCCTGGTGACTTGATTTTCACGCATCGCGGCACCATCGGGCAAGTCTCCATGATCCCGCGTGCTCCGAAGTTCGATCGCTATGTGATCGGATCTAGCCAGGTAAAGACGCGGCTTGATGAGTCGGTGGCTCTACCCGAGTTCTACTACTACTGGTTCCGGTCGAGTGAAGGGCGGGCGTCCATTCTCGCGCACGCCTCGACTGTTGGCGTGCCGGGCATTGCTACTCCGCTGACGTCAATTCGAAAGCTGAAGGTGCCTCTTCCGTCGCGAAAGGAACAGGAAGCTATTGCGGCAGCTCTTGGTGCGCTCGATGAAAAGATTACGATCAACGAGCGCATTGTCGCCACCGCGCACTCGCTCGGACTCGCTTTCTATGAGCGAGAAGCGGCCTCGAGCGAAGCGATGCGCATGGAGGTTGGAGCGCTTGCCTCAGTGGTTACGCGTGGTGTAGCACCGAAATATTCCGAAGATCCAGATGAGCTTACGGTTCTTAATCAGAAGTGCATTCGTGATGGCCGCGTAAGCCTTGCTCCGGCGAGAAAGACGGCGGGAGGGAAGGTGAAGCCCCCCAAGCGTCTTGTTCGGCATGATGTACTCGTTAATTCCACAGGTGTAGGGACTCTGGGGCGTGTGGCGCGTTGGACCAGTGCCGATGAGGCAACGGTTGATTCGCACGTGACAATTGTTCGCCTTGACCCTGAGAAAGTCGATCCAGTCTGTGGCGGATTTGCCTTGCTCAGCGCGCAATCTCAGATCGAAGCGATGGGGGTCGGTAGTACAGGACAGACGGAGCTTAGGCGCTCTCAACTCGAGGAGCTACAGCTCGTGATCCCTCTCGCAGCGAGGCAAGCGCAGCTTCGAAGCCGGCTGGTTGCACTAGAGATCCGAAGTGGCGCTGCCCTCGCAGAATGCGACACCCTCGGTGTTCTCCGTGACAATCTGCTCTCCCAGCTAATGTCAGGCAAGCTTCGCCTCCGCGATGCGGAACGAATCGTGGAGGACGCGGCATGACGAATGTGAACGTCTCCGCCAAGCTCGACGTCAAGATGACTGAGGCCACCTGGGAGATTCTCGCCATGGATGGGCTTGCCGAGCTCGCCTGGAAGGTCAAGGAGGGCAAGGACATTGTCCCCGGGTCGGGGCACCGCAAAGACTGGGATGACCTGATCTTGCATGGCGAGCTCCAGGCAGCCATCGAGCGGCTGAACCCCGAGCTGCCAGCCGCCGCTGTGCACGAGGCCCTGCGAATTGCCGTGGACCCGGCCTCCACCGAGGCATACCCGGAGAACAAGCAGGCGCACACCAACCTCACTGCCGGCATCCGGCTCACGTACACGGACGGCTTCGGGGCCGAGCAGACACCCACCGTCCGGCTCGTCGATTTCACCGACCCTGACGCGAACACCTACCTCGCTGTCAACCAGGTCACCGTTCGTGACAGCGACGGCAGCCACCGCCGCTTCGATGTCATCCTCTACGTCAACGGCTTGCCTCTCGCCGTCATCGAGCTGAAGAGCGCCGCCGCCGAGAACGCGACCCTCAAGGACGCGCACGCGCAGCTCCAGACTTACGTCGCCGAGTTCCCGATCGCCTTCCGCTACAACGTCCTCTGCCTAGTCTCGGACGGCATCACCGCGAAGTACGGCACGGTCTTCACCCCGTACGAGCACTTCGCGCCCTGGAACGTGGACCAAGACGGCGACCCCGTCGACACCAACGCACCCGACTATGACGGTCTGGAAGCGCTGAACCTCGCGCTGCACGGCCTGTTCACTCAGTCCCGTTTCCTCTCCCTCACCCGCAACTTCGTCAACTTCACCCCCACCGGCAAGCGCATCGCGAAGCCGCACCAGTACTACGCGGTCACCAAAGCCGTGGACGCTATCGTCACCGCATCGCAGACCAATGGGCAGGCGGGCGTGGTCTGGCACACGCAGGGTGCCGGCAAGTCCGAGGAGATGGTGGAGACCTCTGCGCTGGTTGCCCGCCACCCTGCCCTGAACAACCCCACCATCGTCGTGGTCACGGACCGCAATGACCTCGACGACCAGCTGTACGACACCTTCCGGGACAGTCAGACGCTGCTCGGCCAGGAGCCCCGTCAGGTTGAGACCCGGGACGAGCTGCGCACGGAACTGAAGAGCCGGAACGTCGGCGGTATCATCTTCACCACCCTGCAGAAGTTCGGCCTCAGCAAAGAGGAGAAGGCCGCGGGCACCAGCCACCCCCTGCTCTCGGACCGCCGCAACATCCTCGTCGTGGTGGACGAGGCGCACCGCTCGCACTACGACAGCCTCGATGGCTATGCCCGCCACCTGCGTGACGCCCTCCCGTACGCAACGCTCATCGCCTTCACCGGTACGCCGATCTCGAAGGCAGACGCTGACACCCGCGCGGTCTTCGGTGAGTACATCGACGTCTACGACCTCACGCGGGCAGTCGACGACGAGGCCACTGTCCGCGTCTACCACGAACCGCGGGTCATCGATGTGTCCCTGCCCCCAGACGTCGATCCTGCGTCCATCGACGAGAAGGCCAGCGCCCTCACCGAGGGCATGGACGACGCCGAGCGTCGGCGCGCCATGCAGTACGCCGCCACGATGAACACGGTCTACGGCGCACCCGACCGCATAGCCAAGCTCGCAGACGATCTGATCTCCCACTGGGAGAAGCGCCGAGAGCTGGTGAAGCCGGATATCGGCGGGCCTGGCAAGGCGATGATCGTGTGCGCCACGCGGGAGATCTGCGTCAAGGTGTACGACGCGTTGGCCGAGCGTCGCCCTGAGTGGGCGAGCAAAGAGGTCGACCAAGGTGTCATGAAGATCGTTTTCCATGGCGATCGCACCGACCCGGAGCACTTGCGTAAGCACGCCCTGCGCAAGTCCCAGCAGAAGGTCGTTCAGGCCAGGGCCAAGAAGCCGGACGACGCGCTCGAGCTGCTCATCGTGCACTCGATGCTGCTCACCGGCTACGACGCGCCGCCCATCCACACCCTCTACATGGACCGCCCCATGCAGGGCGCCAACCTGATGCAGGCCCTGGCCCGTGTCAACCGCCGCTTCCGCGGCAAGCAGGATGGTCTCCTCGTCGGCTACGCCCCGCTCACCGACAACCTGAACCGGGCCCTGGGCGAGTACTCGCGCAGGGACCAGGAGGACCAGACCCTCGGGGCGGACATCGAGCGGGCCGTCACGGAGGTCAAGAACGAGCTCACCACCATCAAGGGCCTGCTGGCCGGATCGCGTTGGAAGGAACACCTCGCCGACACCGCTCATCCTGAGCCGCGTAAGCGTGCACTGCGCCTGACCTCCAACTATCTGCGTGATCCGAAGACTCTTGGCAACAAGGTGGAACCCGGCGCCAAGCCGCTCTCAGCTCGCTTCAAGGACAGCGCGGCCCGCCTGGATCGCTTCTACCGGATCTGCGCCATGAGCAAGGAGATCGCCGAGCGCTGTGAGGACATGGCGGACTGGCGGCGCGACATTGCCTTCTTCAGCGAGGTGCGCGCGTGGATGGTCAAGCTGGATGCCGCCGACCGTGAGGCGACGGGCCAGCCGCTGACTGCCGAGGTTCGGCGCTATCTCGAAGCGCTCGCCGCCTCTGTCGTTGATGCCGACGCGATCACCGATCTGTACGCGGAGGCGGGGATCGGCAAGCTCGACATCACCCGTCTCAACGAGGCTCAGCTGCGCAGACTGGAGCAGTCCGAGACGCCGCACCTGGTCGCGGAAGCCCTGCGCCGCATGATCGAGCAGAAGATGCGCGAGGTGACCAAGCACAACGTCGTCCGGCACGAGAGCTTCTCCGAGCGGCTGAACGACCTGATGAGGCGCTACATGCTTCAGCAGCTCACCAGCGCCCAGGCGATTGCCGAACTTGCGGCGCTGGCCCGACAGGTGTCGGAAGAGGCGCGCCGGGGCGAGCGGTTCGACCCGCCGCTGAACCACGCGGAGCTGGCCTTCTACGACGCGGTCGCCCACCGCGACATGGCCGAGCTGGTCGTTGGTGGTGACGAGAAGCTGGCTGAGATTGCCCGGGCCCTCGTCGCAGACATCCAGAACAACCTGTCCGTCGACTGGCTCTCACGGGAGCCTGTCCGCGCCAAGCTGCGCACCCGCATTCGGCGGGTCCTGGCCATGTTCGACTACCCGCCTGAGGAAGAGCGTGTGGCTGTCGACCTGGTCCTCAAGCAGATGGAGACCTTCGCGGCCAAGTGGGCACCCGGCGCAAAGTGAATGACCTGGCGGGCTGCCATCGGCAGCCCGCCAGGTGACCTCGACTCTCAAGGGCATTCCCAAGCTGGATTTTTTGATAACCCTGGTTATCAAGAAATCCGTAGGGCTAGGCGCAGCGATCTCCCTAAAGTTCTGTTCCAGCGGGGCCCGAGCGGCCCAGCGTTCTCGCCCCACTGGACTTTGGAACTCAGGGAGTTGACCGTGGAGAACCACCCCGAGCACACCGCGCAGCTTGATGTCCCGACGGGGCTCTCCAGCCTTCTGGAGGACCGCCTGGACTCGTCGAGTCTCTCCCACACGGCCAAGGCGCTGCTTCAGGGGACTCTCGGCGACCGCGACTGCGCGGCGGCATTGATCACGGGGCGCGTGTACCTGGACTCCGTTTCCGTTGCAGGCTTCCGTGGCATCGGTCGCAAGGCATGGCTCTCCCTCACACCTAAGCCTGGTGTCACCCTCGTCGTGGGGCGTAACGGCTCGGGCAAGTCGAGCTTCGCCGAAGGGATGGAGACGGCCTTTACCGGGAAGAGCGCCAGGTGGGACGGGCGAAGCCCGGCGTGGCGCAGCAACTGGCGCAATCTGCACGACGGTGCCGCCCCGAAGATCGAGGTCAAGCTCCGCCTTGAGGGCGATGCCAAGCCCAGCACTCTGTCGTGCACCTGGTCGGGCGACGATGTGACGCTCCCCGAGGTTGCGTTCAAGCGGCCGGGCCACAGTGCGGGTGCCTTCGCGGAGGCGGGTTGGCAGCAGCCGCTGACTGATTACCGGCCGTTCCTGTCCTACTCCGATCTCGACCGGATGATCGGCGGCAAGCCCAGCGAGATGTACGACGCCGTCGCCACGATTCTCGGCCTGGGGCAGCTCACCGCCGCGGACGACCGCCTGCAGCTCATGGAAAAGGCCATGAACACGGCGCTGAAGAGCGCTGAGGCCGAGGTGCCGGAACTGCTAGAGATGCTGTCTGCCCTGGAGGACCCTCGGGCAGAGGCGGCAACCGCCGCACTCGGATGTGCTGGTTCCCCGGACTTCGACGCTGTGGGCTCGCTGGTGGACGGCCTGCCCGGTGTGGACCACGGGTACCTTGACTCGCTGCGTGCCACGGCCGCACTGTCCGGACCTGATCTCGACGCGGTCGGCTCCGCGGTGGAACGGCTCCGCGAGGCTGTGGCCGTGATGGACGACGTACGCGCGTCCGGCGCTGAGGACGCTCATCAGCGGGGTGCACTGCTCTCGCAGGCCCTCGAACATAGCCGTCGGCACCCCGATGAAGCCGCATGCCCGGTATGCGGGTCCGACCGGCTGCTGGACGACTCGTGGGCAGATTCGGCTGCTGACCAGATCGCCATCCTGACGGGGGAAGCTGCTGCCGCGCAGGATGCACGTGCCGAGCTGCGGGACTCGATGGACTCCCTGCGGTATCTGGTCAGCCAGGCACCCGCGTGGGTGCCGGCCGGCCTCGTGGATCCGTGGGAGGAGTGGTTCGCCTGCCGGGCGATTGGCGACGCCGGACAGCTCGCCGCCCGCGCCGAAGACGCGACCCTGGTGTTGGCCGACGCCTGTGCCGTCATTCGAGCGGACGCGATCCGGGAGCTGGAACGGCTCGACGAGGGCTGGCGCCGGTCAGCTGGTCGACTGGCCAGCTGGCTCGACCGGGCTCGTTCGGCTCATGCGGACAAGTTCCGGCTGCGCCAGGTCAAGGCCGCACGCAAGTGGCTCAAGGAAGTCGGTGGCGAGCTGCGGGAGGAAAGGCTGCGGCCTTTCGCAGACCATTCTCAGCGGATTTGGGAGGAGCTGCGGCAGCAGAGCAACGTGGATCTCCGATCGGTACGTCTGGCCGGCAACGACAAGGCCACCGTGCGGAAGCTGGTCATGGATGTCTTGGTCGACGGCACGGAGGCATCGGCACTTGGCGTCATGAGCCAGGGGGAGCTGCACTCTCTCGCCCTCTCGCTCTTCCTTCCCCGCGCCGCTGCACCCGACAGCCCCTTCGGGTTCATCGTGATCGACGACCCGGTGCAGTCCATGGACCCCGCTAAGGTTCACGGGCTCGCGAAGGTCCTGCACGACCTCGGGGGAACGCGGCAGGTCGTGGTGTTCACCCACGACACACGGTTGCAGCGCGCCTTCCACAACCAGGAGCTCCCGGTGACGGTGCTTGAGGTGGAACGCGCAGACCGGTCTGCGGTGACGGTGCGCGCGGAGACCGACCCGGTGGCGCAGGCGGTGGCGGATGCGCGGGCCCTCGCCAGCACGAGGGATTTGCCGGCGGCGGCCATGACTCACGTGCTGCCCGGCATCTGCCGGACGGTGCTGGAGAGCGCGTTTGTCGAGGCCGCCTGGGTGCGGCTGCACCGGGCGGGGAATCCGGAGCACGCGGCCGAGAAGGCGGTCTCCGGCGCTACCACGCTGCGGAAGATTGCCGCTCTGGGGCTGTTCGGGGATGCCACGAGGACGGGTGATGTCTACCGGGAGCTGCGCAGGCGGTGTGGCCCGCGCGCGGTGGACCTCCTTAATCAGTGTCAGGAGGGCGCCCATCCCACGGGCACGAACATGCTGAATCCGCACCGGTTCGTGGACGAGATCGCAGCCATCGCACAGAACGTACGCAAGCCGGAGGAGCCCCAGCCGTGAATGCCATCGTCCATCAGCTGCTTGTGACTGCCGACCGGCTCCTCACTGACGCGCCCGCTGCCATGACGGCGGGCCGGTACCGGGGGGCCGCCTTCGCTCTGCGCACCGCATTGGAGGCAACGGTCTCCGACGCACTTCTCAACGCGCCGACTGGAATCCGGCACGGGTCGACGCGGGCGAAGTTTCTCTGCCTCCGCAGCTGCACCGAGGCGCAGACCGCCCGTCGGGCGAAGGCCGTGTGGGGACTCCTCTGTCTGGGATGCCACTACCACCAGTACGAGATCGGTCCGACCGAGGACCAGCTGCGTCTCTGGCGCTCGGAAGTCGGCCTGGTGATTGGCCTGTTGAATGACTCAGGCCGCGCTGCTGTGTGCTAGCGCCGGGGCTCTGCCGGCAGATGGCCCCAGAAGCAATCCGGCACGAGGCCCCTCTACGTGGACCACGTCGATTCCTGGTCTTGGGCGGGGTAAACGTTGCCTGGTAGCCAAGCAGCGAGGCGCTCAGCCGGGCTCAGTGCCGCCTTCCGCCACTGGGGCACCGCGCTCCCCGACGGCTTGACTGACGTCACGTCCGTCCCACCCATCGGATGTGCGCCAAATGAGAGAGACGCCGAGCAGCTGGCGGAGGGCATCCGACACGACGACGCCCGACGGCAAGCCGACAACGGCCAGGGATCGGATAGCGGAGATCGTGGGCCACTACGGGGGGTGACATAAGGAGTTCGCCCCACAGGATCGTTTGAGCCCACTCGCGGACCGAACTTGCCCTGTCGAGCGCGGGAAAGCGCCTTGTTTGAACCATACAGTTTGACCGGGTCCCCCGGGTCCTCATACCTCCCGGTGCCACGTACTTCACGCGTCGTCGTTCCGCACGGCTTCGAGGGCTCGCACAATGGTGCGTATTGGGATGCGTTCTTGCTCCAGGCGGAGGTGGGGTCGGTGGGTGCCGTCGCGGAGACCCTGTTCCAGCTGCGCCTCCGCTTTACTGAGATGCCGAGGGCTTTCCAGCGTCTGGGATCTCTCTTCGCCCCAATGCTCCTGGTGGGCGAGGAGGGTGGCGGTATCCATCAGGAGCGATCGGGTGTGGGGAAAGCGGGCGCGTACCTGGCTGAGGATGGCGAAGCCGTGGGTGTCGATGTCACCCCAGTAGTGGAGGTCGACATCGGCGAGCCAGGGGAGGTGTCGCAGCAGAGCGGCGGCGTATCCGGAGCCGAGGATGGCGATGGCATCGGGCATGGGTGGTAGGGACAGGTACGTGACTTCGTTTTCCAGGACGAAGACGGTGCGGATCCCGGCTGGCTTGCTGGTCAGTTCGGTCGCACGGACGGCGAACTCACTGAACGGGCCGGGCGCCGAGCCGAGGTGGCGCAGCCGAATGTACGCGGGCTTCCTGAGGAAGCCGTAGCGGGCAGCGAAGTCACTCCTGGGGGCACCGATATGGATGCGGTCGTGCGGCAGGGAGCGATCGAGCAGTTCGCTGAGGATGCCCTTGTTGTTCTCGATGAACTTCGTATCCACGCCGGGGACGTCGATCTGCCGCAGGTACAGCTCGACGGTGGTGTGGTCGCGGATCCAGCAGGTGGTCTCGACGAGCCGCAGCCAGTGACCGGTGTTTCGCAGGACCTTCATCGGCTGGTCCTGCATCCACTGGGCGAGGACCGGGTCGCGCTGGACGGTCTGCTCGTGGAGAGCGTGGAAGAGTTCGACTTCGGCGGCGACTCCCAGGAGTGACCAGAGGTGTTCGCGGGTGTCCACCCAGACACGTTCAGGTACGGGGTTGGCAGGGATACCACCTCGGCCCCCGACGGTCTTGGTCTGGATCCGCAGCTGGGGGTGCCGGTCCGGGGCCCAGGACTGCGCCCAGGCCAGGACCTGCTCGTAGTGGTGCAGGACATCGGCTGCGGCGGGGCCTTTGAGGGGCGCGCCGATGGGTTCGAAGTCCTGGCCTTGGGCGGCGCTCGCGAGGTACTGACCGCTGGTCCATTTACGGCGCAGGGCTTCGATGACCTGCTGGGGGCGTGTCCATGCGGCCTCGGTCACCGCTGGGCCTCGGTGGTGATGTCGGCCTGGCGCGCTGCCGCCTTCTGGGCCAGGTACTCCTCGATGGTGAGGGTGGTGAGACGGGATCGGGTCTTGTCGGGACGGTCAACGTAGCCCACGCGGGTGACGTGCGGTTCGATGACATGGAGCTTCTGGAGCGGTGTGACCACCAGGAGTTGGAGGCCAAGGCGCTGGAACAGGTCAAGTGCGAAGTGGGCAGAGGCGTCGTCGCCGCGTCCGAAGGCTTCGTCGATAACGACGAAGTGGAACGTCTTGGCCTTTTGGGCAGTGGGGTCGATGCGGAACTGGTAAGCGAGGGAAGCAGCGAGGATGGTGTAAGCGAGCTTCTCCTTCTGCCCGCCGGACTTGCCGCCGGAGTCGGAGTAGACCTCGTGCTCGGTGTCGTCAGCGCGGTTGAGCTCGCTGGCGGAAAAAACGAACCACCGGCGCACGTCGGTGACACGAGCAGTCCAATCCGCGTCGATGCGGGTGAATTCCGGGCGCCCCTTGAAGCGGTCGAGGAGGCGCTTGACCTGGAGGAACTTGTCTTCGGTGTAGGCGGTGTCGGTGTCGGTGGCGAGCACGTCGGTGGTGCAGGCGCGCAGGTCGTGCTGGAACTCACGGATCTCGACGTTCAAGGTCGCCGCGGCGTTGAGGCGGACGTAACGCCCCGGGTTGTAGTCGATGGCGGCCAGTGAGGTGTTGATGAGGTCGATACGCTCACGGATCAGCTCTTCCTGGGCACCAAGCTTGGCCTGGAAGCCAGCGATGTCGCGGATGACGTTGGTGCGCAGGTATTGCAGGAACCTCTCCTCGAATCGCGGCAGGTCCTCGCCCGTCAGTCGCAGGTGCAGCGCCCGGTAGCCCTCGGCGGACTCGACGTTGTTGTCCAGTTCAGCGGTATGGACCGGGTATTGGGTCTGGAACACCGTCATCAGGGCTGATGTCTGGTTCCCGAGACGCCGCAGGGCTTCCTGCCGCTTGCTGCCAGCGCGTAGCAGCTCGGTTTCGGCCTCGCGCTCCTTGTCCTCCAGTAGTTCCAGACGGCTCTGCTCGTCGCCGTCCGTCGGCGGCAGGAACGGGGTGAGCGCCTGTACGTGCTGCGCCACGGTGTCGAGGTCGCACGTGGCTAGGAACGCGGCGGTCTTGGCGAGTTGTGCGGTGATGCGCTGGGCGTCGCGGCGAAGGCCGCCCAGTTCCTCCTGCCCGGCGCTCAAGGTCGCGCTGCTCTCGACGAGTTCCGTCTTGATCTGTTTCAGTTCGCCGGTTAGCTGGTCCAGGCCAGCCTCAGTCTCCAGGGCCTTCTTCTGCTGCTCCAGCTGCTCGATCTCCGCAGTGACGGTGTGCCAGTCAAGGTCGATGTAGTCCTCGACGCTGGCAAGGAGGGTGAGGGCGGCGCTCACACCGGCGCGGGCCTTCTGCTGCTGCTCTACCTGCCGGGTGCGCGCGGTGATCGTCGCGCTCTCGCTGGTCAGGCGTGCTGCCTCAGTGAGGAGGGCGTCGAGCTTGGCCTGGTTGCTCCAGCCGAGAACCCAGTTACGCCGGTCATCGATGCGGTGGGCATCGTTCTTCTCGTGGCGGCCACCGCTGCTCTTGACCAGGCCCTGGCGTGTGACGGCGGACCTGGTGGCCTGTGTGAAGGTCTCCAGATCTTGGGCGCACAGGTAGTTTGCGCGGGTGCTGAGTTGGGCGGCGAGCCAGGCATGGGCCCAGTTGTCTTCCTTGAGTTCCAGCTTGCCCGCGAGCACCGTGCGGTCGCCGGGCAGCGCGGCTGCGGGCGTGTGCGCGGGGACGTGGTAGTAGACGAGCTTCAGGCCCAAGTGGCGGCCGTTCACCCACGCCGAGACCGCCTGGTAGTGGGCGTGCGGGACCAGGAGTGACAGGGCGAAGCCGCGCAGGACACGCTCGGCCGCACCGGCCCAGGCGGCTTCGTCTTCCCTCACCTGGATCAGCTCGCCGGCGAACGGCAGGTCCTCGTCGGCAACACCGACGGCGCCGGCGAGCTCGTGACGCAGGTCCACCAGCTTGGCGGGGATACTGGAGCGCTGCTGCTGCAGGCTGGTGATCTCGCGCCGGTTCTCGTCGGTGGCGGTGGTGTTGTCGCGGCGCGCGACGGCGAGATCGTCCAGCTCCTGGCGGTCGCGCTGCTCTTGTTCATCGACCTTCGTGCGAGCGGTGCCAATCTCATCCGTGCGGTCGCGGAAGGAGGCTACGCCGGTGATGGGTTCCAGGCCGGCCTGGGCAAGCCAACCCCCGTGCTCGCCGGCCCGCTTGCGGCGCCGTTCGCGTTCGCGGCCGAGCTCGTCGATCGCGCGGGCCAGGGACACGAGTTTCTCCCCGCCGACGCCGTCGATGCGGCGGCGCAGGCCGTCCGCGGTCTCACGCAGCCGCTCCAGGTGCTTCTCACGGGTTGCCTGTAGCTCCGCCAGTTCCCCCGTGCGCGTGCTGAGGATCTGGTTGCGCGTGACCAGGAGGCGGTGGCGGTGCTGGGCGAAGAACGCTGGAACCGTCTCGCGGCGCTCGGTCAGGGCGGTGATCTCGCTCTGGACGGTGTCGTGGCGCTTGCACGCCTCGACGATGGGCGCCAGGTGCTCGATCATCTGCCGGGCGAGGACGACCTCGTCGTGGCTGGCAGTGAGAGCGTCGAAGTGGCCGACGATCTTGTCGACTTCGGAAGCCGCGTCGAAGGGTTCCAGCATCCGGTCGCGGATGAATTCGTCCAGGCTGCCGACGGCCTTCATCGACACGGTCTGGTGGAACAGGTCCAGGGCCTGCTCGCTGGGGATGCCCAGGCCGCGGCGCATTGCCTTGCCGTACTGGGTGTAGCTGCTGCCGTGGATCGTGGCGCCGCGTTGCTTCAGCTGCCGGCGCAGGTCCGCGATGTCGGGGCCGAAGCCGGTGAAGTCGGCGTCGATGGACAGCGGGACGGCGGCGGTGAGGTAGAACCGCTCCGGCTGCCCGGTGCTGGTCTCGGAGGTCCAGTAGAAGACCTGCGCGAGCGTGAGATGGGTGCCGAGTGCGTAGTTTGTGAAGACGCCCAGGATCACGCTATAGGAGGAGGCGTCACGCAGCCCCACGGGGCGGGTGCTGCCGGTCGCCTCGACTCGCTCATTCTTGTGGTGGCCAAGGACGTAGGAGCGCAGGTCACGCTCCTTAGCATTGGCGCCCGCGGCCTTGTTGTAGGCGATTTTGTAGGCGGGCAGCAGCAGCGTGGTCATCGCGTCCACCAAGGTGGACTTGCCCGAACCGACGCCCCCGGTCAGCAGGACACTGCGCCCGTCGACGGTGAAGGCGCAGTTAGTGCGGTGGAAGGTGCCCCAGTTCAGCACCTCCAGGCGGGCAAGCCGGTAACCGGGGCCGACGCCGAAAGTGCCGGGGTCTGCGGTGCTCTGCTGCGGGATGAGCATGGCCGGGCTGGCGATCAGGGTCATGCGTGGTCCTCGGGGGTGGTGGAGACGGTGTCGCGGTAGGTGGCGAGGAGGTCGTTGAAGTCGCTAAGGACCTGGGCATCGACCAAGGCCTTGATGTGCCGCCGGACCTCGTACGTGCCGGGCTGCTTGGTGGGGCGCAGGGCCTTGAGGTCGCATAGCCTCTTGATGTCGGTGTCGATCTGGTCCACGAGCTGGGCCTCGTTGCTGCGCTTTGGCAGAAAGCCGCGCATCATCTCGACCATGTCGTCGCGCGTCAGCACCAGGCGCGTGTCGGAGGAGGTGGCGTCGCTGTCAGCAAGCCGCCCCCGCAGGAGGGCCAGCATGAGGCTGACCGCGAACGAGAGCCGGTGGCGGGTCACCAGCCTCGGCACAGTCGCGCCGTCGTCGCGGGCGTCGGTGTCGAGCTGCCGGGTGTAGGCGTAGCCCTCCGCGCGGTCGATGACGAGGTCCACGCCGATCACGCGCAGGTAGTCGCCGATCGCCGCCTGCTGGGCCAGGATCTGGTCCCAGACCACCGGGGCGTCGCCTTGGTAGATGACACCCGCCTTCAACAGGTGCACCACGGGAATGGTCCGGGCGTCGCTCACTGCTGCTCCACCTCTCCGGCGGCCTGGCCGCCCTCGCTCAGTACGAAGGTCACGTGCGGCACCGTGGCCCGAGAGCGGCCGGGCGCGTCCACGCGCTGATAGACCAGCTGGTCGGTGCGGTCGCGGTCGATAACCACGTCCAGGCCGGGGTGCTCCAGCTGGAAGTACGTCAGCAGCTCCGCTAGCCCCAAGCTCAAGGGGTGATCCTCGACGACTGCCGCCAGGCTCACCTGGCGACTCGAACTCGCGGCGACGGCCGCCAACACCTGCTCGGTCAGCACCTCCGGGTCGACGTGCACGCCGGCGAACAACTCGGAGACGTCCACCTCGGCGTCGTCGAACGCCTCGGCCACGCTGGTGTCCAGTTCCACCCGCTCGACCGGCATGTACAGGCGCCGCTCCATCGGCAACGCCAGCTCGACCTGCGGGACGTCCAACTCCATACCAGGCAGGTCGGGCAGGTCGGCAAGCTCAGCGACATGACGCTGGATGGAACGCACCAAGGCCAGGACCCGGCGGTCCTCCACGCGCGTGCGGTCCACCAGGAAGCGCCGCAACTGCTCCGTCAGTTGCCGGACCGTGTCCTGGGTGCTCTCGGCCGCCTCGAGCCACGCGAACGGGATCTTGAGCAGATTCCGGTTGGCCTTGCCCGCGAGCTGTGGCAGCTGGTTCACCTGCCCCAGCAGCTCCCGCAGCTCGTCTTGCCGGTCGGGGGACAGCAGGTAGTCGAAGAACGCCTGGAAGCTCTGCCCTTGATCGGACTGTGCGATCTCGTCCCGGTCCATGAAGAAGGCGGCCAGCAACTCGCCCTTGCCGCCCTCAGCGGTGGCCACCTGCTGGCGCAGGCGCCGGTCGAGCTCCCGCAGATTCTCCTCGACCTCACGGAAGTCACGCAGCAGCTCGACCGCGGTGCTCTCCACCTGCTGGTAGCGGTCCAGCAGCGCGAGCGGGGACAGCACCTCCACTTCCCCTGTGAGAAGCCCCGCGATCTGCGCGTCGATCCGGTCGCGTTCCCGGCGCAGTTCATCGATACGCGCCTGCGGATCGGTCTCGGTGCCGAACGCCATCTGCCGCAGCAGCTCCACGATCGTGTTCAGCCGGGACTCGGTTCCGATGAACGACCGCGCCGGAAGGCCACTCACCCAGGCGACGGCCTTCTCCAGGGTTGGGGTCGCATCGAAGTGCGCCTCGTCCTCACCAGACGGGTAGTACTTGCGCAGCCACCCGTTGTTCGTCCACTCCGTCAGATACGCAGCGGCCGACCGCGGGAAGGAGGCCGGGCCGCGCTCATTCAGCATGTAGAGCTGATCGTCCAGGCGGGAGACCAGCACCGTCTCCGGAACACTGCGCGCGTTCTCGTCGACGAACACTGTGGCGCAGAACGACAGCACCAGCGGCGCGTTGTCCGCACGCAGCAGGCGCCACGCCGGATGGTCGACAAGACCCGCGACATCATCGAAGTCCACGCACCCCACCTTGATCGCGCATGTACAGACCTATGCCTGCCCCCGGACCGGAGCCGACCAAGCCACCCTAGGAGCAGCCACTGACAAAACCCAGCAAAACGAACATGGGTGCGAATTACGTGCTCGCCGCAGCCTCCAGCCCGACGCGGACTGTCGCACAGCCTGGTGCGCCCGCTCGTTGCGGAGCCGGCTTCTGCCCCCGATGTACGACGTGTAGCACCCGCCTAGAGAGGGGCGTCATTCGGCCAGGTCGTGTGCCATCGCCGTGATTGCGTTGCGGGGGACTTGCGAGGTCCCTATTCTCGTGGGCAACGCGTAGACGGAGACGAGTAGCCACGGATCACGCGAGCAGTAGAGAGCCGCCGGTAGCTGGGAAGGCGGACTCGCACCCGTGGCGAAGACCCTCCCGAGCGCGGGGAGGAAAGGCCCTCGGGCCCAATGCCCCGCCGGTTTGCCCCCGTCATCGGGCTGAATGAGGCCGCCGCTGTCTGGCGGTGGCAAAGGCGTGGTGGCACCGCGAGTACCCTTCTCGCCCACGCTTCCAAGGGATCATGACGACGCCCCTGGAGGGCTGCGATGATCCACACCACTAGCCGCGTACTGGTTTCCGACCTACGCGCGCACCTCGACCAGACCGTCACCGTCTCCGGCTGGGTGAACGCACTCCGGCTGCAGCGCAAGATGCAGTTCGTCATCCTGCGGGACCACTCCGGCATGGCCCAGGTGACCCACAAGCGCGACGGCGGCCCGCTCGAAGCCGTCATCGAATCGCTTTCCCCCGAGTCCGCCGTCCGGATCACCGGACGCGTCGTAGAGGCGGCCCAGGTCAACCTGGGCGGCCTGGAGATCGTCCCCGAAACGATCGAGGTGCTGAACCGGGCGGAGACGCCCTTGCCGATCGACGAGCACACCGGCCCCGAGCACCGGCTCGACTGGCGGTTCCTCGACGTACGCAAGCGGGCCACCGCGCAGATGGTGTTCGCCGCGCAGACGACCCTGGAGCAGGGGCTGCGCGAGTACGCCATGCAAGACGGCTGCACGGAGATGCACACGCCGAAGCTGATGGGTACCGCCTCGGAATCCGGCGCGGAGGTGTTCAAGCTCGGGTACTTCGACCGGTCGGCCTACCTCGCGCAGTCGCCGCAGTTCTACAAGCAGATGGCCGTGGCCGCCGGCATCGACAGGGTCTTCGAGATCGGGCCCGTCTTCCGCGCCGAGCCGTCGTACACCTCCCGGCACGCGACCGAGTTCACCGGCGTGGACGTCGAGCTGTCGTGGATTGACGACGTCGAGGACGTGATGGTGTTCGAGGAGCGGATGCTCGCTCACGCCATCGCGAAGGTCGCCGAGGTCCATGGTGAGGCGATCCGGGAGATCTTCGGTATCGAGGTCGTGGTGCCGGAGGCTCCGTTCCCCAGGATCACGATGGCCGAGGCGCAGGAGATCCTGCGGGCCGGCGGCTGGGACCCCGAAGGCGTCAAGGAGGACCTGGACCCGGAAGGTGAGCGCACCATCGCCGCCCACATGAAGGAGCTCACGGGCCACGAGTTCGTGTTCATCACGCACTACCCGGCCAGTATCCGGCCCTTCTACCACATGCGTCCGGCGGACCGTCCGGACCTGACGCTCAGCTTCGACCTGCTCTGGAAGGGCCTGGAGATCACCACCGGGGCCCAGCGTGAGCACCGCTCCGACGTGCTGCTCAAGCAGGCGGAGGAGAAGAGCATGGACACCGAGCCGATGCAGGACTACATGAACATCTTCCGGTTCGGGTGCCCGCCCCACGGCGGCCTCGGCGCCGGCCTGGGTCGGATCCTGATGGTCATGCTCGGCCTGGACTCAATCCGCGAGGCCGCGTTCCTGTTCCGGGGACCGAACCGCCTCACCCCCTGAGCCAGGGGTACACGCACAGCTGCCCCACCGCCTGTCTGGCGGTGGGGCAGCTGTGGCTCGCTCAGTACCGGTTGTGGCCGAGGTCGAGGGTCCACGCCTCGGCGGGGTTCTTGTCCCAGTGGTCGCGCAGGGCCAGCTCGCGGTCGGCGTACCGGCCACGGCGGCACAGGCCGCCGTGGGAGAGGGTGACGCTGAGCGCGAGCGGCGATTCGGTGGTGACCCAGTGCGGGGTCAGGGCGTGGCTCCACAGCTGGTCGCCTGGCTGCATCGTCACCGACTGCCGGGCCGCCTCGTCGTGCGGTGGGGGATCTTCGGCGGTGGTCTCACCGAGGACCGCGGCTTCGGGGGACAGGTGCTTGTGGGGGTTGTGGTAGCTGTGGAAGGTCTTGACCCCTTGGACCTGCCACACCAGACCGTGCGAGTTGTCGTTGTGGTACGTCGAGGCCGCACCTTCGGTGGACAGGAACAGAATCGGTGCACACCGCTGCCACGTGAATCCCCCTGCCGACAGGTAGGTGCGCCAGGGCACCATGACCTCCTCCTGGAAGCCGGCCAGGATCTCGCCGTAGAAACGGCTGAGGTTGAAGTGCACCAGCCGGAACGGCCACGTGCTGATCTCCTCGACCGGGGCCGTGCGGAACGCGGCTGTGCGCTCCATGCGCACAGCCCAGTCGTCCTCTCCGAGGATCGTGAAGCGCACCTCGTCATCTCGGCGGATGTAATCGAGGATGTCGATCGCCGGCAGGAACAGGTAGTCGAACGGGACCTGCATGCGGAAGTTCGGCGGCTGCCTCCAGTGGGTGCTGAAGTCGTGAGGGTCGGTTACGGAAACCGACGGTTGCACGTGGACCTCCAAGGTCAGGCCGCCGCGCAGTCGCGGGACGAGGGTCGACAGATGGCGGCGCAGTCGGGTACGACGCGGTCTGTGGCCGGCGCGTCGAGGAAGGCTCGGATCTCGGTACGCGGCGCATGAACGCTGATCTCGGATGCGCCATAGGGGCAGTGCCGCACCTCGCCCTTGGCGGACACGTAGAGGGTCGCTGCCCGGCATGGATGGCTCTCCTCCTCGGACAGCTGCATCCGCCGAAGATCGTCGAGGTAGGACCGGTATCCGTTGGACAGGCGGAAGTGCTGACCAAGTGACGCCGTATCGCGCGCCCTCTGCACCAGGGAGTCCTGGACCGATCGACTGTCCCGGCGCAAGGCGTCTTCGGAGAGGAGGACGGGGCTCAGCTGGACGTCGATCCCCTTCCCCGCCACGAGGCCGGCGAGCTGCGCGGCTTCCTCACCGTCTACATCCCAGTAGGTGAGGTGAAGGACTTTCGCGGGGGTGTCCACAGCGTCCAGCGTCGCGACGGCCGAGGCTGCCGTCCGGGTGGTGCGGCCGAGGGCCATGGCGCCCTGTGAGTCGGCGGAGACAGTCACGTTGGTCAGAAGGTGACCGACCTCCGCGAGGGCAGTGACCTCAGCCTCCGAGCGGGCCGAGGTCACCATGGACACCGCCATGCCGAACTGGAGGGCCAGGCGGACGAGCTGCCGGAGCTCTGGGTGGTGGGTCGGCTCACCGCCCGTGAGGCAAACGCCCTCGACCCCGGTCTCCTTCAGCCGCGACAGGGCACGCGTGTACGTGGCGGTGGTGAGGAAGCCGCGGGCGCGGTCGGCCCGGAAGCAGAAGCTGCACGCGACCTCGCAGTGGCCTGCCGTCGAGACCAGTGCCGTACGGGCGGGGGTGATCATTGGACCCCCGTGTTGTCCCAGACCGCGATGGCCACGGTGCTGGTGTAGAAGGCGCACATCTGCGGGTCGGGTGTGCTGCCGCCGATGAGGGCTTGTTCGTTGCGGGATGGGCCGCCGCAGATGGCCAGCGCCGGGCAGTTGCCGCACGCGGGGATCGGCGCGACCTTCTTCGTCGCCCTTGTGAGGCGGCTGGGGTCCGACCGTAGTTCGTCGAGCGTGTGGAGGAACTCGGGTTCGGTGAAGTTGATGTCGCACACGCTGACCCGGTTGCCGGGCAGCAGGGCGGCGTTGAGGCTGCGGTCTCCCTGCATATGGTCGAAGAGCATCGGCCGACGGGTGTCGAGTGCCTGGAAGGCCCGGTCGAGGACGGAGAAGAGCATCCCGCCCTTCCCGAGTGCGGTCAGGCGGGCCTCGTAGAGCTCTCGGGCCAGGTCAGCGCCGTTCACCCGCCACTCGCCCCCGGTGGGGATGGGCGTGTTGACGTAGATGAACTTGAGGCCGAGGTCGTCGATGATCCACTGCACGCTCTCGGCCAGGCGTCCGATGTTCGACGCCGTGGGGGTGAGGTTGCAGCCGACGTGCAGGCCATTCGCCTCGACCAGGCGCCGGACGTTGCGGCGGATGCGGTCGTCCGCCGGCTGCCCGCCGAGGAGTAGCCGGTTCGCCGAGTTGATCCCGGGAGGGCCGTCGATGGAGATGCCCACCCCGTACTCGCGCTGTACGAAGTGGTCGAGGGCCTCGTCCGTCAGACGGGCGCCATTGGTGACGACCGTGCGCCGGACCCGCTCGACGCCGTAGCGGGCGGCGAGGGTGTCGGCGAGTTCGTCGCCGTACCGCATGAGGTCGAAGCGGATGGTCGGCTCGCCTCCGAACCACTGGATCGAGACCTCCTCCTGCCCCGCGTTCTGCGCGAACAGGAACTCAAGGCCGGCGGCGAGCTCCTCCTCCGTCATGTCCGGCTTGCCGCTGTTGGTGTCGACGAAGCAGTACGTGCAGGCCATGTTGCAGCGGTCGGTGAGCACCACCCGGAGGCCGCTTATCCGGCGCGGAGTCGGGTCGATGCCCAGGGTGTGGAGGCGGTGGCGGAGTGCTTCACGGCGGTCGATCACGGGGCCGTCCTGGGTGAAGCCGAGCCCGGCGAGGGCTAAGTGGGTCGCGGTCGGGGGGACTCCGGCGAGGTCAGAGACCTCGCCGGAGTCGAGAAGCACACTCTCCAGCGTGACCGGGTCGAGGAGGACAGCCTCGCCGTCACGGTCGTACTGGAAGTATTTCCCCCACAGCAGCTGGGGAGTGGCCACTGGGTCAGGCCGCCGTTTCCTCTTCGGCGATGCCCAGCTCGGCCATGACGGCGCGGACCTTGTCCTCGGCGTCGGCCTGGAGCCGCGCGGAGGCCGCGGGGGAACCGCCGTCGGAGAGGACGATGACGCCGGGGAGCGTCGGGTTCGGCGCGATGACCGTGAGACCAGCCGGCTCGGTGCTGATGACCATGACCGCGCCTTCCAGGCTGACCCAGTCGGTGCGGTCCTTCAGGGCCTCCAAGATGCGGCCCTGCTTGTCGCGGAAGGAAGCACGCTCACCCATCCACACGCCCGCCTTGGACTTGGAGTCCACGACGTCCGCGTAGATGAGGTGGTTCTGCTTCTCTTTCCTGGGCTTTGGCATAGCTGATCTCCTTGCTCGAAGGGTGACTGCCCGGGACGGGCAGCTTGGATCCGCTCTGGTGCCGCCGGTCTGGTGCCGTATGGCACCTCGCCGGTTTCATGCGTGGCGCCCGGGGGCGCCGTTCCCCGTCGGTGCCGACTGCTTGGTCGGCATCGGCGGGAAGCCTGTTCAGCCCTTCGTCTCGCTGGGCTGTGCCGAGTGGGTGATCGGCTGGAGCAGCTGGAGAGTGTCCGGATCGGCGGTCCATTCCCGACCGGAGTGGTCCAGCGGGCGCATGTGGGCCACCTTCCTGACCGGCCTATCGGTGAGTTTCGATACGTAGATCAGGACCGCGCCCACGGTTCCGCGACGTCCGCTGGAGGGGTGTGCGACGTCCTGGCCGAGGAGCCGGTGCCCGGTGTCCTCCGCGACCCAGACGTCCGCCTCCGTGGTCTTGCTCATTGGGCACCCCCGAGGCCGAGGAAGGCGTCGAACTGGGCGGAGCTCCAGGTGGTGGGGTCGCCGTTCCGGCTACGGAACGCCTCGGCCGCCCGAGGCAGACCGCGGCGCTCCGACGGTGTGCTGGCTTCCGTCTCCATGTACGGGGCCACGACGACCTCGTAGCGAGCGCTGGTCGCGCCGGGGATTCGTCGGGGAAGCCGGGGGCCGCTCACGTTCCACTCCCTTTCGCCGGGGGTCTTCGAGGTGGCGTAAGAGTCCCCCTGGTGCGGGTGTCACGACCACGGCGCGGTTCGTGTCATCTGGTGCTCGCCAGGGTGACCGGGGTGTCATGAAGGTGGCACCGCGATGTCATCTGCACGGATTCCATTGCGCAGCAGGGATGTTGACCGGTAGGCACGAAGTGGAGCGGGGCGCGATGTGGCCCGTCTCCCGACCTTGAGGGAGCGACCGATGGACGATCCGGCGACGCTGCTGCGCGTGTTAGTCCAGCAACGGCATTGGCGTTACAGGGACTTCGTCACGGCGTTCGAGCGCGCGGCCGTACAAGCCGGCGTGCGGGGCATGTCGGTGTCGGAGGCACAGTTCCGGCGGTGGACGTCGGGCCGGATCAAGACCATGCCGGGACCGGACACGTGCCGGGCACTGGAGCAGCTCTTCGGCGTGGACGCCACGGCGCTCTTCGGGCCACCACCCGCGCTGTCGACCCCGGCATCGGTGACTCCCACTGCGTACGACCTCGAAAGTGAAATCGCCATGACCGCACGTGACGCCGCTGATGAGGCGGGGGCTGCCGCCGCGCAGTCCGTATCCGACACGACCATCGACCAGCTCCGTGACGACGCCCTGTCCCTCGCCCGCTCGTACGGCGCCGCGAGCGCCTTCGAGGTGTTCCGGCGGGCCCGGGTCCTCCGCTCGGAGTCGGAGCACCAGCGTGGACTCACCAAGGTGCCTGTGCAGCAGCAGGACCTGCTGATCGTGGCGGGACAGGCGTGCGCGCTGCTGTCGACCGCCGCGTTCGACCTCGGCGCCCTCGACGACTCCGCACGCCTCGCTCGGTCGGCGGCCCTGTACGGGGAGATGGCGCGGTTCGATCCGCTACGGGCCTACGCCACCGGGTCCTTGGCGATCTGTGCGTACTTCACGGGGCGCCCCTCGGAGGCCGTACGGCACGCGCGGACCGCGCTGGCCTATGCCGGTCTGGGCGACACGGCAAGGCGGCGGCTGCTGTCCATCGAAGCCCGCGCCCACGGGCACCTCGGGGACCGGGAACGGGCCATCCGCGCGCTCGTCGCGTCCACGCGGCAGGACAGCGGCGAGCGGGACGCCCTGCACGACGATGTCGGAGGTGAGTTCGCCTTCAGCGAGGAGCGGCTGCTGATGTCCAACGGCACCACCGCCCTGCTCGTCGGCGACGGGGCAGGGGCCGAAGTGACTGCACAGCGGGCGCTGGACCTGGTCGCGTCCCGGCCGCCGGCCCGGCAGTCGGTAGTGGTACGGGGCAAGGCCGCGGCCGACCTCGCCGCGGCACAGGTGCTCCGGGGCGACCTGGACGCGGCGGCGTCGACGCTGGAGATGGTGTGGGCGATCCCTGCGGAACAACGTGTGGCGGGACTACTGGAGCGCACCGTCGGCTTGCGGCGGGCGCTGACGGTCGCCGCGTTCAGGGGGACGCGGGTGGCCGTCAGCCTCGGCGAACAGATCGAGGAATTCGGGCGTCTCTCGGCGCCGAGGCAGCTGGGCACGGCGAGCGGGCTCCTCGCTCTCGAGCCCTGACGCTGCCCTGCCCCCTCTGCCTACGAGTGGCCGAGGGCGGCGAGGATCCGGGCTTCCTTGGCCGGGTCCACTCCATGCTCGTCCCACCGCGGGTGTTCGACCGGCCGGCCGTCTGACCGCATCCACGCCCAGGTGTCGGCAATGGTCTCGGCGAGCGGACGGCAGTGCAGCCCGGCCGCCGCGGCACGAGAGGCGTCCACGGACCACACCCCGGGGTGGGTGCGCCACAGCGGAAGCTCCGTCCACTGCTTCACACCGTGCGCGGTGAGAGTCGCCGCATCGGCCCACATCGGGCTGCCGACGCTACCGGTGACGGCCAGGCACTCGGTGATGAAGTCGGCCCAGCTGATGCCCTCGGTGTGGGCGATGTTGAACGCCCGGCCGGTGCCATCGGTGCCGACGGCCTGATCGACGGCGAAGGCGGCGACGTCCCGCACGTCCACGGGCTGGATCATCTGGGCGCCCGGCGCCGGGACGAGGATCGGCCCGCCGCGCTGGGCGCGCGTGAGCCACCAGGGGAGGCGGCCGACATACTCGCCCGGCCCCAAGATCACTCCGGGCCGCAGGAACACCGCGTCGTCCCCGAAGGCGGCGCGCACGGCAGCCTCTCCGCCCGCCTTCTGGAACCCGTACTTCGTCGGGCTGCCATCGGCGCCGGTGTGCCCGAACGACTCATCGGCGTCGGGCGGGCACTCCAGCAGCGGGGAGTCCTCGGTGAGCGGGTGGTGGGGCCACCCCTGATAGACGGACACAGTGGAGACGTGCACCCACCGGGCGACGGCCGGCCGCAGGAGGTCGGTGGCGAGGAGGACGTCACGGGGCGGGAACTCGCTGCTGGAAGTGTCGATCACGGCATCCCACGGTCCTCGTGAGGCCAACCGCTTCAGATCATCGGGACTCGTTCGGTCACCCCGGACGGTGTCGGAACCCTCGACCGCACCGGAGCGGCCCCGGTTGAACGTCGTTACCTCCCAGCCGCGCCGAAGCGCGTCGTCAACGATCGCCCGACCAAGGAACCAGGTGCCGCCCATCACCAAAATCCGCATGGGGGCGACCCTGCCACGAACCGCAACGCGACACCATCCCGCCTCTGATCTTGTGCGGCCGAGCCTGGCGGTAATTCGGATCGGCGAGGTCCCGACCGTTGCTACCGTCGATTCGAAATCCCCATCCCACTCGCTGGATAAAAAGGATCTTCCTCATGCATGACGCCCGCGCCCTGATCGAAATGGGTGCCGAAGCTGTTCGTCGGCTCGCTCGTCGCGGTTATTCCCTGGACCTGTCCCGGCTGGAAGACCTCCAGTCTCGGCGCAACCAGAGCATCCGCTCAGCCGACGAGCTGCGGGCGGAGGCCAAGCGGGTGGCGAGCGAGGTCCAGCAGACGGCCAAGCAGGGCGGCGACATCTCCAAGTTGAAGGAGCGCGCCCGCGAGCTGAAGGACCAGGTCCGGGACATCGACGCCGAGCAGGATCAGGTGCAGGAGGAGTTGCGCGCTCTGCTCCTGACCATCCCGAACCTGCCGGACGACGCGGCCCCGGACGGCGACTCCGATGAGTTCGCGGTCGAGGTCCGGCGCGTCGGCACCCCGCCGGCCTTCTCCTTCGAGCCGAAGGACCACGTCGACCTCGGCGAGAGCACCGGCATCCTCGACTTCGCCCGGGCGACCAAGCTGTCGGGCCCCCGGTTCGTCGTCTCCCGTGGGGCGGGCGCCGCCCTGGAGCGCGCCCTGGCGACGCTCTTCCTCGACATCCACACCCGTCGCCACGGGTACGTCGAGCACGCGGTCCCGTACCTGGTCAGCCGCAAGACGATGACCGGCACCGGACAGCTGCCGAAGTTCGAGGAGGGCCTGTTCAAGACCGGTGTAGCCGACCGTGAGCTGTTCCTCATCCCGACGGCCGAGGTCCCGCTGACCAACCTCTACGCCGACGAGATCATCCCGCCGGCGGAGCTGCCGCTGGCCCTCACCGCGCACACTCCGTGCTTCCGGTCCGAGGCAGGCTCGTACGGCCGCGACACCCGCGGCCTGATCCGCCAGCACCAGTTCGCCAAGGTCGAGATCGTCCAGATGGTCGACCCGGCGGACGCGGACGCCACGCTGGAGACGATGGTCGGCCACGCCGAGGCGTGCCTGAAGGAGCTCGGCCTCGCGTACCGCGTCGTCAAGCTGGCCGCAGGAGACACGGGCTTCTCCGCCCAGCTCACCTACGACATCGAGGTCTGGATCCCCAGCCAGAACACGTACCGCGAGATCTCCTCGATCTCGAACTTCGGCACCTTCCAGGCCCGCCGCGCGAACATCCGCACCCGAGGCGAGGACGGCAAGCCCAAACTCGTCGCCACCCTCAACGGCTCCGGCCTGCCCATCGGCCGCACTCTGGCCGCGCTCCTCGAACAGTGCCAACAGCAGGACGGCT
Organism: Streptomyces sp. NPDC098789; assembly: GCF_044759975.1. Taxonomy (NCBI): domain Bacteria; kingdom Bacillati; phylum Actinomycetota; class Actinomycetes; order Kitasatosporales; family Streptomycetaceae; genus Streptomyces; species Streptomyces sp. NPDC098789. Next base: position 152,292 of record NZ_JBIWAJ010000007.1, read on the forward strand.
CCCTCGTCCTTCCCGAATCCCTTTTCCCGTACCTCGGCTTCCGCCGTATCTCGGCGGACGGAACACCGGAGGCATAAGTGCTCGTCGGCGTCTGCGACTTCCCTGGTAGCTACGCCTTTCCACCCGCCGGGTACGGCGGGATCGAACGATGGCTGTGGGCGGTCGCCGTAGGCGCCGACGTACACCTCCTCGGGCAGGGCTGGCTCCCGGACCTGGAACACGACTGGGTCCGCAAGCCAGTCCGCCTGGAGGACATCACCGTCGGATCGCTCGCCGAGCGCGAGCTCCGCGACACCGGATACGACCTCCTGGTCGTGGGGCACGAGTACCCCTCGCTGCCCGCCTGGACCCGGACATGGAACGAACTGGACTGCGACGTCGCCACGTTCCAGCACTCGCCGGTCTTCCAGCACACCGCCACCGCCACCGCCTTCGACGGCGAGCGGTCACGGCTCTACTGCTACTCGCCCGAGATGATCGAGCGGTACGCGAACACCAGCCGATCCCCGAGCTCGCCGTCCACCTCGGCCTCAACGAGGAAGAGCCGCCGGCGGTCGCCGGAACTGATCTCGTGTGGCTCGGCCGGATCGACGAGGAGAAGGTTGGCGAGCTGGGCGTTCCGTGGCCGGCAGTCGCCTGTCTCATCGAGGAGGAGGCGCTCCGGTGAAACAGCGGCGATGAGGGCGCTGGCCATGAAGTCAACCTGCGAGGCCGGGTAAGGCGCTCGTTCTCCTTCTCCAGCTGGCACCGAACGACCCCCGAGGCGGTCAAACTGCGCGACCGCATCAAGGAGACGATCAAGACGTGACCCTCGCCCCCGCCGACAGCGTTAGCGTCTCCCGCCGCGTCCTCTTCGACGCCAGCCGGACCCTCGGGCTGGATACTGAGGGCGCCGAGCCGATGCGGATCGCGGAGAACGCGATATGGAGGCTCCCCGGGAAGCTGGTAGCCCGGATCTCCCGCCCCGGTGGCACGCCCGCAGCCTCACGTGAAATCGCAGTCGCCAACTGGCTTGCTGGCCACGGCATCCCCGCCGTACGGCCTGCCCCCGGAATCGCCCAGCCCGTCACCATCGACGGCCGAGCGGTGACCATCTGGGAGGAACTTCCGCCGCACCGCGACGGGAACGTCGGCGAGGCCGCGTACCTCTTGAAGGCCCTCCATGCCCTTCCCGAGCCCGACTTCGACCTTGAACCGCTGGAACCCTTCGGGAAGATCCGCACCAGGCTCGACCAGGCGAAAGCCATCAAGGAGACCGACCTTGAATGGCTGTACAGCTACACGGACAGCCTCGAAGAGGCGTGGCTCCGGCTCATAGAGAACCCCGGTCTGTCTCGATGCGTCCTGCACGGGGACGCCTGGGTCGGCAACGTCGCCGCCGCCGAGGACGGCACGGCCTACCTCCTCGACCTCGACAGCTTCACCGTCGGTCCGCGGGAATGGGACCTGACGTCCACAGCCGTGAAGCTCACGTCCACCAGCAATATCACCCAGCACTAATACGAGGACTTCTGCACCGCCTACGGCGCGGACGTCACCTCCTGGGACGGGTACGAGGTCCTGCGGGACATCAGGGAACTGCGGATGACGGCATACGCGGCCCGGATCTCGACCGAGCACCCCGACCACCCCCATGCCCGCCACGAGACCCAGTACCGAATCGAATGCCTCATGGGGGGCCAAGGGCAACGACCTTGGCGGTGGACTGCAGTGCCGTAGCGGTAGTGCAGGGGACCCGGTCGGTAGATGACCCGGCCAGGACTGCACAACCGCCCTTGGGGCCAACGCATCTCGGCGTTGGCCCCAAGGGAGTTATGGACAGTGGGAAGCGGACGGTGACCGTGAGGGGTTCCTGGCTGCCGTCCTTGCGTGGGCGTCTTACCCCTGTGGTCAGTCCTGGTACGGGAGGAGCATGTCGGCGCCCCTGGCGATGGTGGTGGCCAAGCGGCCGTATTCGAGGACGTCCTCGTGGGTCATGAAGGGGATCAGGACTTCATGGTGCTTCCGGACGTACTTGAGCAGGAGATCGGCCATTGCGTACGAGGCCGCTTTGGCGTCGGCTCCTGCCTCGGGGTCGTGGACGTGGACGCCGGCTGCTTGGAGCTCTTCGATGGTTGCGTTGCGGACGATGGCCTGTTCCTCCTCGGTGAAGAGGCGCCCGTCGAGGTGGCGGTAGACGAGGGAGCCGGAGGGGGTCTTGAAGTTCGTGTCGAACAGCAGGGCCATGACGTGGGGGCGAGGGCTGGCTGCGGGCATGGAGGTGCTCCTGATGGGGGTGGAGTGGGGATCTATATCAATGGTCTGGAGAATCCCCGGTTTGGCTGACCGGGGATCGTCGGCTATGTCTGTCGGCCCTGCAGGAGGGCCGCCCCGTGGGGCGGAATGCCGGACGCCGAGTGCACCGCCTCGGAGCTCAGCGTCGCGGACGGTTCGGCGGGGCCGACGGCAAGGTAGGCGGCTGCGTGCCGTGTCCCGGCTGGCTGGTCCACGATGCCGTTGTGCGTCGGCGGGCGGCTTCGGCTCGGGGGTTGGGGCTGGGGTTGCGGCTGGTGTGCTGGAGGCGGGTGATCAGGACGCGGGCGGGTTGGCGGGCTGTGCTCAGTTCACGCTGGGCTGCAGCCTCCTTCAGGAGCTTGTGCGGTTGATGGCCTCGGGCTTCGGCGTCGGCCAAGAGGGCGGCGAGGGCCGGCCAGCTGGGATCCGTGAGGATGCGGTCGGCTTGGTCGGGGACGGCGGCGCGTACGTCGTGGGCGAGGGCGCGGCGGGTTTCCTCCCTCGGCTGATGCTGTTCGAGTACGACGAGCGTGGGTGTGAGGGCTTGCTCGGCGGCTGCCTGTAGGTGGCGGAGGGTTTGGCGGGCGGCGTCGGCTTGGTGGGCGTGGCCCTTGGCCTCGTGCCAGCGGCCGGCGATGATCCCGGCCCACAGGAGGGCTGCGATGAGGGCGGCGAGGGCGCTGCCGTCGGGGCCGGTGGCGGTGTGGACGATGTCGCGGGCCGCGTTGCGGATGGCGTGGGCGGCGCGGTCTTCGGCCCGGATCTGGGAGCGCTGGGCGTGTGCGAACGCCGCTGATGCGGACTGGAGTTCGGTGCGGAGGTGGGTCGGGGCTTTCTGGGCGGTGGCTTCGAGGAGTTCACCGAGGGCGGTGATGTGTGCCTGGGCGTGGGTGTCGTCTGCGAGGTCGGTGCGGAAGGTGTCGAGGGCTTCGGTGGCCTGGTGCCAGGGGGTGGTGGGCTGGTCGCGGCGGGCGGTGGGGTGTTCCTCGGGCTGGCCTGCTTCGAGGCGGTCCCGGAGTTTGGGGAGGGTGAGGTCGGGGGCGATCTTCCCGCCGGGGTGGAAGATCTGTTCGCCGTCCTTGTTGAGGTCGCCGGGGCGGCCTGCGGCGTAGCCGAGGAGGTCTCCGGAGGGGCCGCGCCGGGCTTTGACCGCGATGCCGTCGGCTTCGAGGTAGGCGAGGAGTTCCTCGGCAGTGCGGGTGTGGGGGATGGCGGCGCGGATGCGGTCCTGGAGCCATTCACGGCTCGTCTGTTCCCAGCCGAGGCGTTGGGACTTGTGCATCTCGGCCTGGGTGGGGGCGCGGGTGCCGGTGCGGTCGCCCTTCCTCAGGCGGCGAAGGCCGTAGTCCTTCTCGATCTGGCGGCAGGCGTCGCCGACGCGGATGCCGCTGTCGTGGAGCTTGGGGCGGCGGCCGTCCTCGCGAACGGTGGTGGCGAGGATATGGATGTGGTCGTCGGCGTGGCGTACGGCGATCCAGCGGCAGGCCAGGTCGTCGCCTTCGGGCGCGATGCCGGCCGCGGCAACGATGCGCTGGGCGATCTCGCCCCACTCGGCATCGGAGAGGTGGCGATCCTCGGGGGCTGCGCGGACGGGGCAGTGCCAGACGTGGTCGGTGATCTTCTTGCCGAACTCGCTGTTGCGGAGGCGGACGGGTTCGTCGAGGTAGCGGGCGAGCTGGGTGAGGGTGGCGTCCTCGTCTCGGCCGGGATCGGGCATGGCGAGCATGGCGAAGCCGGCCACGATGTGCGGGTCAGTGTGCTCGTCGTGGCGGCCGGGACCATAGAGGTATGCGAGCAGTCCGCGGGTGTTGGCCCCGGAGGGCTTGATGGCTGCGATCACGGCTGACGGACCTCCCGGGGGTCGGCGGGCTCGCGCAAGACCTCAGCGATCGCCGTGAGCAGGTCGTGGAGCTCGTCGAGGCGCTGGCGTATATCGGGCGGGGTGAGGTCACTGTTCAGAGCGCGGGCGATCTGATTGATGTTGACGCCGATGCGGTTGCACTGGCGCAGGACCTGGGCGCGGAAGACGTGCGTGCGGCGCCGGTCCTCGGACAGGGGCAGGTTGGCGGTGAACCTCCCGTTGATGAAGGCGAGGACGATGTCGGCGGCGAAGCCGGATATGCCCTTGTAGCCGTGCTCGGCGGCGGCCTCCTGGAGGCGGGGGTGTTCGTCGTCGGTGAAGCGCAGCGGGCCGACGCGGTCCCCGCGCTTGCTGCCGGTGAAGCGGCGGATCGTGGGCTGGACGCTCTTCACCGTCGGCTCGCCGGCGGCGGGCTCGGCGCTGCGTTCGGCGTGGAGGATCTCGCGCTGGGCGTCGTGGAGTGTGTCCTGGTCGGGGCCGCCCTCGGTCCCGGCCTCACGGTCCGGCGCCCCCTGGCGCTGGGCCGTCTCCGCCACCCCCGGGGCGGAGATCCCCGAAGACCGGCCTTGAGTCGGACTCGGGGTACTACTGGCTCCACCAGGGGCCGTCATCCCGAACGCACGCCGCCAACGGTCCATCAGCGTAGATGACTTCGACGGCGGTGAGGGTGTGTCGTTGGTGTGCTGCGGGGCGGGTGTCATGGGTCGTTCTCCTGCGGGGTGAGGTGAGGGGGTGGTTGCCTCGCGGTCCCGGGGCAGGGGCGCGGCGTGGGCGACTGGCCGGTCCCCCGGGCGAGGCGTGCAGGGGACCGGTCCCCGCAGCCCTTCGGGGACCGGGCCGCCGCGGACCACCGGGACCAGGGGAATCGGGGACCGTCCCGAACTGGGACCGGAGGGAAATGGGGGACCGTCCCGACCTCCGGGGACCGGCGGGAGAAGGCTCGGGGACCGGACGGGGACCGTCCCCGTGATCGCGGTAAGGGACCGGTCCCCTACGGTCCCGGAATCCGAAGACCTCACGGTCACCGATCGGATATGGGGACGGTCCCCGCCAGGAGGGGATGTCGGGCGGGTGATTGGGGACCGAGTCGCCTATCGGCCATCTGACCTGCGGAAAGAGTTCCGGGACGGTCCCGACGTGGGGACCGGTCCCGTGTCCGTCGCCGGGGACCGTGGTGGTTGCGGGGACGGTCCCCTTGGCGGGACCGCGGTGTGGATTCGGGGACGGTCCCGCCCCGGGGGGACCGAAACGTGGCGATGGGACGGTCCCCAAGGACCACAGGGACCGTTGCGGATGGGGGACCGTAGTCGTCAGGCGGCCGGCGGGGGTGTGCGGCGGCGGTCAGGGCCGGTCAGGATCACACGGGTGGTCATCTCCGCGAGGCGGGAGGCGACGCGGTCTCCGACCGCGCTGCGCAGCTCCTCGGTGGGGAGGTTGGTGGTGATCAGCGTCGGGAGCATCTCGGTGTAGCGGCGATTGATCAGCCGGTACGTCAGCTCCTCGGTCCACTCGGACTGCTTGGCCGCGCCGAGGTCGTCGAGGATCAGCAGCGGGCACCGGCCGAGTTCCTGGATCTCCCGCTCGGGGTCGTGGTTGGGGCGCGGGCGGAACTGGGCGTGCAGGTCGGCGGAGGTTACCGCCTGCCAGCGGAGCCGGACCCCCGCCATGAGCAGGGAGCGGACGGCTCCGTACGCCTGGTGGGTCTTGCCGCTGCCGGTGGGGCCGGCGATCAGAAGCGAAGGCCCGTAGGAGATGCCCCTTGTGCCGCCAGGGCCCACACGGCCCAAGTCCGTGACCTTCTCGGCCCAGGCCCGTACACCGGGGTCCGTGGCGGTGGCCTCCCGGTAGCGGGGAGGGATCCGCCGGTCGGCCAGCTCCAGTGCCGTTACCGGCTCCGCTACGGGCTGGGCGGGGGCCATGTCGGGGTCGATGCCCCGCTCGGCGAGGATCGCGTTCAGGCGGGCCGCCAGGAGCCCGGCACGCTGGGGTTCACGGGTTGCTGTCGTCACAGGGCACCTCCGTAGGCGGCTTCGGCGTCGGCGGGGTTGGCGTAAGGCCGGTGGGCCTGACGGCCGATGGACTGCCGCTGCGGCGGGTTCATCGCCTCGTTGACCAGGCTGGGCAGCACGCTCGGGTGCAGGGCCTTCTCCCGAAGTCGCACCAGCCCGGCGCGGATGTGGGCGGGGTCGATGGGCTCGGCGAGGAGCTTGCCGACGGCCTTGCCGAGTTGGCCCAGTACGGCGGCGGGTGGCCGGTTGGTGCATGCGGCGGCGTACTCGGCGACGAGTTGGGCGGGGGAGACAGTGTCGGGTGGTGGGGCGCTCGCGCCTCCCAACGGAGTTGATCCTAGATCCACGTTCCTAGGTCCTAGATCCGGACCATGAGGACTCACGGCAGCCTCCAGGACTCCTCCCTGCATGCTCCCGGAGGGATCACTGAATCCGTTCTGACCTGCGGGTATGTGACTCGGTGAGGACTCGTGCCATTCCGGCGAGGACTCGGCGAGGGGTACGTGAGCCTGCGAGGCGTCCTCATGGAGCCCTCCGTGCGACGGCAGTGAAGGCGCCGGGGCCTGGCCGCCGTCGTGGTGCGGGCACGCCGGGTGGCGTACCCCGCTGGGCCGGTTCACCTTCTGGTGCTTGGAGAAGGTGACGATGTGCAGGTAGCGCTTGCCGTCGACCCCCTCGTACCGGCAGATGAGCCCTGCCGTGTCGAGCTGGTTGAGGTCGTCCTCGACCTCCAGTGCGCCGTGCTCGGGCCGCAGGGACCACAGGGCTCCGGCGATGACGGCGGCCTGGTCGCGGAAGCGCCCGTGGTCGTCGGCCTGGGTGAGCAGGCCGAAGAAGGTCCGCTCGGCGGCGATGGTGACCGCGGCGAGCGACTCCGAGATGAACGCCTCCGGCTTGATGGTGCGGATGCGTGCCATGCCTATCGCCCCGCCTTCGCGTCGTACGCGGACGAGGTCTTCGGGCTGGGCAGGGGGTTGCGGACGGCCACGTGGGCCGTACGGTTGGGCATAGACGTTCCTCACCCGGCGGTGGGCAGGGCCTGGCAGCCCGCCACCACCGACTCGATCGTTCAGGAGTGGGCGGTTCGGTAGGGGACTCATCGGCCCCCCGGTGCATTGCATCGGGGGGCCGAATCGTTTCCCGCACCGGGCAGTGGCCAACATAGCCACACCCAGTTCGCGCAAGTCCAGCAATTCCGGTTACGAACGAGCACCGGTCGAAATCGTGGACGCGCAATACATTCACGGTAGGCCCGGATCCCCGGTTGACCAAAAAATCGGCGCCGGATGAGGAGCGGGGAAGATCGCACCGCGAAGACCTTGACCTGCGCCGCCATCCCGATCTATGTTTCCGCCGCTTCCCACGTCAGGCGCCCTGTGACTGGTGCGGCCGGGGCTATCTGCGTGCAAGGTGTCGGATGTCCGAAATTGCCGCTCCCTTGCCGGCCTGCCATCTTCCCGACGGAGTTCTGCACCCCTATTCAGTCCTGCGCGAAATGCGACAGCGGGGCTTTATATCCGACGATCCCCGGTTACCCAAACCGGGGATCCAGAGTTACAACAGATGCATGCCCCGACGCCCCACGGAAATCGGTCCAGCCGGAGAACGGACCGCCGGCGCCATCGAGCGCCTGCGCACCGCGCGCGGCTTCGCCCAGCGCGAGCTAGCCGACCGCGTGACCGCGCTCGGCCGCCCCATGTCCAACACGATGCTGTCCCGGATCGAGCGCACCCAGCGCCGCTGCGACGTCGACGACCTCGTCGTTCTCGCCGCAGCCCTCGGCGTATCCCCGCTCGCCCTGCTCCACCCGACCCCGTAGCAGCGTCACCCCGGCCCGCGGTGTCCCACCACCGCCCCGGGCTTCCTCGGCCGCTCTCCCGCCCACACCCCAACTCCGCTACGGCGCCTGCGGGTCCAGCCTGCCTTCCGCGCCAGATGAGGATCCTCCTTGCACCGACCGCCCATGCCTCCTTCACACTCCACCGTCCCCGGCCTGCCGCGCCTGTACCGCCCCGAGGAGATCGCCGAAGTCCTCGGCTGCTCGGCCTGGTGGGTCAAGGACCGTGCGAGCCGTGCCCTCATCCCGTTCGCCAGGGTCGGCCGCGCGTACCGCTTCACCGCCGAGCACCTTGTCGAGATCATCCGCCTCCACGAGGTGCGACCGGCCCACAGCGCGGATCCGGTGGCACCCGCCGCGCGCACGCTGCGTGCGATCCCGGCTGGCCGGCCGGCTGGACGCCTCCGGGCCCGTCCGCCGCGCCGATCCCGACAGGACGAGTTCGACACCACCGCGTAGCCAGACGTAACCAGGGGAGGGAACAGTGGGTTTCGCGGAGAAGCGCGGAAACTACTGGCGCGGTCGGTACAAGACGGCGCCAGGCCAGCACAACACGGTCGTCGACCCGACCGGGGCGACGATCAAGTTCGCCACCAAGCGCGAAGCCAAGCGGGCTGCGGACGAAGCCGAGATTTCGTTCCGACGCGGCGACGTACGCGATCCCGCGCTCGGCCAAGAGACCTTCGGCGAGTACGCGAGCCGCTGGTACGAGGCCCAGGACTTGGCCGCGTCCACCATGCAGAACTACCGACGCCACATCGAGGAGCACCTGCTCCCCGACTTCGAGGACAAGGCCCTCGCCGGCATCCTCCGCACTGACGTCGCACTGTGGGAGAAGAGGGAACGGGCCTCCTACGCCGCCTCCAGCGTCAAGACCTGGCGGGCCACGCTCCACCTCATCTTCGCCGACGCCGTCGACGAGGGGCTCATCGACGCGAACCCCGCCGCCAAGCGCAGAGGGAGGGGCAAGCGGGCTGGCCGCTCCGCCGACCGCGGCCCGGAGAAGGTCGTCACGGACGCGCTCGGAGCCCTCCTGATCGCAGAGCGGGCTGCCCTGCTCTCCGGTCGGGACGACGAGTTCGTCGCGGTGACCCTCAAGGCGTACACCGGCGTGCGATGGGGTGAAATCGTCGGTCTGGAGACTGAGTTCGCCCGCCGGGGCTCGGTCCGTGTGGAGTGGCAGCTGTACGAGCTCGACTCGGGTGTGATGGTCCGCTGCCCGCCCAAGGACGACAGCTACCGCACCATCGACGCCCCCGACTGGCTGTCGGCCATCGTGACCGACCACGTCGCCCGTACCAAGCCCAAGCCGTGCCCGTGCCATGGCAGGACGTACGTCTTCCAAGGCCAGGGCACCGCCCGCACTGGAGGCCACCAGGGCGCGAAGCTGGTCGACGTAGCCCGCCGGGCCGGCGTCTCCGCGGGCACGGTGTCCAACGTCCTGAACCACCCCGACCGCGTGCGCGAGGCCACCCGTACACGCGTCGAACTCGCCATCACCGAGCTGGGCTTCGTACGAGGTGGCGCAACCTCGGAACACGCCGCCCATTGGCGCCGCAACGGCTTCGCCACCTGGCTGTTCCACCCGGCGACCACGGGCTGGTACCCGAAGAAGGCCCCGCAGGAGCCCCGTCCCGTTCCGCTCCTCGGCGACCCCTTCCCGGGCATACCGGTCCGGGGCCGCAACGCCCAGGGCCGCGCCGACGCCTGCTGGACGGCCATCGCCAGGGGCCTCACGCCGCACGGCCTGCGCCATTCCCACCGCACGCTCATGGAGGACCTCGGCACGGAGAAGGTCCTCATGGACGAGCGGATGGGCCACATCGACGGTTCGGTCTCCGCCCGGTACGCCCACGTGACAGCGGGCATGCGCCAGCGTCTCATGCTCGGCCTCACCGAGCAGTGGGAGGCAGCCCTGGACGCTCGCCGAGGGATGGCCCCTGGGTCCCCCGTACGCGTACTCGACGCACTTCTGCGGGCGCGTAAGGCTGTCGGGTAGCTGGCCGGTGGAGGTGCCGCGCCCTGCCCGGTGGCTAGCGAGGCCGATTCTTCGGCGGGACGGGCCCGGGAATGACGTCGAGTCCCAGGTGTTCCTTGAACAGGTGCACCAGGTTGGCCCCGTCGAGGAGTTCCAGTCGTCCGTGGTCGTTGGCGAATGCCTCGCTGGCCCGGCCGAACCAGGACGTGGTCACCAAGATGCCTTTGGCCGCCCGCTTGTGCTCGACCACTCCCGCGAGAGCGGACACCGTCTCGAACGGAACGACGTTCTTGGTGCGCTTGGCCTGGATGATGCACAACCCCCTCATGACGGGGTCGGTGTTCATGGCGATCGCGTCCACGCCCTCGTCCTTCGAGGGCTGGGTGTTCACGCTCTCCAGACCGATCGCCTCGAACAACTGCCGAACGAGATGCTCGAACTCGGTGGGCGTGAGGTCCATCAGCACGGGTCGGCTGTCCAGCCCTGCGACGACGTCCAGGCTGTCCATGAGCCGGAACTTGCTCAGGTCGAAGGTGACCAGGGGACGAACCGGCTCCAGCTCATAGGGATTGGGCGAGATCAGTGAGCGGAGCCGCTTCAGGCAGGCCCGGGGATCCACCTGGGTCAGGACGAGCTTGCCGAACTCCTCGCGGTCCGTCTGGAGGGTGATCAGACACGGATGCACCTCCCGGCCCGTGGCCCGGTCGATGGTCGCAACGTGCCCATTCAGGGCGATGGAGCGGATCACACCCTCGGTATCGGCGGTGAACAGTTCGTGCACGGTGCGCAGGGCAGTCTGCGCGAGGACGGAGGCGTACAGCTCCTTGCGGTCCTTCTCGGGGCGCGGAACAGGTGTGAGCTCATCCCGTGTCTTCACAAACCGGTACGCCCGGGCAGCCGGGACCACGTCCTCCAAGGGCAGGTCGACCTGAACGAGCAGGTCACCGGTGTCTGCCTGATACGAGACCTGGTGCGCCTTGGGAAAGCCATGCGGGTACGACGAGGCCGCGAGGACCTGATCGATGAACCACTCGACGGCTTCTACTTCCCTGTCACGGTAGGTGTTGTGGCGTTCCTCGATCGCTGCGTTCCACCCACCGACCCGGGCGGCTTCCTCCCGGTTCTGCTGGTCGTGCCGGACGCGAGCTTTCTCAAGCTTCGCCACGCGCTTCTGTTCCTCGCGGGCGTGATCCCGCAGCGCTTGGTCGAACCGCTTACGCGCCTCTTCCATGTCGGCGTCGTACGCTCGGCGTCCGAACCCGAGTGCGCCCAGCAGGCCTCGCGGTGGCTCCGGTTCGAAGTCCGACCACCGAGGCTCGCGTGTTGGTTTGGTGCGTCCGGTGGGGGCGAAGGCGGATGGGACGAATTCCTGCGTGAGTGCGTCGAAGGTCAGCGGTCGGCCGTCCAGGACCGCCGCACGCAGCAACGTCGCCAGCTGCTCGGCGTCGTGCTCGGCCACACTGGTCCGGTCGACGGCTTCCTGAGCGCGGGCCGCCTCGTACGCGATCTTCTCCTCGCGGGCCTTCCGCTTGGCCTCCAGCTCGGCGGCCTTCCGGGCCCGCTCATGCTCCTTGGCTTGGCGTGCGAGCTCTCGGGCGTATGGGTCGTTCCCATGTGCTCCAGTGCGGCTGGCCACCGCTACCCCCCAGGTCAGTGCGTATGCATCTGCTTGAAATTCCCCACCGTATACCGCACCTAATCTGCCGTATCGATCATCCAAGGATCTCCAGAATGGCGGTAGTTCCTCGGAAGACCGGCGGTGTCCTTGAACGACCTGGCTCAATGGCTGCATGGAGATCGGGGAGTGCTGGGCCTATCGGGCCAAGCCGAAGGAACTGGGCGGCGCCCTGCGCGAGGTGGAAATCGTCCGGGTGAGCACCTCCGGTAGGTCAGGAATCCACGTGCGGTTCCTCGACGGTGATGAGGCTGGACTACAGGAGTGGGTCAGCGCCGGCAGTCTGCTCGTGCTCTGGGCTGACGCCGACGCCTTCCGTGCCGATGACACGGCGGAGCTCGCACTGACCGAGGCGTCGAGGGAGGTACGGGGGAGCGCCGAGTTCGATGCGGCCCGGATGATCCTGGGCTTCGCCCGTCCCAAGGGACGACTAAAGCTGCGCAAAGCGGTGGCGGACGCGGGCGTGCTGGAACTCGGCCACCTCGAAGAGACGGCGCCGCTGGTTGGCATGGAGCCTGCCTGCCTTCGGGGCGACGCCATGGTCCACGAGGACCGCAACGGCCTCTGCCTGGCTGGCTGGCCGGTCGCCGAGCGGATCGCGCAGCAGATGGCTCAGAGCTTGGCCGAGGAGGTCCTGCCGGAGGTGGATCGTCGGCAGCAGGCCATCGACGAGGAACGCGCACGCCCCTCTTGGCACTCCTACGGCCGCCGCCGGGACGACCGCAAGCTGGACGCGGAGGCGGACGCCCTGCGTACGGTCCGGGAGTGGTGCGGGGAGGAGAAGGCCGAGCGCTACGACGAGCTCGTCGCCCTACGAGCCGAGGTACTGCGCCTCGGCGAACTGGTCGAGCAGGCGGTGAAGGCGCTCCGGGACCGTGGGCATGGCGTCATCGCCTCCACCATTGAGCGCGGCCTTGGGGTCCATATCTCCAGCCTTGGTCCCGACGTGCGTCGTTGAAACCGTCACGCCACCGCTCGGGCTCCGGCTTGGGCGGTGCGGGTTCCGCCGGAGGCTTCACCTTCTCCGGGCGGTGCGGGTGCCAGCCGTCGAGGAACGGCCGCAACTCGTCCCCCGTCGGCTCCGCGTGGAAGTTCCGGGCACCGAGCCCCTTCCCGTTCAAGGTCGGGTCCAGGCGCTCGGCCTCCTCCCTGCCCCACGCCGACCACTCCCGGAGCCGCTCGGCCTCGAAGGGCTCCTCCGTCTGGGCGGCGGCCTCGTCCAGCGCGTTGCAGAAGGTCCGGATCTCTCCTGCGGCTCTCCACTGTTCCAGCGCGGTGCCGAAGTGCTCGGCTCGAGCGGCGTCCACCGCCTTGATCGAAGCCACGCCGATCGCGGCCTCCCACTCCCGCTGGGCGCGCTCTTGCCTCTCGGCTTCCAGTCGGCGGTTCTCGGCTTGCTGCCGTTCCCGCTCGTCCTGGAGCCGACGCTGTTCGGCCTCCCGCTCCAGATGGGCCCGTTCCTGCTCATCGGCCCGGGATCTCAGCGCCCGGAGTACCGAACCGATCTGGTCCTCAAGCGGCTTCTTCTCGGTGTCGGCCCACTCCTTCTTCCAGCCGTACTGGTAGCCCTGTTGCTGCGCGAGGACCATCTCCAGTTCCCCGGACGGCTCGAACCGCTGCGCCGGGACGACCCGCTGCCAGTCGTACGCACGGCGGCCCGCCGGCTTGGGTACGTACCGGACCTGCTTCTGCCGTTCCTTGAAGGTGATCTCGTATGTACGGCCATGGATCGTGAGCAGTGGCCTCGGCTGCCTGCGCTTCTTGGACACTGCGATCTCCCCGTGGAGAGGGAGAGACTGCTCAGCGATGAGGCGGAGCAGGGACAGAGCACGGGGAAGTACCCCGTCGGAGATCTCGAAGGCGCTGTGGTCCGCGGTCACGGCAGCGATGACATCGTCCACGTCGGTGATCACACGACTGCGCGCCAGACGGATCCGGTTCCACTCCGTGTCGTCCTCGCCGGTCACCCGCAGCAGCCCCAGGAAGAAGTCCCCCTTGGTCCGCCCGCTGTACTTCAGGTGGAACCCGGCAGGCGCACACTGGCGAGCCGCGTCGAATGCCCTTCGGTAGCGGGCCCGGGCGGCCTCGTCCGGGTTGGGGACTCGGAGGAAGCGGCCGGCCTGCTGCACCTCGGCGATCAGAGCACGTCCGATGTCGGCAGGAGAGGGCTGTGGAGTCTTGGCGGCGCGTTGTACCGGGGCTCCTGCTCGGCAGCGGCTTTCTCCTCGACGCGGTCGGATTCCGGCTTCTTGGGCGCGGGCGTCGTCGCCGGGCGGATCTTGCGCAGTGCCGGGTCAGGCCGGTCGGGGTGATGGCCGTGCTGGAGGTAGAAGCGCCCGACCTCGGTGACCTCTGCCCGCCACTTCCCGCCCTCCTTGGGCATGGTGATGTGCCCCCGCTCCTTCAGGGCTCTGGCGGTGAGGGCGAGTTCGGGGGTGTCTGACGTGACAGGTTCGACGCCCTCCCCGATCCGGGTCAGGAGGGTGAGCTGGCGATCGTTGAGGGGTGACCAACGGTGCATGTGATCGTCGTACCGTCGGCGCTCGTGCCGGCACAAGCCATGCGGTGAGCTTTCCCGGGCGGACGTTCGGCACGGCTCCCCGTGGGAGCCGGATACTGAGGTCGGCTCCCAGATGGCTCCCAAGACAGGTCCGTAAACCACTCAAGGGCCTGATCCACTGAGTGGATCAGGCCCTTGACCTGGTCTTACGAAGTCGGGGTGGCGGGATTTGAACCCACGACCTCTTCGTCCCGAAGCATTACGGGCCAAGGGGCGAAGCCCCGACTCTACCCCGCTGACCTGCGACGGCGGTCCGCGAGCGTCCGCCCTGGTCCGCCGCCGTACGCACCGGTTGTCACTCAGTTAGACACTCGTTGCGCTGCCCCTTCCAAAGGCCTGCGCGATTGTCATGAGTGCAGTCCTCTGAAGCCGCCAGTCCCTGGGGCTGCAGAGGCGGCGCCTGATGTGACCGCACCGTGTCGTAAGCCATCGCTGCCACGTCAGCCGCGGAGCGTTCTCTCAACAGGTCGTCAGCTACTGCAAGAGGGCGACCACGACGACGCCGACTCCAATAGCGGCGCCAAGGGCGGGGTTGCGCAGGGCCACGTACGCCGTGAGGGCCCCGATCAGGAGCAGTACAAGGGTCCGTGTGCTGATCTTTCCGTCCATTTCAGCCTCCGAGTCTCGGTTCGTTGAGGCTGACTTCAGCACCTCGTTGAGCTCGCTTCGGCTGGATCGAATGTGGCTTGTGATCGTCTAAGCATTCTGTGCAAAGTGCCTGTTCAGAGGAGGGTTTCGGCGTACGGTAATGAAGATCTGAACGTTCGAAGGGGGACAGCGTGGCTGGGGAGTCCGGTCAGGGGTTGCCAGACCCATCTGAGGTGACTACGCCTGAGGAGTTGGCGGCTGCGGCGAAGGCTCTGATGAAGAGCCTGGGCCTATCAGGAATCAAGATCGCGACGAACACTGGTCTCTCCACGGGCACGATCTCCGAGCTGATCAATGGCAAGTCCTTCCCCCGAGATGAGACATGGGAGTTGTTCGTCACGGGCGGGTGCGGCCAGCCGTGGGAAATGTGGCGGCAAGCGCGGGCCCGTGCGCAGCGTGACCTCTTGCGCCGGCGCCCCCCGGAAGAGCTTGCCGACCGTTTGGAGGAGGCGCAGGAAAGGATTCAGGCTCTGGAGTCTGCGGCCATCGAAGCCGCGAAACGTCTCGCCCTTCTAGAAGAGCAGGTTGCCGCGATTCAGTCGGCCCGTAGCAGTGAGCGCCGTGCCGAGGACGAGGAAGCCGCGCAGCGGAGGCAGGAGAACGCGGCGGACGTTGCGCGGCAGCGGCAGTTTGGGCGCGCGCTGCTGACCGAGGTTCCCGTGGACTTTGAGCACACCATGGCGGACGGTGCCTGGTTGGCGGCCGACGTAGATGGGTTTGTGGCCAGAGTCCGCGATCTCGCCCTCACGAGTATGGATGAACTACGCATTTTTTTGGCGACGACGCCCATGTCGTTCCCATACGCCGCGATGGGCGACATTGGGTACTACAAGGAGGGTGTAAGAGAGTACATGGTTCGATTGCGACTTTTCGCTTCCATGTACTCCAAAGTTAGCCCGGAGGAACTCGACGAGATGCTTGCAAGTGGCGTCGGCGGAAGTTGAGGGTGTCCAGAGCTCGCCTGCCTCGGGCTTCTTCTATCCGACAGCGTGGCTGACGAGGCGGCTGGTGAATCCTTGATCGCGCAAGCGGCCGTATGCCGCCAAGACCGGTGCGGGATTGGTATGTGCGCCATGAACCCCTGCTCCGGGTAGAGCTGGGGGCACTGGAGGGCGCCGATGGCGATGACCAGCTTCGGATCGCCGATGGAATCGACGTACTCCGTGGTCGTCATCGGGGTAGACACTCACCTATGACGACCACGGTTACCGCGGCCTAGCGTTCGTGGAGTCGGCTGACCTGCTTGATCCAGAAGGTGTCCTTCTCGTCCTTCGACGCACTCAGAGGGAGGAGACCGATGTCCTTGGCCAGCTGATAGAAGCCGGGGCCTGCGTCGTTGGCGCTCAGGTAGTTCACGAGCGCAGAAATCATGACAGGTGGTTCCGAGGGGGTGATCTGCTGATCCAGCTCCACGATCAGCCCCAGCAGCTGTCCCATGGCGGCTCGCTCATCGGCGCGTTCGAAATCGAAGGATTTGCAGCCGGTCCGCCGGGCCAACGTGGCGTTGAGTTCGGTGTACGAGGTGATCTTGCGGAGCTTTGCTCGCTCCACAAGAAAGTCCCTCCCCGTTTGCACCATCAGGTCCCACTCGTCTGCTGAGCGCCCGTATCCGGACATGCCAGCCGCCTCCAGCCCTCTGCGTATGTACGCGGGAAAGTACTGGGGTTGCGGTGGGTGCTGCAACCGGCTTCCAGAAGAGCAGGGCGGAGGTTGACGGTCTACCGGTTGACGGGAATCTCGTAGACGACCTCGCACAGTGAGGCGGGGACGATGATGTCCGCGGTCTCCACGGGCCGCCCCTCGTCGCTGTAGTACGTCCGCCGGATGTGCGTGACGAGAGCAGCCTTGGGGACTCCGAGGAGCGAGGCCTCCTCGGCGGTGGCGTGTCGCGGCTCCGGCTGCTCGACGGCATGGCTGACGGTGATACCGATCTCGGCCATGCGGTTCACCACGCCGACCCCGGCGTGCGGCCCGCCCTCGGGAAGCACGACGAGGGTGCCCGCCGTGAGCTCGTACGGCTCCCAGCTCGTGGACAGCTGCACGGGCCGCCCATCGGCGAGGAACTCGTAGACGGTACGGACACACAGGTCACCCGCCGCCATCCCCAGCCGGGTCGCGATCTCGGCCGGCGCCGGCACCTTCGCTTCGGTCCGGCTCTCCCAATGCCCCTGCTTGCCCAGCGCCTGCATGTCGGCCCGGAACGGCGATCCGCTGGGCTGCTCGCGCGCAGAGGACCGGACCACCCGCACACGCCGACGGGGCTCGGCGACATACGTACCCGAACCCGCTCGCCCTTCCAGGACGCCCTGCGAGATCAGGAGTTCCTGCGCTCGGCGGACCACGTTCTCGCCGACGCCGCACTCCCCGGCGATCTGGGCGCGCGAGGGCAGCCGGTCGCCGACGGTCCACTCGTGCTCCGCGATCCGCTGCCGCAGCACGTCGGCGATGCGGAGATAAGGCGGCTGCTCAGGCATATGGAAAATCTAGTCCACTAGCTCTAATCTAGTTAACTAGCTTTACTCAACGTGATTGATCGGCGACGGAGGTCCTCTGTGCCTGCTTCGGAAGCAAGGGCCGAGGACCTCGCCGCCCGGCTGTCGGCCCTGGGCCTGACCACACGAGTGGAGCGGCACACCACCCACACGTCGATCGAAGTGGAGGTACCGGAGGCGCTGCCCGCCGAGACGTGGCGCGCGGTCCTCGAAGTGGTGGCAGAGGCCGACCGATTCGGTCTCCTCGCCAGCAGCTTGACCGGCCGCACCCTGTGGGCGGCCGTAGGCAAAGTGGTCCCCGCGACGGGCGATGTCCGGGGACCTGGCCATCAGCAATAGGAGCTGATCAGCGTGTTCAACCGTAAGGGCACCGCCGCCGCCCCCGCCAGTGGGCTGCAACTCCCCGCACTTTCCTATGCCACGCACGCCCGAACCACCTACCGGTCCAGCGTGTGCGCGATCGGTACGCACCACGAGTGCGCCTATTCGTCCCCCACCACGGCACCGATCGGCATCCCCGTGACCTACGAGGCCTGCGACTGCCCGTGCCACGAGCCGGGCACCCAGCCCCAACCGCAGCAGGTGAACCAGTGAAGGGACGAACCCACAACGGCTCGCACGCCGCCCACATCGAGATCACATCGGCCGACGTGCGCCGCGGCGACGTCATCCAAGTCGGCGGCCGACCGTGCCGCGTGGCCGACCTCGTCCAGCTCCGCGCCGGTGCGAAGCGCCTCCAGTTCGAGTCGGGCGAAGTCCTCACGATGCACGCCCGAAGCCGGCTCACCGCCCTCCGGCTGACGAGGAAGTGGTGACCCAACCCATGGCCTCCCTCCGCGACTCCATCGCCGATGACCTCCGGCACCAGATCACGACGGGCACGTTCAAGGCCGGCGAACGCCTCCCGTCCGAAACCCAACTTGCCGTCCGCTACACGGTCAGTACCCCGACGCTACGAACCGCCCTCGCGCGACTCCAGGGCGAGGGCCTGGTGGAGAAGATCCACGGCCTTGGAAACTTCGTCCGCCACCACCGCCACCCCATCACCTACCTCGGGGGCACAGGCACAGTGACCGCCTGCACCGCCCTCTCCAAGCCCTTACGCGTAACCGCCCGCGCCACGAACCTCTGGTCGGACGACCACCTCACCGCCCTGCTGAACGTGCCGCCCCACAGCCCCCTGACGGAAATCCTCCTCGTCGCCCACGAAGGCAAGGTGCCGCACAGCCTGGCCCGCGTCTACGTCCCCAGCGACCTGGTCCCACCCGACCTGACCCGAGGGCTGACCTCGCCCAAGAAGGTGGCCCTGTCCCTAGCCAAACTCCGCCCGCCGCTGGCCGAAGTCCAAGAGAAGGTCAGCGCACGCCTCCCGACCCAGGAGGAAGCAACTGCCCTACGCATCAGCACATCCCTGGCAGTCCTCTCCCTCACCCGCGTGGCCACCGACACCACCGGGCGCGTAGTTGAGGCAGCGCTCCTGCTACTCCCGGGCGATAGAGCGAACGCGCTCTTCACCACCCAAGCTATGACCGAAGAGAGGAGCGAGAAGCGATGACCTCAACCAACGAACTGCGCCTCCTCCCCTGGTCGGGCCCCGACGACAAAACGTGCTTCCTGAGCACCGACAACAGCGCCGGCTTCCTCTCCCGCCTGGCCGACATGATCGAGGAGGCACAGCTCAGGTCAGCTTCCGAACTCCTCGACCACGTCTTCGAAGTACTCACCGACCCGGAGACGGATCCGCACGAAGTTCACCTCGTGGCCTTAGAGCTGGCCACAGCCCTCCGAGCCACGGTCCGTGTAGCAACCAGCCGCGGCCACCGCCTTCTACACCCCGCCCAAGGGGCCCAGGGCGAACGAACCTCACGACTGCCGGTACCCCTCGGCTGACTTCATCCTTCTTCACACGACAGAGCGGCCCCGGAATTTCCGCGGGGCCGCTCTCCCATTAGCGCACACGGCTCCCGAGGCCCCGTGTGCCCCACGAATTCCAGCAGGTCCGGTACTCAGGTGAGTTCTGCGGAACGGCCTTCGTTCATGAATAGGCCGCACATCGTGGGAGCCGTAAAGTCACTTGCGGCGGACGTGAGGGCATGACGGGCACTGTTGTCCGTACGCGACTGCTATGTCAATTCCGACGCTCGGCCAGAACGACTTGGACTCCGCGATACGCGCCGAGGGCATGCCGAGCAACGCCGGGGTGCTCGATCCGCAGGACGGTGATACTGGCAGAGGCCAGGCCGCAACACTGATATTCCGGGAAGGTGTACGACACCTCAACCCAAGCGAGTCGGTAAACTTTGCAGACCTGGTAGCCATCGCTGAATGCGAACTCCTCGTCCAGTTTCGCAGCTTGCTGACGCCAATTGGCCCGCAGTGGCGGGACGGTGTCCTGCCGCGGAGTGTCCAACGCCGGCGCGGCTGGTGGCTCGTTCCCGGCCCACGCGTCCACTGCTCATCTGCTGGAGTAACTCCCACCACGGCTGCCGTCCGGATAGCCGCGCCACCTCATGCCTTCGCGCAACCAAGCGCCGTGCCGATGTTCTGCTCGCTTCAGTCGCCATGGTCCTGCTCGTTACCCGAAGCGGCGGCAGTGAACTCTGAGCTTAGAGAATGTCGCTTTTTCCGTGGGAGTGCGGAAAAGTGCAGGCGTACGAATAAGCCTGGCGTCAGTTATGTGCAACGCAGGTTTCAGGTTACCATGTTCTTTTTGGATTAAGCGGCTATTTCTTTGGTTGCCTTTCTGTGTTCCTTGTGGGAACTTTGGATGGGTCCTGAATTCGACTTCCGGATGAGCTCTTCTTTTTGGTGGAGAGCAAGATTTCCTGTGCCAACTTCACGGCCTTTTCGCGCGTCGAAGCTGCGGCAACCTTCTTTCCGCGGTTAGTTCTAATTTCCCACTCAGTGGTGGTAGCGGAGATTTCTAGGAACCTGCTGAGGCTTCCCGTTGTGCTTCGTACCCTGATTTTTGATCGGGTACCTCTCCCTCTCGGGCGCCTTACCGAGCCTGGGCGGCGTTCTTTCTGGCTCACAGCATGCCGCCATTCACTTTCGAACTCGGCAGGTGAAATTTCTGTGGGCGAGAATTCTGGAGATCTCTTGATTTCTTCAATGGGTGGCACGGCCCAGAGGCCGAGCTCGGTGCTCCCATCGGATCGCCCTGCCCCCGCTAGGCCAAGGCGGCCGTCTTCGTAGTATTCAATCTTTCTGATTTCGATGTTGTTGTCATTGATCTCAGTCCAGATCACCTGCGGATCATCTGTAGAGTCGTGGTGCCAGACTAGCTTGAGGTAGCGCATTTCAGTTCACTCCCCAGTCCTTGATTCGCCCGTCAAGGTTGAGCGGAGCAGTTCCAAGAACGACGAACACGTGTGGACGCCCTTGGGTGACAGCAAGGTTGGAAATATCAATCTCGACGTAATGGGTGAAGCGCTTTCCGTGGAAAGGCATGTTGACGAATACCTGCGAAAGGCTGCTCTGAGGGCGCGTGCCGGGCTGGATATCACTCAGGTATGCGCCATCGCCGTAACGTGCATCATTTGGGTTGTTGCTGCGGAGTGAAGATCTCAGGGACTTGGAGTCCAGGATCCCGCGCTGTCCCGCCTCATCCGTGTAGTGGAAGAGGGTTAGCAGCTCGTCAGTTGCGTCAATGACAACGCCATTGATGTCGTAGAGCACTTCCGACCTTTCGCCCTCCGCTTGCGAGAGACTGCCTACCGGGTTCGGGCTGGCCGGGCGTTCGGTCTTGATAGGCCGCGGCACTACCCCAGGTGCGGTTTCGATAGCACCCGCACTCCATGAATCCCCGCTCCTGCCGACATGTCCGAGACTCAAGGTCCGAGCGGTGGCAGGCCTCAGCGTCGCTCTGGTCATTTCCATGGCCGTAACGGAGCGTGTTGCCCTTGTGACATGTTACCAGTCGCGCTCTTGCTAGATATCGAACAACTGGCGATTGGTGACGCTGACCTGCAGTTGGGCGCCGATCACGCGATGACGGCCATGACTGAGGGCCCGCCTGCGCCCTGCGACGGAACGAGAGGGCATGCACTCTAGTTCCTTGTGCCTGCCTCGGTAGTTCGAGCTGAGGCCGATTGGATGGGCTTTGGTCGGTTTCCCTTTTGGGCGGGTGAGCAAGATCAATGATCCAGTGAACTGCCGGTAGACGATTGAACGACGCGCTCATCAGCCACAACGAGGCCGGAGCCGATGCGGAGCGACCACACCGGCCTGCGCCACATCGCGGCAGCAGCTGCTCACCGCCCGCCCATTCCCGGCGGTGCGCTCGCCTCACGCGCCCTTCATCAGTGACGGCGGGGGCACGGCGCCCGGCCCGGCTCAGGCCCGGCAGCCGATCGACCGCGGGCAAGAGGCCACCCCTCCCTCGCTGCTGGCCGTCTTTTGGCACCCGGTCTCGGCCGCAGTCGGCGGCGCTCCTGGCCACGCATGCCATGTGACGGTTGCCGTGTCTGTAGGCGCGCATCCGCTACCCATCAACCCGAGCCGTAGGCGTGCGGTCGGCGGCCGGGTTGGAGCGGGGCGGAGACAGGAGCGCAGGCCCGGGTGACGGGCCGCGCGCGCCGCGCGTGCGCGGCGGGTGCCTTGATGAAGTAGGGAAAGTCTTACCGCGCCGTCCGGCGTCAGAGGGCGATCGGCTCGTACGACAAGGCTCGATGAAGTAGGGAAAGTCTTACCGCGCCGTCCGGCGTCAGAGGGCGATCGGCTCGTACGACAAGGCTCGGTTGACGACCTTCTCCGCGGTCAAGTCGGGGTCGAAGTCCCAGTAGATGTAGTTCGCGATGTGCGGGCACCGCAGGCCCACGTGGAGGGACTCCAGGGCCGCGTCGACTTCGGACTCGGTGGTGAGGGTGCCGTCCAGGATCTGTTGGACGAGGTGGATCGCTTCCTCGCGCGTCATTCCGTGCGGAGCTGGCGGCCGTCGTGGCTGCGGACGTGGGGGCCCGAGTCGTCCAGGGCGTCCAGGAGGCGGATCGCGTAGACCTCGGACATCTGGGCCGAGACCTCCTCCGGGGTGAGCCACGCGACCGCGGTGGATTCCTCCGAGGTGCGTTCCGAGCCGCCCGACGGCTTGCAGCGGAAGACCAGGGCGACGATGCCGCGCGTGGTGTTCTTGTAGACCCCGGTGAGTTCGTCCACCTCGATCTCGATGCCTGTCTCCTCCAGGACCTCGCGGCGGACGCCGGCCTCCGGGGACTCGGTGAGTTCGAGGACTCCGCCCGGCAGTTCCCAAGTCCCGTTGTCCGCTCGGCGGATCGCCAGGAGCCGGCCGTCCTCGCGGAGCACTGCCCCGGCTACGGACACGGAGTGCAGTGGCGTTGACTTGGCCTGCGGGGAACCCGTACTCATGTACAGGAGCATAGGAGGAAGAGAAGGACTATGGGAACCGCAGTGGGAGGTGGCCGAGGGGCCGTGCCGCGCTACGTGCAGATCGCCGACGACCTTGTCCAGCAGATCCGGGCCGGCGTGCTGAAGGCAGGCGACATGGTGCCGAGTGAGTCCGAGCTGGTGGAGCGCTACGGCGTCGCCGGCGGGACGATCCGCAAGGCCATGGTGGAGGTGCGGGCCAGCGGGCTCGTGGAGACCCGGCACGGCAAGGGTTCGATCGTGAAGGCCCGGCCCGCCGTGCGGCACCGGTCTTCCGACCGTTTCCGGCGCACGCACCGGCAGGAGGGCAGGGCGGCGTACCTCGCGGAGTCCGCGCAGTCCGGGGCCGAGGCCAAGGTGAGCGTGTTGTTCATCGGGCCCATGGAGGCGCCGGAGGGGATCGCGGAGCGGCTCGGGGTGACCGCGGGGACTCAGGTCCTGGCGCGGCGCCGGCTGTACTTCCGTGACGGGACTCCGGTGGAGACGGCGACGTCGTACCTGCCGTGGGACGTCGTCAAGGACATCCCGGAGCTGTTCTCGGAGAACCCCGGCCCCGGCGGCATCTACGCACGCCTGGAGGATCACGGTCACGTCTTCGCCGAGTACGTGGAGACGCTCCAGGCCCGGCCCGCGGCAAAGGCCGAAGCGACCGAACTGTCGCTGACCCCCGGCGCCCCCGTGGTGCACCTCCTCCGCGACGCCGTCACCGAGGAAGGTCGCGTGGTGGAGGTCTGCGACACGCTCATGGCCGCTGACCAGTTCGTCTTCGAGTACCGGATCCCCGCGCGCGACTGACGCCCGCTCAACTCTCCACAGCCCGCCGCGAGTTTCTCTTCGCGGCGGGTTGACTCATGTATAGGAGTGGGGCACTCTTCTTCATGTGACTCCTGTACATGAGTGCAGGAGTTCTACCTCTGCATAGGAGTGATCTTTCGTGCGTCAGATCCCTGTCGACACCACCGGCGCGACCCTGATGGTCGCCCAGCCCCCGCAGTTCAAGATGCGCGACAAGAAGACCGGTCAGGTCGCCGTCGACACCGAGAGCGGCAACAGCCTCATGACGGTCGACGTGCTGTTCGTGATGAACGGCAACGCCGAGGTCGTGTCCGTCACCGTGGCGGAGCCCGACATCTCCGGTGACCTGGCCACGGGCACCCCCGTCGCGCTGACCGGCCTCGTCGCCCGGCCGTGGGAGAACGAGTTCAACGGTCAGAGCGGCACGGACTCAGCTTCCGCGCCGTCGCCGTCACCTCGCTGGCCAAGGCGGGCTGACGATGAACGCCTTATGGGGCACGCTGCTGGCGGTCCTGCTCGTGCTCGTGCTCGCGCTGGTCCTGCGCTGGCTGCGGCCCACCTGGTACTGGATGACCTTCGGGGTCACCTTCGCCACGGTCCGCGTCCTGATCCGGTACCGCTCGGTGATGGACGCCTGTGGACTCACCGTCCCGCCCTCCCGATGGCGGCTCGCCCTCGCCCGGATCGCCGACCGCCCCGTTCCTGAAGCCCGTTCGCCCCGGATCCTGCGGCTGAGGCCCACCGCCACGGGCTTGGTCCTACGCCTCAAACTCCGCCCCGGACAGGACGCCTTCGACTTCACCGCCTCCTCGGACCGGCTCCGGCACTCCTTCGCCCTCCATAACGTCGTCTCCCGCGAGATCCGCTCCGGTGTCGTCGAGCTGCGGATGACCGGATACGACGTGCTCAGGCGGGTACGCATGCCGATCACCCCGCACCCCGAGACGCTCCGGGTTCCCGTGGCTCTGCGCGAGGACGGGGAAGTCCACCACCGCGACTACCGACAGGTCCCGCACGCCCTGAACGTCGGCGCCACGAAGTCCGGCAAGTCCGTCTACCAGCGCACCCTGGTCGCCGGCCTCGCTCCGCAGAACGTCGCGCTCGTCGGGATCGACTGCAAGAACGGCGTCGAACTCTTCCCGCTGGCACGCCGCTTCACCGCCCTCGCCGACAACCCGGCCGCCGCGGCCGAACTCCTGACCGCGCTCGTCCAGTACATGGAACGCGTCTACCAACTCATCCGGGCCGAACAACGCATCAGCGTCGCCCTGCCGGACGCGGAGATCACTGCCGACATCTGGGACCTGCCCGCCCACCTGCGCCCCGTACCCGTCGTGGTCCTGGTGGACGAAGTCGCGGAGCTCGCCCTCGCCGCCAACAAGGCTGAGGAGGCCCGGCGGGACCGGATCGTCACCGACCTGGTCCGCCTCGCCCAGCTCGGTCGGGCCGCCGGCATCCATCTGGAGATCTGCGGCCAACGCTTCGGCTCCGAACTCGGCAAGGGCATCACCATGCTCCGCGCCCAGCTCACCGGCCGTACCGCGCACCGCGTGAACGACGAGACCTCGGCGAACATGGCCTTCGGGGACATCTCCCCGGACGCTGTCCTCGCCGCCGTCCAGATCGACAAGGACCGCCCCGGCACCGCCGTGGCCGGTGACTCCTCCGGCGGCTGGTCCCGCATCCGGGCCCCGCACACCACGCTCCGCCAGGCCGTGAACGTCTGCAACGCACACGCCCACCGCACCCCGCAGATCCCCGAACTGGACGCCTTCCGGCCCGAACCTCCGGCCCGCGTCCTCGTCGGCAAGGTCCAGCCGCGGGCCGCTGGAGCAAGTGCCTTCTAAGCACCTGGCCCACCCCGGTCGGCGCGGCCTCATCGCGCCAGGTCCCTACCCACCCCATGCCCGAAAGCCCGAAAGGACCCGAAAGGAGGTGACGACCATGCCCCGTCTGGTCCGCCCGGACGCCGTCCTCGTCCAAGCCGTCATCGCCGGCGCCCTGTCCTTCGCCCACCTCCACGACCTCGCCGAAGCCGCCGGACAGGACGGCTGGAAAGCCTGGGCCTACCCGATCAGCGTCGACCTGCTCCTCGTCGCCGCCTGGCACCGCCTCCGCGCCCTGCGGGACGCGGGGGAGCCCGCGCGCTCGGCCTGGTCCTGGTTCGCCGTCGCCCTCACCGCCTCGCTCGGTGCGAACGTCGCCACCGCCGGCCTGCTCGACCTCGGCGACGTCCCGGACTGGCTCCGCATCCTCGTCGCCGGCTGGCCCGCGCTCGCCTTCCTCGGCGGCACGCTCCTGGTCCACCGGCCTACGTCGCCCAGCGCGCCGGAGCCCACCCCCGACCCCGCACCTCTTCCTCCTGCCGAGCGGGGCGCAGAACCCACCGTCACCGCCCCGCCCGCCCTCGTCGCCCACGCGCAGAAACTTGCCGCCGACCACCGCATCCGCACCGGCGCGGACATCGACGTCGACACGTTGCGCGTCCGCCTCGGCGTCCCGGCCGCGCTGGCAGAGGCCATCGCCGCCCGACTCACATCCCAACTCGAATCCCAACAGCTCGCCTGACAGGAGTCCCCATGCCCACCCGGATCAACTTCCGCTCGCTCATGAAGATCGGCCCCGTCCAGATCGGCGCCTACCGCGACCGGCGCGGCCGTACCAAGGACGCCGCCGTCTGCACGACCGATGGCTGCGGCTGGTCCTCGGACTACAGCTCCTCGACCGCCGCCCAGCTCGCCGCCCGCTCCCACCGCTGCCGCGTCAACTGAACTGAAAGGCGCCCGCCATGGACGTCCCGCTCTGGCTCGCCCTCATCGTCGTCGGCGCCCTCGGGATCAAGCTCATCCGCCCGCCCTGGTGGCTCGTCGCCGTGATCCTCCTCGGCGGCTTCCTCCTCGCGGACAGCTTCCTCGCCCCGGCCATCGATACCGCGATCCACAAGTAACCCGCCCCAGAAGGAGAACGCCGATGTTCAAGCCCAAGTACCCCCAGCCCGACACCTACGTCCACACCCCGGCGACCATCTACCCGGCGCCGGTCCCGACCCCGGTCCCCGTCGAGCACGCGGAGCACGGCGGCCCGGCCCCCGTGTCCAGGAAGTCCCCGAAGTCCCCGAGTGCCTTCGCCGGCCTGGTCCAGCAGTCGCCCGGCACCGCTGTCGTCCTCGTCATCGGCGCGATCGCCGGCGTCCTCGCGCTGGCCTCGGTCGCCGTCTCGCTGCTCCTGGCCGTCGCGGTCACCGCCGTCGCGCTGGCCGTCACCGCCGTCGTCCTGCTGTTCCTCGTCCGCGCCCTGCGCCAGGAGTTCACGCGCCGCTGACCGGCCCCGGGACGGCCTCAACCGCCAAGTTTCCGCCGTCCCGGCGCCGTGCTCCTGCCCGATCCGAAGAACCGGAAGGAACCACCATCATGAGCCAGGCCCCGGGCCAGCTCGGCCTGGACCCCGCCCTCCTCGGCGACGTGCTGAGGGTGGCCGGGGCTCCCGGATACAGCCGCTGGGAGGACCAGGTCCGCCGCACCGGCGGCTGCTCCGACCCGATCCACATCACCGGCTGGACCCTCGCCAAGGACAAGACCTCCGGCGAGATCCTGCACCGCTACTCCACCGCCGACGAACCCGGCGCACGCCTCCGCATCGCGTGCGGCAACCGCCGTGCCTCCCGCTGCCCTGCCTGCGCCTGGACGTACTCCGGCGATACCTACCACCTGATCCGGGCCGGGCTCGCGGGCGACGACCGCCGCGACATCCCCGCCACCGTCCGTGAACACCCCCGCGTCTTCGCCACCCTCACCGCCCCCTCCTTCGGCCCGGTCCACAACCGCCCCGCCAGTCGCCCCTGCCGTTGCGGCCAGCACCATCAGCAGGACGCGCCCGAACTCGGTACCGCCCTCGACCCCACCACCTACGACTACGCCGCCGCCGTCCTCTTCAACAACCACGCCGGCCAGCTCTGGCAGCGCTTCACCACCCGCCTGCGCCGCGAGATCGCCGCCTCCGCCGGTCTGACCCAACGCGAGCTGAAAGAAGCGGCACGGATCTCCTTCGGCAAGGTCGCCGAGTTCCAGAAGCGCGGCGCCATCCACTTCCACACCGTGATCCGCATCGACGGACCCACCGGCCCTGCCTCCCCGCCGCCCACCTGGGCCAGCACGGAACTCCTCGACCGCTCGATCCGGGCCGCCGTCGCGCACTCGTACACCTCGATCACGGTCACGGCCGCCGCAGACCAGCCCGCCCGCACCTTCCGCTGGGGTACCCAACTCGACGTCCGCCCCGTCAAGGCCTTCGGCGACGGCTCCGACATCACCGAACAGGCCGTGGCCTCCTACGTCGCGAAGTACGCCACCAAGGCCGCCGAGAACACCGGCACCCTCGACCGCCGCATCGGCAACCGCGAGGCCCTGGTCCTCCTCGACGTCCCCGACCACACCCGCCGACTCATCGAGGCCTGCCTCGACCTGGACCCGCTCTATCCGGACCGCCGCCTCGCCGCCTGGTCCCACATGCTCGGCTTCCGCGGCCACTTCTCCACCAAGTCCCGCCACTACTCCACCACCCTCGGAGCACTGCGCCAGACCCGCGCCGACTACCGCGCCGCCGAGGAACGCGAAGCCCGCGGCTTCACCGACGCCGAGCCGGACACCGTCCGCGTCCTCGGCTCCTGGCAGTACGCCGGCCACGGCCACACCCCCGGCGAATCCGTCCTCGCCGCCACCATCGCCCACGGCATCCAGCTCAACCGCCGTACCGCCCGCGAGGCACTCGCCGACCTGACCGCAGCACACGAGGGGGAACGATGACCGTCCTGAGCCATCACGGAGGCGAGATCTCGGCTCCGGCGCTCTACCGGGTCGCCGAGGCCACGAAGGTGTTGCGGATGAGCCGGACGGTCATCTACGACCTGATCCGCACGGGCCGCCTGCGGACGGTCAAGGAGGGGCGCACCCGCCTCGTCCCGGCCTCCGCCATCACCGACTACGTGGCCCTCCTGGAGCACGAAGCGGGTGCGGCCCGATGACCGCCCGCCGGAGCCGCGGAGACGGCGGCCTGCACTGGGACGAGAAGCGCCAACGCTGGATCGCGTCCGTCAGTCTCGGCTACGACCCGAGCGGGAAGCGGCTCGTGAAGCGCGGCAGCGGCAGGACCAAGACCGAGGCGAAGGCGAAGCTCAAGGAGGTCCTGCGGGACCACGAGGACGGCCTCGCCATCGCGCCCACCAACTACACGGTGGAGAACGCCGTCAACGACTGGCTGATGTACGGGCTGGCCGGACGCGACACGGGCACCGTGAACACCTGCACCTCACTCAGTCGGAACCACGTCATCCCCGCCCTGGGCGCGCGCAAGCTCCGTGAGCTGAGCGGTGAGGACGTGGACAGGTGGCTCGCCCAGAAGGCCACGACCCTGAGCACCCGGACCCTCCAGGCCGTGCACTCCTGCCTGAACCGCTCGGTCAAGCGGGCCATGGTCCGGGACAAGGTGAAGCGGAACATCGTCGAGCTGTGCGCCGTTCCGACCGGCCAGCCGGGGCGCCCGTCGAAGGCGCTCACCCTCGCCCAGGCGGAAGCGGTGCTCAAGGCCGCAGCGGGTACGTCGGCGCACGCGTACATCGTGCTGGCCCTGCTGACCGGAGCCCGTACGGAGGAGCTGCGGGCGCTCACCTGGGACCACGTGTTCCTGAAGGAGGACACGCGGGCGACCCCGCCGGTGCCGGCCCACATCGCGGTGTGGAGGTCCGTCCGAACGGGTGGGGACACCAAGACCAGGAAGTCCCGTCGGACCATCGCGCTGCCCGCCCGCTGCGTGGACGCGCTCTGGCAGCAGTTCGAGGACCAGGGGTGGGACCGCCTGGCGGCCGGCGACGACTGGGTGGAGAACGGGCTCGTCTTCTCTTCCGCCGTCGGCACGGCGCTGGACTCCACCAACGTCCGGCGGGCCTTCCGGCAGGCCATCGACAGCGCCGGGGGAGTGGAGGCGAAGGAATGGACCCCGCGGGAGCTGCGGCACAGCTTCGTCTCGCTACTCTCGGACAGCGGCGTCCCGCTCGAAGAGATCTCGCGACTGGTCGGCCACTCGGGTACGGCGGTCACGGAGGAGGTCTACCGGAAGCAGATCCGCCCCGTGATCCAGACCGGCGCGGTCGTCATGGACGACATCTTCACGCGAGATCCGAAACCGTAGTCACACAGATAGGCACGCACACGAAAACAGGTCCGGGTGCTACTCGTGTGAGTAGCACCCGGACCTGGTGTTTCAGCTGTCGGGGTGGCGGGATTTGAACCCACGACCTCTTCGTCCCGAACGAAGCGCGCTGCCAAGCTGCGCTACACCCCGATGTCCACCCTTGCAGCGCTGCTGCCCTGGCGACATCGATTACTTTAGCGGACCGCCGCCCGGAGACGAAATCCGGTTTTCACGGGGCGCCAGCAGGGGTGGGCGGAAGCGGTCGGCCGTGACCAGGGCCAGCCCCAGGGCGTAGAAGGCGAGGCCGAGGACGAGCCCGTTCACGGCGACCCGGGCGTAGCCGTACTGGGCCACGTCGAGGAAGGGGTAGGTGTACCGGGTCTTCGTGCCCGGCGCCAGCAGGGCGCCGCGGACCAGGGCGAACGCGAGGTAGGCGAAGGGGAACGCCAGCCACTGCGCCGCGTGCCGCGGGCGCAGGGCGCGCGGGGTCGTGAGCACCAGGAAGTCCAGGGCCGCGCCGATCGGGGTGAGCGTGTGCAGCAGTTGGTTGGCGACGGCCCGGGCGCCGGTGAGCCGGTCGAGGTCCTCGACCACGTTGAAGGGGCTCGACGGATTGTCCAGCACCAGGTGGAAGACCAGCCCGGTGATCAGGATGAAGAGCAGCACCCCGCCCCGCCACAGCGGGCCGGGCTCCGGGCGGCGCTGCCAGGTGCGCACCGCCGAGAGGCCGAAGACCACCGCCACCAGGATGTTCGTCCAGATGGTGAAGAAGCTCAGCACGACGGGAACACTGCCGTAGGCGCACTCGATCACCACGCCCACGGCCGCGGCGAGGGCGATCAGGGCGCGGAAGAGGGCCGTGGCGATCATGTGGTCAGGACGCGGCCGTCAGGGTGAGCAGCGTCGCCTCCGGCGGGCAGGCGAAGCGGACCGGGGTGAACCGGTTGGTGCCGCAGCCCGCCGAGACGTGCAGGTACGAGCGGTGCCCGCCGCTCTCGTGCGTGGAGAGCCCCTTCACCCGCTTGGCGTCCAGGTCGCAGTTGGTGACCAGGGCCCCGTAGAAGGGGACGCACAGCTGCCCGCCGTGCGTGTGCCCCGCGAGGATCAGCGGGTAGCCGTCCGCGGTGAAGGCCTCCAGCGCGCGCAGGTACGGGGCGTGCACGACGGCGAGCGAGAAGTCGGCGTCCGCCTCCGGGCCACCGGCGACCCGCTCGTAGCGGTCCCGCTTGATGTGCGGGTCGTCCAGACCGGTGAAGGCCAGCTCCAGCCCGTCCAGCTTCATCCGCGCCCGGGTGTTGGTCAGGTTCAGCCAGCCCGCCGCGTCGAAGGCGTCCCGCAGGTCCTCCCACGGGTTGTGGACGGCGCCGACCACCGGCTTGTTGCCGTTCAGCCCGTGCTTGCCCTGGACCTTCTCGATCAGGTAGCGCCCCGGATTGCGCAGCCGCGGCCCGTAGTAGTCGTTCGAGCCGAAGACGTACGCGCCCGGGAACTCCATCAGCGGGCCGAGCGCGTCGAGCACCTCCGGCACCCCCTCGGTGTCCGAGAGGTTGTCGCCGGTGTTGACCACGAAGTCGGGTCGCAGCCCCGCCAGGGACTGGAGCCAGGCGCGCTTCTTGGCCTGCCCGCCCACCATGTGGATGTCCGACACCTGGAGGACCCGCAAGGGGCGCATCCCCCGGGGAAGGACCGGGACGGTCACCCGGCGCAGCCGGAAGGACCGTGCTTCGAAACCGGCGGCGTAGGCCACTCCGGCGACTCCGGCCGCGGCGATGCCGGCGGTGACCTTCAGGGGGATTCCGTAACGCGCGTGCATGGGCCCATCGTCGCAGACCGCGATGGCAGACCGGGAAAACCGACGGGCGCCGGCGCCCCCGCACCTGGCAGACTCGACCCATGACCACGCTCAAGGCCACGCTCAGGGAAGACCTCACCACTGCCATCAAGGCGCGCGACGAACTCCGCTCGTCCACGCTGCGACTGACCCTCACCGCCATCACCAAGGAGGAGGTCGCGGGCAAGGAAGCGCGCGAGCTCTCCGACGACGACGTCCTCAAGGTGATCGCCAAGGAGGCGAAGAAGCGCCGCGAAGCCGCCGAGGCCTTCGCGCAGGGTGGTCGCACCGAGCAGGCCGCGCGCGAGCTCGCCGAGGGCGAGCTGCTCGACGCCTACCTGCCCAAGCAGCTCGGCGACGACGAACTGGATGCGATCGTGGCGTCGGCCGTCGAGGAGGCCAAGGCGGCCGGTGCCGAGGGGCCGCGCGCGATGGGCGCCGTCATGAAGATCGTGAACCCGAAGGTCGCCGGGCTGGCGGAGGGCGGGCGCGTCGCCGCCGTCGTCAAGAAGCTCCTCTCCTGACGACGTGACGCACTGACGAGATGAAGGAGGGGCCCCGGTCGCGTTCTCGCGACCGGGGCCCCTCCTTCATGCGTGCCCGTTCCGATGTACCTAGGGGCGGCGGCCCGTCGGCTCGCCCAGGATGCCCGCCGGGATGCTGATACCGGGGTTGGGGATGCCCGGCGTACCGGTGCCCGGGTCGCCGGTGGTCGCGCCCGCGATCGTCTGCCCGCCCGGCGAGCCGTCACCCGGCTTGCCGTCGCCGCCCGGCTTACCCGGCTTGCCCGGCTTGCCGGGGCGGTTCTGGGTCGGCGGGTTCGCGTTGCCGCGGCTGCCGCCCGAAGGGGTCGAGGGCTCCGGGATGCTGACCGTGGTGAAGGTCGGGGACTCGCGGCCGGACAGGGCGCCCGAGACGGCGTCCTTCCAGATCGGACCGGGCAGGCCACCACCGAAGACCTTCGGGTAGAACTGCCCGCCGATGGTGATGTCCTCCATCGAGATCTTCTTCGCGCCGCCCGAGCCGACCCACACCGCGCCGGACATGTTCGGGGTGTAGCCGACGAACCAGGCGTTGTAGCGGTTGTCGGTGGTACCCGTCTTGCCCGCGCTGTCGCGGTCGGTCAGACCGGCCTTCTCACCGGTACCGGAGTCGACCACTCCGCGCAGCAGGGTGTTGATGGTGTCGGCGGTGGACTCCGACATCGCCTGGTCGCACTTGGTCTTCGGCACCTGGAGCGCCTTGTTGTGCGAGTCGGTGATCGCCTCGATCGCGATCGGGGTGCAGTAGACGCCGCGGTTGGCGAAGGCGGCGTAAGCGTTGGCCATCGTCAGCGGGGACATCTCGGCGGAGCCGAGCGCGATGGACGGGGACTCGGGCAGCTTCTCGCCGCTGGCCGGGACGACGCTCAGCTTCTGCGTCATCTCGGTGACCGGGCAGAGCCCGACGTCGCCGATCATCTGGACGAAGTACGTGTTGATGGACTTCTCCATCGCCGTCTTCAGCGCGTACGGACCGAACTCGTCCTCGGTCTCGTTCTGCGCCTTCTCGTACTTCCTGGTCTTCGGGTCGCGCTGGTTGACGTAGTTCGTGCCGTCGCAGCGCGCGATCGGGCTCGGGTAGTCGACCTCGTACGGCGCCGGGTACACCTTGGTCGGCTGCGTCCCGCGCTCCAGGGCCGCCGCCGCGATGAACGGCTTGAAGGTCGAGCCCGTCTGGAAGCCGAAGTTGGAGCCGCCCATCCGCTTGTCCACGGAGTAGTTGATCTGCGTCTCGTTCTTACCGAAGCCGTACGGCTTCGACTGGCCCATCGCCAGGACCCGCCCGGTGCCCGGCTGGACCATGGTCACGGCCGTCGAGATCGAGTCGTCCGCGTAGACGTGCTCCTTGATCGAGGCGTTGGTCGACTCCTGCGACTGCGGATCCAGAGTGGTGCGCACGGTCAGGCCGCCCTGGTTCCAGACCTTCGCCCGCTCCTCCCGGGTCTTGCCGAAGACCGGGTCGGTCAGGAAGGTGTTGCGCACGTAGTCGCAGAAGAAGCCGGCGCCCTTGACGGAGGTGATGCAGCCGTTCTTGGGGCGGGTGACCTTCAGGGTGACGGGCTTGGCCTTCGCCGCGTCCGCCTCCGCCTGCGAGACGTCCTTCATGTCGGCCATCCGCTGGAGGACGACGTTGCGGCGCTTCATCGACTCCGCGGAGTCGTTGACCGGGTCGAACCGGCTCGGCGACTGGACGATGCCCGCGAGCAGCGCGGCCTCGTCCAGGGTCAGGTCCTTGGCGGGCTTGCTGAAGTAGCGCTGCGCCGCCGACTCGATTCCGTAGGCCTGCTGGCCGAAGTACGTGATGTTGAGGTAGTTCTCGAGGATCTTCCTCTTCCCGAGTTCCTCCTCGACCTGGATCGAGTACTTCAACTCGCGGATCTTGCGGCCGAGGCTCTTCTCCTGCGCCTCGCGCACCTTCGACTCGTCGTCACCGGCCTCTTCGACGAAGACGTTCTTCACGTACTGCTGCGTCAGCGTGGAGGCGCCCTGTGCGGCGCCGCCCTCCTGCGCATTGCGGTTCACGGCGCGCAGGATGCCCTTGAGGTCCACCGCGCCGTGTTCGTAGAAGCGGGAGTCCTCGATCGCGACGATCGCCTTCTGCATGTACGGCGAGATCGCGGTCAGCGGGACGACCTGGCGGTCGCGCGAATAGACGGTGGCGATCAAGCCACCCTCGGAGTCCAGAATCGTGGTGCGTTGGCTCAGCGGCGGTGTCTTGAGATTGGCCGGGATCTCGTCGAATCCTTCGACCGTGCCCTTGGCCGCGAGGCCCAGCGCACCCGCGCCGGGGATCGCGATGCCGGCGAGCACGACTCCGGAGAGAACGGACACCCCCAGGAACCTGGCGGCCTGTTGGCTCCCCGAGAGCCCTCCGCTTGAGCGCTTCTTTCCCATGAGGGGCAGCCTACGTTCTCATTCGCCGGACACATGCGAATGCCTTGGCCTAAGCTGGCAACAACTGTCACAGCAGTGTGGCGCGACATCAACCCTGCGGCGTGGTTTTCACCCTTCCCGAAAGGGGTGAACTCTTGTCCGAATCTCGCGCCTGCCACTGGGGGTTCACCGTCGATTCACCCGAATTGCCGGAATGGTCGGGCATGTCGTCCGATCACTCCGTCGGGTGATCTGCCGCTTACCCATAGTCCGTTCGGACCATTCAAGATTGGGCCCGACGG
Source organism: Streptomyces sp. NPDC098789 (assembly GCF_044759975.1). Lineage (NCBI taxonomy): Bacteria > Bacillati > Actinomycetota > Actinomycetes > Kitasatosporales > Streptomycetaceae > Streptomyces > Streptomyces sp. NPDC098789. The sequence continues at coordinate 187,037 of NZ_JBIWAJ010000007.1, forward strand.
GGGTGTTGCACTGTGCCCGCCTTCCGTAACGTCCTCAACTGGCAGCGGTGAATATGCCGCTACCGCCGTGGGGGAGCCTCGATTCGGGAGAGGACGGCGCCGGGATGGGCTGGGTTACCGACTGGAGTGCGCAGGCAGCCTGCCGCACTACCGATCCGGATGAACTGTTCGTTCAAGGAGCGGCACAGAACAGGGCCAAGGCGGTGTGCACCGGATGTCCGGTGCGGACCGAATGCCTGGCCGATGCGCTCGACAATCGCGTCGAGTTCGGCGTGTGGGGCGGAATGACCGAGCGGGAGCGTCGCGCATTGTTGCGCAGGCGCCCCACCGTCACCTCGTGGCGACGGCTGCTCGAAACCGCTCGTACGGAGTACGAGCGCAGTACGGGCATCCTCACCGTGGATGTCGATGCGGAGGTCGATCTTCGGTTCGAGACGTACGCGGCAGCCGGGTAGACCCCCGCGCGGCCCGTCTACGCTCCGGCCGGTACCCCGGCCGCGAGCCGCTCTCCGATGGCCCGTAGCCCGGCGAGGTCGTGTACATCGCCGGGCAGGGCGGCCACTTCGGCCACCGCCACCTCCGGGTGGAGCGAGGTGAAGCGATCACGTGTGCGTCGTTCGCGCGCGATCACCTGCATGCGCTCGGCGTGCAGGCGCAGCAGACCCGCGGTGATCTCGTCCGCGCTGATCTCGTCCGTGGTCGTTCCGTCGGCCGCGATCTGCTCGGTCTCGGTCTCGATCTGCTCGGTCTCGATCTGCTCGGCCGTGGGCGTGCCGGCCGTGGATGTGTCGGCCGTCGGTGTTCCGGCCGTGGACGTGCCGGCCGTCAAGTCGTGCGGAGCCGTGCCGTTGCTCGGGGCGGGGCCGGTGGGGGCGGGGGAGCCGTCCTCGGCGGAGCCACGATGTCCAGCTTTCCCGGACTCCTGATCGACAATGCCGCCCTCTTCAAGATTCTCTGCGGCGGCCAACGCCCGCTCCGCGGACAGCTGGTCGGCCCCGCTGCCGTGTACCCGGTTCAGGACCAGCCCGGCCAGCGGCATCCGTTCCGCGGCCAGCCGCTCCACGAAGTACGCCGCCTCGCGCACCGCGTCCGCTTCGGGCGCCGCGACCACGAGGAAGGCCGTACCGGGGGCCTGCAGCAGCCGGTACGTCGCGTCCGCGCGGGTCCGGAAGCCGCCGAACATCGTGTCCATCGCGGCCACGAAGGTCTGTACGTCCTTCAGCAGCGAGGCGCCCATCAGCTTGCTCAACGTGCCGGTCATCATCGACATACCGATATTGAGGAACTTCATCCCGGCCCGGCCGCCGACCTTCGCCGGAGCCATCAGCACCCGGATGAACTTCCCGTCCAGGAAGGACCCCAGCCGCTTCGGTGCGTCCAGGAAGTCCAGCGCGGAGCGGCTCGGCGGGGTGTCGACGATGATCAGGTCCCAGTCGTCCCGGGCGCGCAGCTGCCCGAGCTTCTCCATCGCCATGTACTCCTGCGTGCCCGCGAAGCCGGCCGACAGGGACTGGTAGAAGGGGTTCTCCAGGATCGCCTGGGCCCGCTCGCCGTCCGCGTGCCCCTCGACGATCTCGTCGAAGGTCCGCTTCATGTCCAGCATCATGGCGTGCAGTTCGCCGCCGGAGCCCTGTGCCCCCTCGGCCCCCTGCGCGTCCCCGGCCCCGCCCACCCCGGCGACCCGCCGCGGGGTGTTGTCGAGGGAGTCGATGCCCAGCGACTGGGCCAGCCGGCGGGCCGGGTCGATGGTCAGGACGACCACCGTGCGCCCGCGTTCCGCCGCGCGCACGCCCAGCGCCGCGGCCGTGGTGGTCTTGCCGACGCCGCCGGAGCCGCAGCACACGATGATCCGCGTGTTCGCGTCGTCGAGCAGTGCGTCGACCGCCAGTCGCGGCGGAGTGTCCAGGCCCATGGTCGCCGTGCTCCCCAGCTTCTCGCTCATTCGGTCCCCACCTGCTTGCGGAGTTCCGTCGCCAGCTCGTACAGCCCGGCCAGGTCCATCCCCGCGCCGAGCTGCGGGAGTTCGTACGTCGCCACGTCGAGCCCTTCCAGGACCGCCCGCTGCTCCCGCTCCAGCTCCACTCGGCCCGCGTGCTCCGCGGCCTGCTCCAGCAGCGGGTCCAGCAGCCGCTCCGCCAGGCCCCCGCGGTGCGCGCCGCCCAGGCCCGCCCGGGACAGGGACCGCGCCAGCTCGGCGCGGCGGTCGCCGGCGGCCGCCCGCAGGGTTCCCTCGTCCAGGTGGTGCGGCCGCATCATGTTGACGACGACCCGGCCGACCGGCAGCCCGACCGCCCGCAGCTCGGCGATGCCGTCCACGGTCTCCTGGACCGGCATCTCCTCCAGCAGCGTCACCAGGTGCACGGCCGTCTCGGGAGACTTGAGCACCTTCATGACGGCCTGCGCCTGATTGTGGATCGGACCGAAGCGGGCCAACCCCGCCACCTCGTCGTTGACGTTCAGGAACCGGGTGATCCGCCCGGTCGGCGGCGCGTCCATCACCACGTGGTCGTAGACGAACCGTCCCGCCTTGTCCTTGCGCCGCACCGCCTCGCACGCCTTGCCGGTCAGCAGCACGTCCCGCAGGCCCGGCGCGATCGTCGTCGCGAAGTCGATGGCGCCCAGCTTCTTCAGGGCGCGCCCCGCCGAGCCGAGCTTGTAGAACATCTGGAGGTAGTCCAGCAGGGCCCGCTCCGCGTCGATCGCGAGCCCGAACACCTCACCGCCGCCCGGTGCGACGGCGATCTTGCGCTCCTCGTACGGGAGCGCCTCCGCGCCGAAGAGCTGCGCGATCCCCTGCCTGCCCTCCACCTCCACCAGAAGCGTGCGTCCGCCCTCGCGTGCGAGGGCGAGCGCGAATGCCGCGGCGACCGTGGTCTTTCCGGTGCCGCCCTTGCCGCTGATCACCTGGAGCCTGCTCACAGCGACCGAGCCTAATTCCTCGGTGCCGCCGCCGTGGGCGGCGGGGGCAGGACGGGTCGCGCATCACGTCCCGGGACAGGCACTACGCTCGCTCCCATGACCAAGAAGTTCGAATACGCGACCGTTCCGCTGCTCGTCCACGCCACCAAGCAGATCCTGGACACCTGGGGCGAGGACGGCTGGGAGCTGGTCCAGGTGGTGCCCGGACCGAACAACCCCGAGCAGCTCGTGGCCTACCTCAAGCGGGAGAAGGCATGAGCGCCGGCGCCGTGGAGGCCAGGCTGGCCGAGCTCGGCCTGACGCTGCCCGACGTCGTCCCGCCGCTGGCCGCCTACCAGCCGGCCGTGCGCTCCGGCGTCTACGTCCACACCGCGGGCCAGCTCCCGATGGTGAAGGGCAGCATGCCGGTCACCGGCAAGGTCGGTGCGGAGGTCTCGCCCGAGCAGGCGAAGGAACTGGCCGCCGTGTGCGCGCTGAACGCCCTGGCCGCCGTGAAGTCCGTCGTGGGTGACCTCGACCGGATCGCGCGCGTCGTCAAGGTCGTCGGCTTCGTGGCCTCCGCCCCCGACTTCACCGGGCAGCCGGGCGTGCTGAACGGCGCGAGCGAGCTGCTGGGCGAGGTGCTCGGCGAGCGCGGCGTGCACGCGCGCAGCGCGGTCGGCGTCGCGGTGCTCCCGCTGGACGCCCCCGTCGAGGTCGAGATCCTGGTCGAGCTGACCCCCGACGAGGTCTGAGGACCGTCCGAGGGCCGTCGCCTTCGCCGGGCCCCCGATCGCCGCGCCCCTCGGGCAGCGGCGACCGGGGGCCCTCGAACATCCCGCCGGATACCCGTAGCATCCCGCCATGCCGAATGATCCGCACGGCCAGTCGCCCAGCGAGTCCACCGCCCCCGGCGGTCAGTGGTACCCGCCCGAGTGGCCCGACCGCATCCGCGCCCTCGCCGACGGGTCGCTGACCCCCGTGGCGCCCAAGCGCGCGGCCACCGTCATGCTGCTGCGCGACGGGGCGGACGGCGGTGGTCCCGCGGTGCACATGCTCCGCCGGCGGGCCTCCATGGCCTTCGCCGGAGGCGCGTACGCCTATCCCGGCGGCGGCGTCGACCCGCGCGACGAGGACCACCGCATCGGTTGGGCGGGTCCGGCCCTGGCGACCTGGGCCGCGCGCATGGGCACGGACGCCGAGACCGCCCAGGCCATCGTCTGCGGCGCGGTCCGCGAGACCTTCGAGGAGGCCGGGGTCCTGCTCGCCGGCGAGAGCCCCGACACGGTCGTCGGCGACACCACCGGTGACGACTGGGAGGCCGACCGGCGGGCGCTGGTCGCGCGCGAGCTGTCCTTCGCCGAGTTCCTGGACCGCCGGGGCCTGCTGCTGCGCTCCGACCTGCTCGGCGCCTGGGCCCGCTGGATCACCCCGGAGTTCGAGCCGCGCCGCTACGACACCTGGTTCTTCGTGGCCGCCCTGCCGGCCGGCCAGCGCACCCGCAACGCCTCCACGGAGGCGGACCGGACCGTGTGGATCCGCCCGAGCGAGGCCGCCGCGGGCTACGACGGGGGCGAGCTGCTGATGATGCCGCCGACCATCTCCACCCTGCGCTCGCTGGAGCCGTACGGGAGCGCCGCCGAGGCGCTCGCGGCGGCCGCGGGGCAGGACCTGGCCCCGGTGCTGGCCCGGGCGACGCTGGAGGACGGCGAGCTGGTGCTCAGCTGGCCGGGCCACGACGAGTTCACCAAGCGGGTCCGCCAGGGAGGCACACCGTGACCGACGCCGCCGCACTGCCGGGCCAGCCGCGCGGGACCGTCACCTCCGGTCCGGCCACCGCGCGCGCGGTGAACGTACTGGCCCCCAACCCCTCCGCGATGACGCTGGACGGCACCAACACCTGGCTGCTCTCCGAACCGGACTCCGACCTCGCCGTGGTCATCGACCCCGGCCCGCTGGACGAGGGCCACCTGCGGAACGTGGTCGACACGGCCGAGCGGGCGGGCAAGCGGATCGCGCTGACCCTGCTCACGCACGGCCACCCCGACCACGCCGAGGGCGCGGGCCGTTTCGCTGAGCTGACCGGCACCGCGGTGCGCGCCCTGGACCCCGCGCTGCGCCTGGGGGACGAGGGCCTCGCGGGCGGCGACGTCATCCGGGTCGGTGGTCTGGAGCTGCTGGTCGTGCCCACCCCGGGCCACACCGGCGACTCGCTGTGCTTCCACCTCCCGGCCGACGGGGCCGTCCTGACCGGGGACACCGTCCTCGGCCGCGGCACCACGCTGGTCGCGCATCCCGACGGTCGGCTCGGGGACTACCTCGACTCGCTGCGCCGGCTGCGCTCCCTGACCGTCGACGACGGGGTGCGGACCGTACTGCCGGGCCACGGGCCGGTCCTGGAGGACGCTCAGGGCGCGGTGGAGTTCTACCTGGCGCACCGCGCGCACCGGCTCGCCCAGATCGAGACGGCGGTGGAGAACGGTTTCGCCACCGCCGAGCAGGTCGTCGCCCACGTCTACGCCGAGGTGGACCGCTCGCTGTGGCCGGCCGCCGAATGGTCCGTACGCGCCCAGCTGGAGTACCTGCGCGAGCACGGCCTGATCCCGGGCGGCCCGGAAACGGACGGCTGACTCCAGCTAGCGCTGTGACCGGAAAGGTTCACCGTGTCACGGCGCCCGGCACGGCACCTCGCCGTGTTGTCGGACCACGACAGTACGTCCAGTACGAGCCGTGGCCCTCCGCCTTGCGATGCACCGCACCGGACACCGCGACCCGGCAAACCTTTCCGGCCACAGCACTAGCGCCGCGACCTGGGGCCCAGCCGAGCGGTGTACTCCGCGGCGAGCCACGGCCCGAGGTCGTCGAGGTGGGTCCGCAGGACCTCCCGGTCCGTGCCCGGGTCGAGGCCCTCGGCGGCGGCCGCCCGCATCTGGGCGGCGCGGCCGGGGTAGTAGCCGGCGAAGACCTCCGCGGACTCGGCCAGGTCGCTGGTCCAGCCGCCCCAACGGGGCATGACCAGGGTGAAGCCGGTGCGCACGAGCCGTCGTGCGAGGAAACGATTCAGCTTGCGCAGCTCCCCGTCCGTCCGCGCCGCCGCGGCCCGCTCGCGCGCGGTGGCGAGTACGTCGTCCAGGTCACCGTTGGTCTCCCGGGCGAGCAGCGCGTCCGGACGGTAGCGCGGCAGGTGCTCGGCCAGGTCCGCACCGAGCAGCGGGGTGCACAGGCAGGCGAGGAACCACCCCAGGTCGTGCCGCTCCGCCTCGCTGAGCAGCGTCTCCTTGCCGTGGAGGAGGATGCCGGCGCCGTCCGTCTGCGCGAAGTCCAGGTCGAGCCCGCGCGCGAGCACCTCGGCGGTGTCCCGGTCCTCGCCCGTGGGCTCGCGGTGCAGGGCGAGCAGCAGGTCCAGGTCGGAGCGGCCGGGCCGGGCGGTGCCGCGCGGCACGGACCCGTACAGGTAGGCGCTGTGCAGCCGCTGCCCGTACGCCTCGGCGATCCGCGTCCGCGCGGCGGCGACCACGTCCCGGAAGGGCGCGGCAACCCGCCCGAGGGAGCCCTCGCGCTCGATGAACCCCTCGGAGTCCAGCCCTCTGTGTGCCATGCGGATCACTGTGGCATCCCTCCCCCGGGTCCCGGGGGAGGCCGGGACGCGCGAAAGGGGATCCCGCCCTCGCGGGCGGGACCCCCTCACGGGTGTCGCGGGTCGGAGGACGGCGTCAGCGCGAGCGCTTCGCCAGCCGCTCCACGTCGAGCAGGATCACGGCACGCGCTTCGAGGCGGAGCCAGCCGCGCCCGGCGAAGTCGGCCAGGGCCTTGTTCACGGTCTCGCGGGAGGCGCCGACGAGCTGCGCCAGCTCTTCCTGCGTCAGGTCGTGCACGACGTGGATGCCCTCTTCGGACTGCACGCCGAAGCGGCGCGACAGGTCCAGGAGCGCCCGGGCCACGCGGCCGGGAACGTCGGAGAAGACCAGGTCGGACATCTGGTCGTTGGTCTTGCGCAGGCGGCGGGCCACCGCGCGCAGCAGCGCGGTCGCGACCTCGGGCCGGGCGTTGAGCCAGGGCTGGAGGTCGCCGTGGCCGAGGCCGAGCAGCTTGACCTCGGTCAGCGCGGTCGCCGTGGCGGTGCGCGGGCCGGGATCGAAGAGCGAGAGCTCGCCGATCAGCTCGCCGGGGCCGAGCACGGCCAGCATGTTCTCGCGTCCGTCGGGCGAGGTGCGGTGGAGCTTCACCTTGCCCTCGGTCACCACATACAGGCGGTCGCCGGGGTCGCCCTCGTGGAACAGGGCGTCACCGCGGGCGAGGGTCACCTCGCCCATGGATGCGCGGAGCTCCGCGGCCTGCTCGTCATCGAGCGCCGCGAAGAGCGGGGCGCGCCGCAGAACGTCGTCCACGAGTCTCTCTCCTATGTCGACCGGCGTCAGGGGACCTTCGTCCCCCATTTTGCCGGACGCCTTAAACAGTGCGATCAGTCACTCAGGTCACAAGGATGCCGGACATACGGGTGTGCTGTGCGGCGAGAGGCCAATCGGAGTGGTGTTACCAGAGGTCCGGGCGGGTGTCAGCGCCCGGCCTTAGGCTGGCCGGGTGTCCAATAAGCCGGTGAGAGCACAGGCCAAGGGGTCCGCGGGTGTGACCGCGGCCCGTAATTCAGCTGTGGGCGAACATGCCACTTCCGGGTCGGCTCCGGAGGGGTCGCCGCCCGCGAAGAGCAAAGTTTCGGCCAAGAAACCCGCGGTGAAGAAAGCGGGAACGGCGACGGCCGCGAAGGAAGCGAAGACGGCGAAGACGGCGAAGACGGCGGCCGGGGAAGCGAAGGGGGTGCGGCCCGTGAAGGCGGCGAAGGCGGCGAAGGCGGAGAGCCACCTCGGCATGGTCCGGCGCGCCCGCCGGATCAACCGCGAACTGGCCGAGGTCTATCCGTACGCCCACCCGGAGCTGGACTTCCGCAACCCCTTCGAGCTGCTCGTCGCCACCGTCCTGTCCGCGCAGACCACCGACCTGCGGGTGAACCAGACGACCCCGGCCCTCTTCGCGGCCTACCCCACCCCCGAGGACATGGCCGAGGCCGCGCCCGAGGAGCTGGAGCAGATCATCCGGCCGACCGGGTTCTTCCGGGCGAAGGCCAGGTCGCTGCTCGGCCTCTCCGCCGCGCTGCGGGACCGCTTCGGCGGGGAGGTGCCGGGCCGGATCGAGGACCTGGTCACCCTGCCCGGGGTGGGCCGCAAGACCGCCAACGTGGTCCTCGGCAATGCCTTCGGGGTCCCCGGGATCACCGTCGACACCCACTTCGGGCGCCTGGTGCGGCGGTGGAAGCTGACCGAGCAGGAGGACCCGGAGAAGGTCGAGGCGGAGATCTGCGCGATCTTCCCGAAGAGCGAGTGGACGATGCTCTCGCACCGGGTCGTCTTCCACGGCCGCCGGATCTGCCACTCCCGCAAGCCCGCCTGCGGCGCCTGCCCGATCGCGCCGCTCTGCCCGGCGTACGGCGAGGGCGAGACCGATCCGGAGAAGGCGAAGCTGCTCCTGAAATACGAGATGGGCGGCCATCCGGGTCAGCGGCTGACCCCGCCCGCCGACTATCCGGGCCGTCCGGCGGCCCCGCTCGGCGCGGGGTCGTGAGGCAGCGGTCCATGCCGACGTCCATGTCGACGTCTATGCCGACGTCTATGCCGACGTCTATGCCGACGTCCATGGCGACGTCCATGCCGACGTCCATGTCGACTTCCACATCGATGTAGCGAGGAACGAATCCGGCCACGGACCGCGTTGTCCCGGTGTCGGAAGTACAGGGAGCAAGGGTGCCTATGACGCGCGGGACGCAGGACGACAGCGTGACCACCGGGACCCGGTCCCGCACCGGGCACGGACCCGGGGCCGGAGCGGGGGCCGCGGCCGTACCCGTGCCCCCGGCCGTACCCGTGCCCCCGGCCGGATCCGTGCCCGCGCCCGGCACGGGGAGCGGCGGTGCCGGGAGCGGGGTCGACGTGAGCACGCACGGGCTGCCCGGCTGGCTCGACCCCGTGGTCACGGCCGCCCGGACCGTCCGGCCGACGCAGCTGAGCCGCTTCCTGCCCCCCGAGGACGGCGCGGGCCGCCAGTCCGCCGTCCTGGTCCTCTTCGGCGAGGGCCCCCGCGGCCCCGAGCTGCTGCTGATGGAGCGTGCGGGCACCCTGCGCTCCCACGCGGGCCAGCCGTCCTTCCCCGGCGGCGCCCTCGACCCCCAGGACGGCGATCCGCACACCACCGGCCCGCTGCGGGCCGCCCTGCGCGAGGCCGAGGAGGAGACCGGGCTGGACCCGGCGGGCGTACAGCTCTTCGGCGTGCTGCCCCGGCTCTACATCCCGGTGAGCGAGTTCGTCGTGACCCCCGTCCTCGGCTGGTGGCGCGAGCCCAGCCCGGTCGGGGCCGTGGACCTCGCGGAGACCGCCCGCGTCTTCACGGTTCCCGTGGCGGATCTCACGGACCCCGGGAATCGGGTCACCGTCGTGCATCCCGGCGGCTTCCAAGGCCCCGCCTTCCAGGTCGAATCGGCTCTGGTCTGGGGTTTTACCGCTGGCGTGATCGACCGGATCCTGTATTTCGCCGGCTGGGAGCAGCCGTGGGACCGCTCGCGCAAGGTCCCCCTGGACTGGCGCGCATGAGACGGTGGCCCACGTGAACGTGCTGGACATCCTGTTGCTGGTCGCCGCCGTGTGGTTCGCGATCGTGGGCTACCGCCAAGGCTTCGTCGTCGGCATCCTGTCGGTGACCGGCTTCCTCGGCGGTGGTCTCATCGCCGTGTCCCTGCTCCCGCTCGTCTGGGACCAGGTGACGGACGACAAGGCCAAGGTGTCCACCACCATGGCCGTCGTCGCGGTGGTCATCGTCATCGTCTGCGCCTCGATCGGCCAGGCCTTCACCACGCACCTGGGCAACCGGCTGCGCCGCTACATCACCTGGTCACCGGCCCGGGTGGTCGATGCGACCGGCGGCGCCCTGGTGAACGTCCTGGCGATGCTGCTGGTGGCGTGGCTGATCGGCTCCGCGCTGGCCGGGACCTCGCTGCCCACGCTGGGCAAGGAGGTCCGTAGCTCCAAGGTGCTCCTCGGCGTCTCGCGGGTGCTGCCCGACCAGGCCAACACCTGGTTCTCGGACTTCAGTTCCGTGCTCGCGCAGAACGGCTTCCCGCAGGTCTTCAGCCCGTTCTCGAACGAGCCGATCACCGCGGTGAAGCCGCCGGACCCCGCGCTGGCCAACAGCCCCGTCGTCGAGCGCGCCAAGGGCTCGATCGTCAAGGTCGTCGGCACCGCGCCCAGTTGCAGCAAGGTGCTGGAGGGCTCGGGCTTCGTCTTCGCGCCCGGCAAGGTCATGACGAACGCGCACGTCGTCGGGGGCGTCGGCGAGCCGACCGTGCAGATCGGCGGCGAGGGCAAGCTGTACGACGGCAAGGTCGTGCTCTACGACTGGGAGCGCGACATCGCCGTCCTGGACGTGCCCAAGCTGAAGGCGCCGCCGCTCGAATTCGCCGAGAAGGACGCGGCGAGCGGGTTCGACGCGATCGTCGCCGGCTTCCCGGAGAACGGCGCGTACGACGTCCGCCCGGCCCGCGTCCGCGGTCGGATCAACGCGAACGGCCCGGACATCTATCACCGCGGCACCGTCCGCCGCGACGTCTACTCGCTCTACGCGACGGTCCGCCAGGGCAACTCCGGCGGCCCGCTCCTGACGCCCGACGGCAAGGTGTACGGGGTCGTCTTCGCGAAGTCCCTCGACGACGCGAACACCGGGTACGCCCTGACGGCGGACGAGGTCCGCGACGACATCAGGAACGGGAGGACGGCCCAGCGCCGGGTCGACAGCCAGGGCTGCGCCCTGTGAGCCCCCGCGCCGCGGGTCCCGCCTGAGCGGGCCCCGCGCTAGGGCGTGTTTCGAAAGTGGCGCCGGGCGCCCGAAGGGCGCGGCTCGCGGCGTCTGGCGCCGTGCATCGCAAGGCGGAGGAATGCCCGCCTACTGGACGTAACCGGGCGTTCCGGCAACGCCGCGAGGCGCGGTGCCAGGCGTCGCGAGCCCGGGGGCACCTCCCAGCGGTAGCTGGGGGAGGGACTTTCGAAACACGCCCTAGGCGACCCGCCTACGTCCGTTGATGGCGCAGGCGGGCCGAGACCCAGCGGGCCCGGCGGCGCAGGATCAGTGGAATTCCGAGTCGGGGGTCGTGGCCGTGGCCCTGTCGACCGACCCTCTCGTGGGTGCCCGGCGCGGCGGCCGAGCGTCGTTCGCGTGCGGAGTCACCGTAGTCGTGCGTCCAGCCCATACTTCGACCTCTGCCCGTGCCCCAAGGTCCGTAATCGCTTCGGAGTCGGCCAATTGGCCTATGCGGCGGGCAAGTGAACGTGCGTAGGACACCTGTTCCGGCGGGGCGGTCCCGCCGGCGCTCCGGTCGTCCCACCGCCGGCGGTCCGTCCACGGCCCGTCAACGGCCCCGCGCGGCACCGCTGGTGGGCGGCGAACGGGAGGTCAGCGGTCCGGTTCGGGGTCCTTCAGCCAGTTCACCAGCTCGGTCGAGAAGAGGTCCGGCGCCTCCTCGTGCGGGAAGTGTCCGAGACCGTCGAACAGCCGCCACCGGTAGGGGGCTTCGACGTACTGCCCGGAACCGGCGGCGCTGCGCGTGCGCATCACCGGGTCGAGCGAGCCGTGCACGTGCAGCGTGGGCACGCGCACCGGCCGCTTCATCCGGCGGTTGAACTGGAGCCCGTCCGGCCGGGCCATCGACCGCATCATCCAGCGGTAGGGCTCGATCGAGCAGTGCGCGGTGGACGGGATGCACATCGCGCGCCGGTAGGCGTCGATCGCCTCGTCGTCCACGACGGCGCCGGCGCCCTCGCGCGGCAGCGGCCCGGACCACTCGCGGATCAGCTCGCCGACCAGTGCGCCCCCGTCGGCCACGAGCTGCCGCTCGGGGACGAACGGGCGCTGGAAGCCCCAGATGTGCGAACTGGCGCGGGTCTGCCCGAAGTCGGACAGCATCGCCGAGCGCCAGCGGCGCGGGTGCGGCATCGAGGAGACGACGAGCCGGCGCACCAGCTTGGGCCGCATGACGGCGGCGGTCCAGGCGAGGTACCCGCCCAGGTCGTGCCCCACGAGCGCGGCGTCGGGCTCGCCGAGCGAGCGGATGACGCCGGTGACGTCCAGCGCGAGGTTGGCGGGATCGTAACCGCGCGGGGTGCGGTCGCTGCCGCCCACCCCGCGCAGGTCCATCGCCACCGCGCGGTACCCGGCGTCGGCGAGCGCCACCAACTGGTGGCGCCAGGTCCACCAGAACTGCGGGAAGCCGTGCAGCAGCAGGACCAGCGGCCCCTCGCCCAGCTCGGCGACGTGGAACCGGGCGCCGTTGGCGGCGACGTCCCGGTGGGTCCAGGGGCCGTCGATCCGCACCGGCGAGGCAGCCGGGGGCGGGGTGCTGCTGGGGTCCGGTGTGGGCGCTGTCATGAAGACGAGCGTGCCACACCCACCGCGGTGTCACTGACCGGCCGCGGGTGCGGCTTGACGGTGCCGACCAGCGCCGCGGTCTGCTTGACGGAGGCGATGGAGCGCTCCGGCGGCTTGACCTTCTTGAACTTCGACACGGCGAGCAGCGCGAGCAGGCCCGCGAGCAGCAGGAACGCTCCGCCGACGATCAGGAACGACCAGGCGAGGCCCAGGCCGAGGGCGTGGATCCCGTACGCGGCCGCGAAGCTCAGCACCGGCAGCGAGAAGATTCCGAGCACTCCGGCGATACCGATGGCGGTGCCACCGATGCCCACGCGCTTGACGTCCTGGCGCAGCTCCGCCTTCGCGAGGGCGATCTCGTCGTGCACCAGGGCGGACATCTCGGCGGTGGCCGAGGCGACCAGCTGGCCGAGTGTGCGCTCGGCTCCTTGCGCCCCTTGGTCCACTGCGCTCATCGCTCTCTCCCTCATTCGTCTGCCGGCGACGGCTGTCCTCCGTCAGTCAGATCATGCCGGACGGTCGCCTCCGGCGGGGGACCCGGTGGCCCCGGCGGTGGCCGCTTCCGCTCCCTCGGCCCCGGTGGCGGCGCCGGCGGCCGCGGCCGCGGTCGCCCTGCGCCGGTGCTCGGCGGCCCTGTCCTCGTAGATCTTGGCCATCCGCAGGTGGTACTCCGGCTTGTCCTCCTCGTAGATGTCCGGGATGCCGTCGAGGTCCTCGTCGCGCTCCTCGGCGTCGGTCAGGGCCCGGTACTTGCGGTTGCGGAGCTTGAGCATCACGCCCGCGAAGACGGCGGCGATCAGCGAGCCGATCAGGACGGCGGCCTTGACCTCGTCGGTGAGGGTCGGGTCGCCGGTGAAGGCGAGTTCGCCGATCAGCAGGGAGACGGTGAATCCGATGCCCGCCAGCGAGGCGACCGCGAAGACGTCGGGCCAGGCGAGGTCGTCGTTCAGCTCGGCCTTGGTGAAGCGCGCGGCCAACCAGGTGCCGCCGAAGATGCCGACGGTCTTGCCGACGACCAGACCGAGCACCACGCCGAGCGTCTCGGGCCGGGTGAAGACCTGCGCGATCGCATTGTCGGAGAGGGAGACGCCCGCCGAGAAGAGGGCGAAGAGCGGCACGGCGAGACCGGCGGACAGTGGGCGTACCAGGTGCTCGATGTGCTCGCCGGGGGAGTGCTGCTCGCCGTCCCTCCGGTTGCACCGGAGCATCAGGCCCATGGCGACGCCGGCGATGGTCGCGTGCACGCCGCTGTTGTACATCAGGCCCCAGATGGCCAGGGCGAGCGGGACGTAGACGTACCAGCCGCGGACGTTCCTGCGCAGCAGGAACCAGAAGAGGACGAGGCCGACGAACGCGCCGCCGAGGGCCAGGAAGTCGATCTCGCTGGTGAAGAACACCGCGATGATCAGGATGGCGAACAGGTCGTCGACGACGGCGAGGGTCAGCAGGAAGGCGCGCAGGGCGGACGGCAGGGAGGTCCCGATGACCGCGAGCACGGCGAGCGCGAAGGCGATGTCGGTGGCGGTGGGGACCGCCCACCCGTCCGTCGAGCCGTTGCCGAAGGTGGTGACCAGTACGTAGACCAGCGCGGGCACGGCCATGCCGCAGACGGCGGCGATCACCGGCAGCGCGGCCGCCTTGGCGTCGCGCAGGTCGCCGGCGACCAGCTCGCGCTTGAGCTCGATGCCGGCCACGAAGAAGAAGACGGCCAGAAGGCCGTCGGCCGCCCAGTGCTGGAGCGAGAGGTCCAGGCCGAGGAAGGCGGGACCTATGTGGAAGCCGCGGACGCTGTCGTAGCTGTCGGCGAGGGCGGGGATGTTCGCCCACATCAGGGCGGCGATGGCGGCCACCAGCAGCAGGACGCCGCCGACGGTCTCGGTGCGCAGCGCGTCGGCCACGAACCGGCGCTCGGGCAGGGAGAGCCGGCCGAGGAGCTTGCGGCCGGGCTGCTCGTGGCGCTGCCCGTGGGGCTGCTCGTCGAGCTGGTCGCTGGGGTGGGGCGCGGCCACGGGAGGACCTCCGGGTGGGTTGGACGGCATGACGAAGCACGTTGCCGACCAGACTTCCCGGCGCACCCTGTGGACGAATTATTTACGCTCTGAATACTTTACAGGGGGTACGCAAGGGATGTATCCGGCGATCATCACCTTAAGTGCGAAAGGGGCGTCCGGCGCGTTGTGCGCCGGACGCCCCCTTCGGTGGAGCGGCACTTCGGTCGAGCGGTTCCTCCAAGGAGCGGTTCCTCTAGGGAGCGGCTCTTCTATGGAGCGGTCGTCAGTCCTCGCTGCCCGCGCTGGGCAGCTGGGTCTGGATCAGGTCCATGACCGAGGAGTCCGCGAGCGTGGTGACGTCACCGACCGCCCGGTTCTCCGCCACGTCGCGCAGCAGGCGGCGCATGATCTTGCCGGAGCGGGTCTTCGGCAGTTCCTGGACGGGCAGGATGCGCTTCGGCTTGGCGATCGGGCCGAGGGTGGTGCCCACGTGGTTGCGCAGTTCCGCGACCAGGGTGTCGCTCTCGGAGGCGCTCCCGCGCAGGATGACGAAGGCCACGATGGCCTGACCGGTGGTCTCGTCCGCCGCGCCGACCACGGCCGCCTCGGCGACCGCGGGGTGCGAGACGAGGGCCGATTCGACCTCGGTGGTCGAGATGTTGTGGCCGGAGACCAGCATCACGTCGTCGACCCGGCCGAGCAGCCAGATGTCGCCGTCGTCGTCCTTCTTGGCGCCGTCACCGGCGAAGTACTTGCCCTGGAAGCGGGACCAGTAGGTGTCGATGAACCGCTGGTCGTCGCCCCAGATGGTGCGCAGCATCGAGGGCCACGGCTCGGTGAGGACGAGGTAGCCGCCACCGCCGTTGGGGACCTCGTTGCCCTCGTCGTCCACGACGGTGGCGCCGATGCCTGGCAGTGCGCGCTGGGCCGAGCCGGGCTTGGTCTCGGTGACACCGGGCAGCGGGGAGATCATCATGGCGCCGGTCTCGGTCTGCCACCACGTGTCGACGATCGGGCAGCGGTCGCCGCCGATGTGCTTGCGGTACCAGATCCAGGCCTCGGGGTTGATCGGCTCGCCGACCGAACCCAGCACGCGCAGGCTCGACAGGTCGAACTTCGCGGGGATGTCGTCGCCCCACTTCATGAACGTCCGGATGGCCGTCGGCGCGGTGTAGAGGATGGTGACGCCGTACTTCTGCACGACCTCCCAGAAGCGCCCCTGGTGCGGGGTGTCCGGGGTGCCCTCGTACATCACCTGGGTGGCGCCGTTGGCGAGCGGCCCGTAGACGATGTAGGAGTGTCCGGTCACCCAGCCGATGTCGGCGGTGCACCAGTAGACGTCGGTCTCCGGCTTGAGGTCGAAGACGGCGTGGTGGGTGTACGAGGCCTGCGTGAGGTAGCCGCCCGAGGTGTGCAGGATGCCCTTCGGCTTCCCCGTGGTGCCCGAGGTGTAGAGGATGAAGAGCGGGTGCTCCGCGTCGAAGGCCTCGGGGGTGTGCTCGGCGGACTGGCGGCCGACGATGTCGTGCCACCAGACGTCCCGGCCCTCGGCGAAGGCGGTGTCCTGGCCGGTGCGCCGTACGACGAGCACGTGCTCGACCTGCGGACACTTGGCCACGGCTTCGTCGATGGCGGGCTTGAGCGCGGTGGCCTTGCCGCGGCGGTAGCCGCCGTCGGCCGTGATGACGACCTTGGCGTCGGCGTCCTGGATGCGGGAGGCGACGGCGTCGGCGGAGAAGCCGCCGAAGACCACGGAGTGGGCGGCGCCGACCCGGGCGCACGCGAGCATCGCGACGACGGCCTCGGGGATCATCGGCAGGTAGACGGCGACCCGGTCGCCGGTGCGCACGCCCAGCTCGGTCAGGGCGTTGGCGGCCCGGGAGACCTCGTCCTTGAGCTCGGCGTAGGTGATCGAGCGGCTGTCGCCGGGCTCGCCCTCGAAGTGGATGGCGACCCGGTCGCCGTTGCCGGCCTCGACGTGCCGGTCGACGCAGTTGTAGGCGACGTTCAGCTTGCCGTCCGCGAACCACTTCGCGAAGGGGGGGGTGCTCCAGTCGAGCGTCTCGGTGGGCTCCACGGCCCAGCTCAGACGACGTGCCTGCTCGGCCCAGAAGCCCAGCCTGTCCGCGTCGGCCTGTTCGTACGCCGCGGCGCCCACGTTGGCGGCGGTGGCCAGATCGGCGGGCGGTGCGAACCGCCGCTCCTCCTTGAGCAGGTTGGCCAGGCTGTCATTGCTCACGACATCTCCCTTTCCCAGGGTGTCCGTTGTGTCCCCAGGCATAGCTCATCAGGTCAGACACCCAGGTGACAAGACCTTGCCGTAAATTGGTTTAGACCTATACCACGGCAGGCCGGGTGCACCGACCCCTGGGCGAGCAGGCGCCGATGGCCCCTTCCTGCGACGGATCGCGGAAAGGGGCCACCGGGGACGTTCGAGGAGGGAGCGTATCGGGTCAGGCGTGCGTGGCCGCCCTGGGCAGGGCGGGAGCATCCCGCTTGGCCGCTTTTGCCCCCTTGATGTCCGGCAGGACACTGTCGAAGACCCGGCAGTCGAAGAAGTCCTCGCCCGGCGACAGCAGGTAGGCCTGCGCCTCACCCACGTGGAAGTACATGCCGTGCAGCTCCAGGGTGCCCTCGGCGAGCCTGCGCGCCACCGCGTCGTGCGCCCGCAGGTGCTCCAACTGCTGGACCACATTGGTCAGGCAGAGCTGCTCCACGGCGTCCGCGGGCAGCCGCCCGGAGATCCGCACCCAGGGGTGGTGGCGACTGCCCATCCGCGCCAGGCTCGGCAGCCCGTGCCGCAGCCAGCGGCGCAGCGGGGTCACCGGCGCGCCCGGAGTCGCGTTGAGCAGCGCCTGCATCGCCCCGCAGCCCGAGTGCCCGCACACGGTGATGCTGTCCACCCGGAGCACGTCCACCGCGTACTCGATGGCGGCCGCGACGGAGTCGTCCGTGGACTCGGCGCCCGGCAGCGGGACCAGGTTGCCGACGTTGCGCACGGTGAACAGGTCGCCCGGGCCGCTGGCCGTGATCATGCTGGTGACCAGACGGGAGTCCGCGCAGGTCAGGAAGAGCTGCGAAGGGCTCTGGCCCTCGCGCGCCAGGCGGGCCAACTCGTCGCGCACGTGCGGTGCGGTGTCGCGCTGGAAGGCGCCGATCCCGTTGGCCAGTTGACCGGCTCCGCGCCGCCGGGGCTCGGGAGCGGTCCGGGCGGTCTCCGCCCGCTCGGGGGCGGAGGCGGCCGCTGCCCCCGCGGGCTCCGGCTCCGCCCGGTGGTCGCAGTGGTTCTGCCAGGGGGTCCAGGGGCGGCAGCAGTGGTGCGCCCCGCGCTGGGTGCGGTCGGCCTCGCCGATCCGGGCCCCGGAGCGGCCGGTGATCTCCACCGAACCCCCGTGCGCCAGGTGGGAGTCCTGCCAGTCCTGGAGGATCTCGTACGCCGCGTGGTCGATGAAGGAACCGTCCAGCTCGATCACGACGTGCCCGTGGTGCGGGATCTGACCCAGCACCCGGCTCAGCCGGGGCACGGCGAGGAAGGTCAACTGGCCCCGCGCCCACACCCGGTGGACCGTGCCGTCCTGCTGCGCCTCCAGGGTGATCCGGGTGCGCGCCAGCCGGTGCAGGGCGATGGCGACGGCCACCGCGATGCCGATGGCCACGCCTTCGAGCACGCCCCCGAGCACCACGGCCGTGATGGTCGTGAGGTAGACGACGAACTCGCGGTGCCGGGTGACGTTGCGCAGCCGCGCGATGCTCGCCATCTGTACGCCCACGGCCATCACGAGCGCGGCCAGCGCGGCGAGCGGGATCAGGTCCAGTACGGGCACGAGCAACCCGGCCGCGAGCAGCACCCAGAGGCCGTGCAGCATCGACGACCTCCGGCTGACCGCGCCGGACTTGACGTTGGCCACGCTGCGGGCGGCCCCGCCGGCGACGGGCAGGCCGCCCAGTGCGCCGGAGACGATGTTCGCCAGGCCCTGGCCGCGCAGCTCGCGGTTCAGGTCGGCGCGCGCGGGGCGGTCCTTCGTGGCGCGGTCGGAGGCGATCAGCTTGTCGGTGGCCACCGCGGACAGCAGCGACTCCACACTGCCGACCAGGGTGACGGTCAGGACCGCCGCGAGGATGCCGAGGACGGGCCCCTCCGGCAGCTCCGGCAGGGCGTGGCTGCTCCAGGAGGGCAGATCCACCCGGGGCAGGCTCAGCCCGCCGAGGGCCGCGAAGGCGGTGGCCGAGGCGACGGCCGCCAGCGCTGCCGGGACCTTGCGCAGCGCCCGTCCGGCCCGGCCGGGCAGCCGCGGCCAGGCGAGCAGCACGGTCAGGGTGAGCGCGCTGACGGCGAGGGCCCCCGGATGGAGGTCGGCCAACTGGGCCGGAAGTCCCCGGACGTTGGCCACGGCGGAGCTCTGCGGGGTGCCGCCGAGCACGATGTGGAGTTGGGCGATCGCGATCGTCACGCCGACGCCCGCGAGCATGCCGTGGACGACGGCCGGGCTGACCATGAGGGCCGAGCGGGCGGTGCGCAGCAGCGCGAGGCCCACCTGACACAGTCCCGCGAGCACGGTGATGGCGCAGGTGGTGCGCCAGCCGTAGCGCTGGATCAACTCGGCCGTGACGACGGTGAGTCCGGTGGCGGCTCCGCTCACTTGGAGCGGGGCTCCGCCGAACCGTCCGGCGACGATCCCGCCCGCCACCGCGGCCACGAGTCCGGCCTGGAGCGGGGCGCCGGTGGCGAGGGCGATGCCCAGGGAGAGGGGCAGGGCGATCAGGAAGACGGCGGCGGAGGCGGACAGGTCGGCGGTGAGGCCGGGCGGGAACCGGGGCGGAACCCCGGGCGGCGCCGGCGGCGGGGCACCGTGCTGGTGGGAGCGCGTGGGGGCGCTGGCGGTCATGTCCCGTCTCCTCTGGGGGCAGGGGTGAAGCGGCGGGAGAAGCGGCGGAAGAGCGGGGGGAGAAGCGGCGGGAGTCTCAATGCCGGTGTTTCGACACCGGTGCCTCAAGGCTGGAGTCTCAACACTCGGTAAATGAATGGTAATGGAGAGTAAAGGCCATGCCCAGACATAGGGGTTGAATGGTCTACGAATTAACCCTCAAGGGTGATTAAGTATTTTGTCGGGCTTGTCATACCTATCCCGGGGTGGGGTGCGTGCGAGGTTTCGGTCGGAACGTGCGGAACACCGAAACGGGCAAGGGATGAGGTGGGCGGATGATGGCCGCCACGAAGAAGATCGCCGGCGGCCTGGTCGCCACGGCACTGGCCCTGGGGGTGACCGGGTGCGGTGCCTCGGAGCCCGTCAAGCCCACCGGCTCCGCTGGTGGGCAGGTCAGGAAGGGTGCGGCGGCGCCGGAGGCGCCGGGCAGCGTGCTCCGGATGATCGGCGACGGCTCGACCTCGTACACGGGCCCGCAGCCGCATGTGGCCAAGGCCGAAAAGCTCAAGCCCGGCGAGAAGCCGCCGCAGTTCGTGGTCTTCTCCTGGGACGGGGCCGGCGAGGACAGCCAGAAGCTCTTCTCGCACTTCCGCGGGGTCGGCAAGCAGTACAACGCCCGGATGACGTACTTCCTCAGCGGCGTGTACATGCTCCCCGAGGAGAAGCGTTCCCTCTACACCGCTCCCCAGCACTCGTCCGGCCGCTCGGACATCGGTTTCGGTGATCTCCAGGGCATCAAGGACACCGCCGAGCAGGTCCGCGGCGCCTGGCTGGAGGGCAACGAGATCGGCACCCACTTCAACGGCCACTTCTGCGGTCCCGAGGGCGGCGTCGGCACCTGGTCGGTGGAGGAGTGGAAGAGCGAGATCAACCAGGCCAAGTCCTTCGTCAAGTCCTGGAAGACGAACACCCCGGCCCTCAAGCAGGAGAAGGCGCTCCCCTTCGACTACGACAAGGAACTGATCGGCGCCCGGACGCCCTGCCTCGAAGGCCAGAAGAACTTCATGCTGGCGGCCAAGGACATGGGCTTCCGCTACGACTCCAGCGGCATCAGCAAGCAGATCTGGCCGAAGAAGACGGACGGACTGTGGGACCTGCCGCTCCAACTGGTGCCGATGCCGGGCCGTGCGTTCGAGACGCTCAGCATGGACTACAACTACCTGGTCAACCAGTCCGGTACGACCACCCAGGGCGACCCCTCGCAGCACGCCTACTGGGGTGAGCAGATGCGCGACGGACTGATGAAGGCCTTCGGTCGCGTCCACGACGGCAACCGGGCGCCGTTGATCATCGGCAACCACTTCGAGTCCTGGAACGGCGGCACCTACATGCGCGCCGTGGAGGACTCCATCAAGGGCATGTGCACGCAGAAGGACGTCCGCTGCGTCACCTTCCGCGAGCTGGCCGACTGGCTGGACGCGCAGGACCCCAAGGCCCTGGAGTGGATGCGCACGCTCGACGTCGGCCAGGCGCCGAAGGAGGGCTGGACGAAGTTCCTGACGGCGGGTCCGCCGGCCACCCCGCCCTCCGCTCCCGCGGCGCCCGCGGGCGTCAAGCCGGCTGCGGAGTCGGCAGAGGAGAGCTGAGCGGCCCACCGGGCACCCCGGTCCGCTGCTGACCCAGCCGCTCGTGCAGCACGAAGTCGGGGTCGATCTGGTCCGCCAGGTCGACCCCGGTCTTCGCGTTACCCCAGCTCTCGGCGTTCTTCCGGTGGAAGTGCACCATCTGCTCGGTGTACCGGGCCCAGTCGCGTCCGGCGTAGGAGTCGTCGGCCGCGTCCTGCAGGACCTGCAGGGCCACCCGGTTGGTCGCTTCCAACAGGTCGAAGGGGGCCGGACGGCCCTTCTCCATCGACCGCACCCAGTCGGAGTGCCCGACGGTGACGAGCAGGTCGTCCCCCACCTCGGCGCGCAGGAAGTCCACGTCGTCCTGGCCCTGGACCTTGTTCCCGACCACCTTGAGGGTGATCCCGAAGTCCCGCGCGTACTCCTTGTACTGGCGGTAGACGGAGACGCCCTTGAGGGTCGGTTCAGCGACCAGGAAGGTCATGTCGAAGCGGGTGAACATGCCGGAGGCGAAGGAGTCCGAACCGGCCGTCATGTCGACGACGACGTACTCGTCGGGTCCGTCCACGAGGTGGTTCAGGCAGAGTTCGACCGCCCCGACCTTCGAGTGGTAGCAGGCCACGCCCAGATCGGACTCGGTGAACGGCCCGGTCGCCATGAGTCGGACGTACTCGACGTCGCCCTCCTCGTGGCCGTCGAGCGTGACGGTACGGGCGCACGCGTCGTAGACGGGGTTGTCCTCGGCGACGCGCAGCAGGCGCGAGCCGGTGCCGGGCGGGGTGGTCTTGATCATTGCCTCGGCGGAGGCGATGCGGGGGTTGGAGCCGCGCAGGTACTCCTTGATCAGCGGCAGGTGCGCGCCCATGGCGGGCATCGCGGCGGCCTGGTCCTCGGTGAGGCCGAGCGCGGCGCCCAGGTGCTGGTTGATGTCGGCGTCCACCGCGACGACGGGGGCCTCATTGGCTGCGAGGTGGCGGATGAAGAGGGAGGACAGCGTGCTCTTGCCGCTGCCGCCCTTTCCCACGAAAGCGATCTTCATGTTCACCAAGCGTAGTCAGTTGATCGCACGTCGTGGTCGATGTGAGTGAAGAAGACCACTCCAAGGAGGGGTCGGTGCTATGGGTGGGCAGTGCGTAGGCTCCCTACTTATGAGTAGCGCTTCTGACCCGCTGGCCGCCCTGACGTCGCTCCCCGGCGTCCCGGACGCGGTGGACTCCGTACGCAAGGCCGTGGACCGGGTCTACGGGCACCGGGTGATGCGCCGACGGGCCGGGGAGATCACCTCGGAGGCCGCACTGCGCGCCGCGCGCGGCAGCGCCGCGCTGTCCGGGGCGGACTGGGCGCTGGAAGAGGTCCGGCGGCGCAGTGACTTCGGCTCGGAGGAGCAGGCGCGGACCGTGGGCGCGGCGCTGCGGCTCACCGCCGAGGCCGGGCAGTTGCTGAGCATCTGGCGGCAGTCACCGATGCGGGTGCTCGCGCGGCTGCACCTGGTGGCGGTGGGGCAGGTCAAGGCGGGCGCGGCGGCGGGGTCGGAGCGGGGCTCCGATGCCCTCCCGCACGCGGGTGACATCGTGGGGCGGCCGAGGTTGGCCGGTGAGCCGGTGGACGAGCCGCTGGTGACGCTTGCGTTGCCGGACGCGCAGGAGGTCGCGGGGCGGCTCGAAGGGCTGTCCGGCCTGATCATCGGCGGGGGTTCGGCGCCGGCCCTGGTCACGGCGGCGGTGGTGCACGGAGAGCTGCTGGCCCTGCGGCCGTTCGGCTCGCACAACGGCCTGGTCGCGCGGGCGGCCGAGCGGATCGTGCTCATCAACAGCGGCCTCGACCCGAAGGCGATCTGCCCCGCGGAGGTCGGCCACGCCGAGCAGGGGTCGGCGGCGTACCTGGCGGCCTTCGAGGGCTACGTGTCCGGGACCGCGGAGGGGATGGCCGCCTGGATCGCACACTGCGGGCGGGCGGTCGAGCTGGGTGTCCGCGAGTCGACGGCGGTGTGCGAGGCGCTCCAGCGCGGGGCGGCCTGAGGGCGCACGGTCCAAGAGGTCGCGCGGTCCTCGGGGTGCACGCCCCGAAGGCCGACAAAGGGATGCGGCGACACCGTCTTGCTCTGGTGTCGCCGCTGGCATTTACGCCCAGTTACCAAGCGTCCTCGAAGATTGCCCATCAGGTCGGGAACTCTGCCCGTCACCTGGTGCGGCTGGCCCGTAATCGACGGGTCGACGTCGCGTGGGTGCTCGGCGTTCATGCGTTCTGCTCGGTCCGTGGGCCTTACTGCGGTTAAAGATGATCCTCTCGGATGTTCTTTGGTCTCGCGGGCCGTTGACTCATTTGTACCCCGCTTCCGAGGTAAGCGGAACCCCTAGCCTCACTTCTTTACTTTCCTGGGCGTACCGGTGTGAATCGGACATGCCGTGTCCGTGCTGGTCAGGGCCTACCTCGGCGGGTTCGGGCGGGCCGGGTTTCCGGGCGGAGCCGGGTTCGGAGGCGGGCCGGGTTCGGGGTGGGGGCGGGTGCGGGGCGGGGTCAGGCCGAACCGGTCACCGCGGCGAGGGCGTTCGCCCGGCGGCGGCTGGCGTACCAGACGAGGCCCGCCGTGGCCGCGGCGGCGCCGACGGCCGCGGCGGCGATCAGCGCGGGCCGGGCGGGCATGGAGAGTCCGGGCAGTCGCTGCTTGAGCCGGACCGGGCGGTTGAAGACCAGGACCGGCCACTCGCGGGCGATCGCCTCGCGCCGCAACGTCCGATCGGGATTGACCACGTGCGGGTGGCCCACCGCCTCCAGCATCGGGATGTCCGTCACCGAGTCGCTGTAGGCGTAGCAGCGCGCGAGGTCGTAGCCCTCGGACTCGGCCAACTCCCGCACCGCTTCCGCCTTGGTGGGTCCGTAGGCGTAGTACTCGATCTCGCCGGTGAAGCAGCCGTCCTCGCCGACCACCATGCGCGTGGCGACCACCCGGTCGGCGCCGAGCATCGCGCCGATCGGCTCGACCACCTCCGCGCCGGAGGTGGACACGA
The DNA here is from genome assembly GCF_044759975.1 of Streptomyces sp. NPDC098789. Taxonomy (NCBI): domain Bacteria; kingdom Bacillati; phylum Actinomycetota; class Actinomycetes; order Kitasatosporales; family Streptomycetaceae; genus Streptomyces; species Streptomyces sp. NPDC098789. Next base: position 210,886 of record NZ_JBIWAJ010000007.1, read on the forward strand.
TCACCACGTCGCGGCCCGCGGTGTGATGGGCCTCGATGAGCGAGGCGGCCTCGTCGTAGATGATCGGGTCGATGAGGTCGTGCAGGGCTTCGGCGACGATCTCCCGGACCTGCTGCACGTTCCACCCCTTGCAGAGCGCGGAGAGGTACTCCCGCATCCGCTCCATCTGATCGTGGTCGGCGCCGCCGGCCAGGAAGATGAACTGGGTGTACGCGGTGCGCAGCACCGCTCGCCTGTTGATCAGGCCGCCTTGGTAGAAGGACTTCCCGAACGTCAGGGCGCTGGACTTCGCAATGACGGTCTTGTCCAGGTCGAAGAAGGCAGCGGTGCGAGGCAAGGAGTGCGGCAAGGGCTGGTTTTCCACGCCCCGAGCATATGCGCCCACCATTCGGCGTAAGGTGTGGCGCGTGGGTTTGCCTAAGAAGGCTCTCGGGTACACCATGGAAGTCACGGATCGTTCGCGACCGTGCTAACCCGGTCTGGCTCCTCCCCCCCCGAGTCGGACCGTGGGGACGACCCCCGCTCTCCCCCCCGGCGGGGGTCGTCGCATGTCCGGACGCGGTTCGCGTCCCTGCCTTCGGCCCCAAGTGATCATTCCTCTGGCCCCCTTCGCTCGGTGGGCCTGCGTGGCGAAGGCCCATACCTCCCCAGACATGTGACGGTGCGTAGTCGTTCCGCGGCGCTCTGAACTCACCCGTGTGGGTGTCGGAGTTATTCACAGGCGAGTTCTTGTCCACAGTTTTCGAGCAAGATCCACTTGATTTCCCCTCTCCGCTGCACGGTGATTCCGGGCGTGAAGTCCACGACCCGGGATTTGCGGTGAGAAATGGGTGGAGATCATGGCTGGATCGTTCGCCGGATCGACGACCGGTACGTCGGTCGGCTCTTCGTTTGGTTCTTCGCCCGGTGCGTCGGTGGCACAGGTGGTGGACCCGGTCGCCGGGGCGAGGAGCCGGGGGCGGCGGGGCGGGGTCGGGATCGGTGCGAGGGCGCGGCCGGGGCCGGCGCGGACGGCTTCCGCCGGTGGTCGGCCGGGGTGGCGGGGAGGTGGTCCGCGGTCCGGGACGCTCGGTGGCGGTGGCCGACCACTGATCATCACGGAGGACCCGCTGCTGCTCGACGACCTGCTGCGGCTGTGCGCCGCCGCGGGGGCCGAGCCCCATGTGGCGCACTCGGTGCCCGAGCAAAGCGGAACGGCGTGGGTCGCGGGGCGCGATGGAGCCGATGAAGTCGTCGGAGCTGTCGGAGGCGCCGGATCCTTCGGGGGTGATCGTGGTGGCGCGGGCCGCGCCGATCGTGGAGCGGGTCCCGGTGGCGCCGCAGGGGTCGGCTGGGAGGCCGCGCCGCTCGTCCTGGTGGGAGACGACGCCGCCCGGCGGGTGCGCGGGGCGCCCCGCAGGGACGGGGTGTTCCTCGTCGGCCGGGACCTGGACGATCCGCTGGTGTGGCAGCGGGCCGTGGAGATCGGGGCCGAGGAGGTCCTGTGGCTGCCGGACGCCGAGGGCCGGCTCGTCGACCGCATCGCCGATGTGGTGGAGGGCGCCGGACGGCCCGCGCTCACGGTCGGGGTGATCGGCGGGAGCGGCGGCGCCGGGGCGTCCACGCTCGCCTGCGCCCTGGCGGTGCGGGCCGCCGCCTCCGGGGAGCGGACCCTCCTGATCGACGGTGACCCACTGGGCGGCGGGATGGACGTGCTGCTCGGGGGTGAGGGCGCGGAAGGGCTGCGCTGGCCGGACTTCGCCGGCTCGCGCGGCCGGGTCGGCGGTGATGCGCTGGCCGAATCGCTGCCGGAACTGCACGCGTTGCGGGTGCTCAGCTGGGACCGGGGGGACCGGGTGGTGGTGCCGCCCGCCGCGATGCGGTCCGTGGTGGCCGCCGCGCGCCGCCGGGGCGGGGTGGTGGTGGTCGACCTGCCGCGCCGGGTGGACGAGGGGGTGGCCGAGGTGCTGGCCCAGCTGGACCTGGTGCTGCTCGTGGTGCCGGGTGAGCTGCGGGCGGTGGCCGCCGCCGGGCGGGTGGCGGCCGGGGTGCGGATGGTGGCCCGGGACGTGCGGGTGGTGGTCCGGGGGAGGCTCCCGGGCGGGCTGGACGCCGAGGAGGTGGCCGAGCTGCTGCGGGTGCCGCTGGCCGGGGAGGTGCCGCTGGAGGTGGGGCTGCCGGGGCGGGTGGCCGAGGGGGAGACGCCCGGGGCGCGCTCCCGGGGCGCGCTGGCGCGGTTCTGCGACGGCTTCTGGGAGCGGGCGTCCGTCTCCAGCGGTCAGGGGGTGACGGGATGACCGCGGGGTTGCTGGACGCGGTGCGCCAGCGGCTCGCGGAGAGCGGTGCGGAGCCGACCCCGGCCCGGGTGGCGGCGGCGCTGCGGGCCCAGGGGCGCCTGTTGGGGGACGCGGAAGTGCTGGGGGCGGCCGAGGAGCTACGGTGCGAGCTGGTCGGCGCGGGACCGCTGGAGGCGCTGCTGGCCGATCCCGGCGTGACGGACGTCCTGGTGGCGGCGCCCGACCGGGTGTGGGTGGATCGGGGCGGAGGGCTGGAGTTGACCTCCGTGACCTTCACGGACGCCGAGGCGGTGCGCAGGCTCGCGCAGCGGCTGGCCGCCGTAGCGGGGCGCCGGCTCGACGATGCGCGGCCCTGGGTGGACGCGCGACTGCCGGACGGGACCCGGCTGCATGCGGTGCTGCCGCCGGTCTCGGTGGGGTCGGCCTGTCTGTCGCTTCGGGTGGTGCGGCCGCGGGCCTTCACCCTGGACGAGCTGGTGGCCGCGGGGACGCTGCCGCCGGGTGGGCAGCGGCTGCTCCGGGCCCTGGTCGAGGCCCGGCTCTCGTTCCTGGTCTCCGGGGGCACCGGGACCGGGAAGACCACCCTGCTCTCCGCCTTGCTGGGGCTGGTCGGGCCGGGTGAGCGGATCGTCCTGGCCGAGGACTCGGCCGAGCTGCGTCCCGACCATCCGCATGTGGTGCGGTTGGAGGCCAGACCCGCCAACCAGGAGGGCGCCGGCCTGGTCACCTTGGCGGACCTGGTCCGCCAGGCGCTGCGGATGCGCCCGGACCGATTGGTCGTGGGTGAGGTGCGGGGGCCCGAAGTGGCGTACCTGCTGGCCGCGTTGAACACCGGGCACGAGGGTGGCTGCGGGACCGTCCATGCGAATGCCGCCGCGCACGTCCCGGCCCGGATGGAGGCGCTCGGGAGCGCCGCAGGGCTGGACCGGGCGGCCCTGCACAGTCAGTTGGCGTCGGCGCTGTCCTTGGTGATCCATCTCGTCCGGGACCGTGGCGGGCGGCGGCGGGTGGCCGAGGTGCACGTGCTGGAGCGGGACCCCGCCGGACTGGTGATGACGGTACCGGCGCTGCGTTGGGGACCGCGCGGCTTCGTCCGGGAGGCCGGCTGGGAGCGGCTGCGCCCGCTGCTGGGAGGGGTCCGGTGAGCGCGGGGACGTCGCTGGTGTCGGCTCCGGTGTTCGCCGCGGCGCTGTGCGGCGGGGCGGCGGCCTGGGCGTTGGCCGGGGGCGACCGGGGGCCCCGGCGGGCCCGGCTGTTGCTGGCCGGGGCGGTACCGGTGGTGCCCGGTGGGCCGGTGCCGTGGGAGCGGGTGCTCGCCGCGGCGCGGGTACGGGCGGCACGCCGGCCGGAGTGGGGCGCGCTGCTGGTCGGGCTGGTCCTCGCGCTGCTGGGCCGATCGGTGATCCCGCTCGTCGCGGGCGCGGTGGCGGTGCCGCTGGTGCGCGGGCTCCTGAGGGCGCGTCGGCGGGCCCGGGCCCGGGACGCGCGGGCCGCGGAGGTGGCGGCGCTGTGCGGGGCGGTCGTGGCGGAGCTGCGCTCCGGGGCGCAGCCGGGGCAGGCGCTGACGGCGGCCATGCGCCGCACGGTGGCCGGACCGGGAGGTCCGGGCGCGGCGGAGGCGGGGTTGTTGGCCGCGGCGGCCTTCGGCGGGGACGTGGCCGGTGCGCTGCGGTCGGCGGCCCGGGAGCCGGGCGCGGAGGGGCTCGCCGGGATGGCTGCCTGTTGGCGGGTGTCGCTGGACGGCGGAGCGGGGCTGGCGGCCGGGTTGGAGCGGCTGGAGGGGGCCTTGCGGGCGGAGCGGGACCAGGAGGAGTCGCTGCGGGCCCAGCTGGCGGGGGCGCGGTCCACCGCGGTCGTGCTCGCGCTGTTGCCGTTGGTCGGTCTGCTGATGGGGACCGTGATGGGCGCCGATCCCGTGCGGGTGCTGCTCCACACCCCGCTGGGTCTGGGATGTCTGGCGGTGGGCGGGGTCCTGGAGGCGCTCGGGTTGCTGTGGTGCCGGCGGCTGATGCGGGCGGGGGAGCGGTGATGGGCGGCGTCGCGGTCCAGCTCTCCGTCCACTCCCCGCTCTTCGTCCACAGGCTGGGGACGGCGCTCGGTATCGCGGGAGCGGTGATGTGCCTGGGGGCGGTGCTGGGCGCACGGGTCCGCGGTCGGGCGGCCCGGCGCAGGATCGCGGTGCTCCTCGGGGTGGAGCGGGTGCGCCGAGGGCCCGGGTTCGGGAGCCGGGTCAGGGGCGTGGCGGGGGTGTGGGCGGGGCCGCTCGGCGCGCTGCTGGCCGGCTGGGTCCTGGTCGGCGGGGCGGTGGGTGGGGTGGTCGGGTGCGCGGCGGCCTTCGGGGTGGGCAGGTGGCAGCTCCGGGCGCGGGCGTCGCCGGGAGAGGGGGAGGAGCTGAGGGAAGCGGCGCGTCAGCTGCCCCTCGCCGCGGACCTGCTGGCCGCGTGCCTGGCGGCCGGCGCCGGGCCGGTGGAGGCCGCCGAGGTGGTCGGGGAGTCGCTGGGCGGGCCGGTGGGCGAGTGCTTGGCCCTGGCCGGGGCGGAGCTGCGGCTTGGCGGTGAACCGGGCGGGACGTGGGGGAGGTTGGCCCGGCTGCCGGACGCCCGGGAGCTCGCCGAGTACCTGGACCGGGCCGCGCGGACCGGGGCGCCCGCGGCGGAGCAGGTGTCGCGGCTGGCGGCGCGGGTCCGCGAGGACCGGGCCCGGCGGGCGGGGGCCAGGGCGCAGCGGGTCTCGGTACTCATCACCGCTCCGGTCGGGCTGTGTTTCCTCCCCGCCTTTCTCGCCGTAGGGGTGGCTCCGGTGGTGATCGGAATGGCTTCCGGTCTGCTCTCGGGCAACTGAAATCACATCAGTTACTAAAATTCACAGGAGGTTGTCGTGAGGATCATGTGGGTGCGTGTTCGGTCGGCTCTGCGGGGCCGCTGCCGGGACGCGGGAATGTCGACTTCGGAATACGCCATGGGCACGATCGCGGCGTGTGCGTTCGCCGCCGTTCTGTACAAGGTGGTCACGAGTGACGTCGTCGCGGCGGCGCTCCAGTCGACCATCGGGAAGGCACTCGATGCGCCTTTCTGATCACCGTTCCGATGGCCCTTCTGGCGTCCCTTCCGGCGGTGCTTCTGACGAGGCTTCTGACGGAGCTTCTGATCGGTTTCGGGGCGGCCTTTCTGACGGTGCGTCCGGGGAGTGCGGGCGGTCCGGTGAAATGGGTGACCGGGGATATGTGACGGCGGAGGCGTCCTTGGTGATCCCGGCCCTGGTCCTCTTCGCGGCGCTGCTGGTGTGGGCGCTGATGGCGGCGGCCGCGCAGATCCGGTGCGTGGACGCGGCGCGGGCCGGGGCTCGGGTGGCGGCCCGCACCGAGCCGGTCGAGGTGGCGCTCGCGGCGGCCCGGGAGGCCGCCCCGGCGGGGGCGCGGGTGGAGCTGGAGCGGGCGGGTGACCTGTGGCGGGTCAGGGTGAGTGCGCCCGCGCCGGGCCCGCGGGCCCTGTCGGTGCGGCTGGGGGCCCAGGCGGTGGCGTTGGCCGAGGACAGCGTGGGGCCGCCGCCGTGAGCCGGGAGCGGGGTTCGGCCACGGTGTGGGCGGCCGTGGTGGCCACGGCGCTCGTGGCGGTCTTCGGGGGCGTGCTGTTGCTGGGCCAGGCGGTGGTGGCCCGGCACCGGGCCGCGGCCGCCGCCGACCTGGCGGCCCTGGCCGCCGCCGCCAGCTGGACCCACGGCCCCGCGGCCGCGTGCGCGGCGGCGCTGCGGGTGGCGGTGGCACAGGGCGCCCGGATGGCCGCCTGCACGGTCTCGGGCGAGGTCGCGCAGGTGACGGCCCTCGCCCCGGCCGGCCCTTACGCCCCGCGGTCCACCGCACGCGCGGGCCCGGGGTCGGACCCACGGATGGGCCTCGGGGTGGCCTTCGCCCCGGCCGGCCCTTACGCCCCGCGGTCCACCTCGCGCGCGGACCCCCGCCCGGACCCCCGGGCCGGACCCCCGGGCCGGGCCCCGGGCCAGACCTCGGCCCAGACCTCGGCCCAGACCTCGGCCCAGACCTCGGCCTGGGGCTGGCTAGGGCGGCGGTGGGGCCGCTGAGAGGAGGTGGGTGAGGAGGCGGATGGCGCCGCGCTTGTGGAGGGGGTCGTTGCCGTTGCCGCACTTGGGGGACTGGATGCAGGACGGGCAGCCGGCCTCGCACTCGCAGGCGGCGATCGCGTCGCGGGTCGCGGTCAGCCAGGCGCGGGCCGTGTGGAAGGCCCGCTCCGCGAACCCGGCACCGCCGGGGTGGCCGTCGTAGACGAAGACCGTCGGAAGGAGGGTGTCCGGGTGGAGCGGCACGGAGACGCCGCCGATGTCCCAGCGGTCGCAGGTGGCGAACAGCGGGAGCAGCCCGATGGAGGCGTGCTCGGCGGCGTGCAGGGCGCCGCCGAGGATCTCCGGATTGATCCGGGCCTCGTCGAGCTGGTCCTCGGTGACCGTCCACCACACGGCCCGGGTGCGCAGGGTGCGCGGAGGCAGGTCGAGCTTGGCCTCGCCGAGCACCTCGCCGGTGATCAGTTTGCGCCGTAGGTAGGAGACCACCTGGTTGGTGACCTCGACCGACCCGAAGCAGAGCGTGGCCGGGCCCCAGGGGATCGAGGTGTCGGTGTCCAGGACGGAGATGGAGGTGATGTCGCGGGCGGTGGTGGAGAAGGGCGGGGAGGCCTCCTCGACGAGGGCGACCGAGTCCTCCAGGTCCAGGTTCTTCACCAGGTAGGTGCGGCCCTGGTGGAGGTGGACGGCGCCGTCGTGGACGGCGGTGTGGGCGGCCGCCTCGTCCACGGTGCCGAGCAGCCGGCCGGTGGCGGCCTCGACGATCTGCACCGGGCGCCCGCCGCCGCCCCGGATGTCGGTCAGGTCCGAGGCGCGCTCCCGGCGGGTCCAGTGCCAGGCCGTGGCCCGGCGGCGCAGCAGCTTCGCCGCTTCGAGCTGGGGCAGCAGGTCGCGGGCGGCCGGGCCGAAGAGGGCCAGGTCGGGCTCGGTCAGGGGCAGCTCGGCCGCCGCCGCGCACAGGTGGGGGGCGAGGACGTACGGGTTGTCGGGGTCCAGGACGGTGGCCTCCACCGGCTGCTGGAACAGGGCCTCGGGGTGGTGGACCAGGTAGGTGTCCAGCGGGTCGTCCCGGGCGACCAGGACCGCCAGGGCGCCGTGGCCGGAGCGTCCGGCCCGGCCCGCCTGCTGCCACAGGGAGGCCCGGGTGCCCGGGTAGCCGGTGATCAGGACGGCGTCCAGGCCGGAGACGTCCACGCCCAGCTCCAGGGCGGTCGTGGCGGCGAGCCCGAGCAGCTCGCCGGAGTGCAGGGCCCGCTCCAGGGCCCGGCGCTCCTCGGGCAGGTAGCCGCCCCGGTAGGCGGCCACCCGGGGCGGTAGCGAGCGGTCGACGGAGGCGAGGCGCTCCTGGGCGATCAGGGCGATCAGCTCGGCGCCGCGCCGGGAGCGCACGAAGGCGACCGTACGGACCCCCTGGACGACCAGGTCGGTCAGCAGGTCGGCGGTCTCCGCGGTGGCCGTGCGGCGCACCGGGGCGCCCTTCTCGCCCCGCAGCTCGGTGAGCGGCGGCTCCCACAGGGCGAAGACGACCTCGCCGCGCGGAGAGGCGTCGTCCGTGATCTCGGTCACGTTCGTGCCGGTCAGTCGGCTCGCCGAGGCGGCCGGATCGGTGGCGGTGGCCGAGGCGAGGAGGAAGACCGGATCGGAGCCGTAACGGGCGCACAGCCGTCGCAGGCGGCGCAGCACCTGGGCGACGTGGGAGCCGAAGACCCCGCGGTAGGTGTGGCTCTCGTCGATGACCACGTAGCGCAGGGCCCGCAGGAAGGAGGACCAGCGGGGGTGGGCCGGGAGTATCCCGCGGTGCAGCATGTCGGGATTGGTGAGCACGTAGTTGGCGTACTGGCGGACCCATTCGCGCTCCTCGACGGGGGTGTCCCCGTCGTAGACGGCGGGCCTGACCGCGTTTCCCAGGGGCCGGGCCAGCTCCCGCACGGCGCGCCGCTGGTCGGCGGCCAGGGCCTTGGTGGGGGCGAGGTACAGGGCGGTGGCGCCCCGACCGTTGGGCGCCTCGGCGCCGTCGGCGAGGGCGCTGAGCACCGGGGCGAGGTAGGCCAGGGACTTGCCGGAGGCGGTACCGGTGGCGACGATCACGGATTCGCCGTCGAGGGCGAGCTCGGCCGCGGCGGCCTGGTGTGCCCACGGGTGTTCGATGCCCGCTGCCTGGATCGCGGCTACGACATCAGTTCGGATGCGATCGGGCCAGACCGCATGACGGCCCTCCCGAGGGGGCAAGTGCTCCGTATGGGTGATGCGCGCAGCTCGCGAAGGCCCCCGTGACAGGCGGTCCAGGACCGTGTCGGGGCCGGGTCGTGAGTCCGCGGCTGCCGTGGGCCGACCGGGACGGGGAGTATGGGACATCCGAAGTGAGTGTGTCACCGGTGTGCGGGACAATGGTCCCAAGGCGTCGTGCGCGCCTGCCGGTAAGTGATTGAATGCCATCGCGGCAGCCAATCCCTCCTCTACCTTCGGGTGAGGAGGCCCCTGGGGGGCGCCGCTCGATAGCAAGGTGCTGGAGGATCCGTGGACCTGTCCCTGTCGACTCGCACAGTTGGCGACCGCACAGTCGTCGAGGTCGGTGGCGAGATTGATGTGTATACCGCGCCCAAGCTGCGCGAGCAGTTGGTCGAGTTGGTGAACGACGGCAGCTACCACTTGGTTGTCGATATGGAGCGAGTGGACTTCCTCGACTCCACCGGCCTCGGTGTGCTCGTGGGAGGCCTCAAGCGCGTCCGCGCGCACGAGGGCTCGCTGCGCCTGGTGTGCAACCAGGAGCGCATCCTCAAGATTTTCCGCATCACCGGTCTCACCAAGGTGTTCCCGATCCACACCACGGTGGAAGACGCCGTCAACGCCACCGACTGACGGATCCCGCCAGTAGGAGCGGGGGGTTCCGGGCCATACGGCCCGGGCCCCTGCAAGGCACGCCCGTAGTCCGAGGGGGACGCGCATGGCCACCGTTGAACTCCGCTTCAGCGCTCAACCCGAACACGTCCGGACTGCCCGTCTGGTCGCGGCCGCCGTGGCCCGCCGGGCCGGCGTGGAAGAGGCCGTCCTCGACGAGGTCAGACTCGCCGTGGGCGAGGCCTGTTCGCGCGCCGTCGGGCTGCACCGCGGCAACGGGCTGACCGCTCCCGTCCGCGTCGTGCTGACCGACGAGGAGAAGGTCTTCTCCATCGAGGTCGGTGACGAGGTCCCCGGGCCGCCCGGTGGCACCGCCACGCCTTCTTCGGCCGACGCGGACGCCGACCCGGACTCCGCCGCGGCGGTGGACGACGCCGACACCACCGACAGCGAGGACGAGATGAGCCTCGCGGTGATCAGTGGGCTCGTCGACGACGTCGAAGTGACCAGTGGGGAATCGGGCGGTGTCATCAGGATGAGCTGGCCGACGACCGGAGCCTCCGAACTCCCCTAGTCCGCCCGTGTTTCCCGCATGGACCTCCCATAGATCTTTAATCCCATCTTCCGATATTTTTTCAAGGCCCTGCTGAGCAGGGCCTTTTTTGTTTTTCTAGATCGAATCCCGGTGATCCGGCAACGCCGCGCGACCGGTCAATGGGTTTGCCCCATTACCACTTTCGAGGGTATTGGCGTGACGCGATCTATTGGTGAGGAGCAAGAGCAGGCCAATTCTGATTCCCGCCCACTGTTTTGATCAGGTTGCGCTCCCTACAATCCGTCCACATCTTGGGCTCATCACGTCAAGGAGGACGAATGACGGGGCTCTTCACCCCTCTCGCGCAAGAAGGCACCGCTCCGCTGGCAGCGGCGGTGCTTACCGATGACAATCGGCTTATCGTGATCGTCATCGCCGCGGTGGCACTCGCGGCACTCGTGGTCGCGCAGATCCTGGTCCGCCAGGTCCTCGCCGCCGACGAGGGAACCGACCGGATGAAGGAGATCGCGGCGGCCGTCCAGGAAGGCGCCAACGCCTACCTGGGGCGGCAGATGCGCACCCTCGGCATCTTCGCCGTCGTCGTGTTCTTCCTGCTCTTCATGCTCCCCGCCGAGAACTGGACGCAGCGGGCGGGACGTTCCGCCTTCTTCCTCGTCGGCGCGCTCTTCTCGGCCGCCACCGGCTACATCGGCATGCGCCTGGCCGTCCGCGCCAACGTCCGCGTCGCCGCGGCCGCCCGCGAGGCCACCCCGGCCGAGGGCGAGGCCGCCAAGGACCTCACCGAGGTCTCCCACAAGGCCATGCGGATCGCCTTCCGCACCGGCGGCGTGGTGGGCATGTTCACCGTCGGCCTCGGCCTGCTCGGCGCCTCCTGCGTGGTGCTCGTCTACGCCGCCGACGCCCCCAAGGTCCTGGAGGGCTTCGGCCTCGGCGCCGCGCTCATCGCGATGTTCATGCGTGTCGGCGGCGGCATCTTCACCAAGGCCGCCGACGTCGGCGCCGACCTGGTCGGCAAGGTCGAACAGGGCATTCCGGAGGACGATCCGCGCAATGCCGCGACCATCGCCGACAACGTGGGCGACAACGTCGGGGACTGCGCCGGCATGGCCGCCGACCTCTTCGAGTCCTACGCCGTCACGCTCGTCGCGGCGCTCATCCTGGGCAAGGCCGCCTTCGGCGACCTGGGCCTGGCCTTCCCGCTGATCGTCCCGGCGATCGGCGTCGTCACCGCCATGATCGGCATCTTCGCGGTCTCCCCGCGTCGCACCGACCGCAGCGGCATGAGCGCCATCAACCGCGGATTCTTCATCTCGGCGGTCATCTCGCTGGTGCTCGTCGGCGTCGCGGCCCTCGTCTACCTGCCGTCCAGCTTCAAGGACCTGGTCGGCGTCGAGGACGCGGGCATCACCGGCCACTCCGGGGACCCGCGCGTCTTCGCGCTCGTCTCCGTGGCCATCGGCATCGTGCTCGCGGCCCTGATCCAGCAGCTCACGGGCTACTTCACCGAGACCAACCGCCGTCCGGTCCAGGACATCGGCAAGTCCTCGCTCACGGGAGCTGCCACCGTCGTCCTCGCCGGCATCTCCATCGGCCTGGAATCCGCCGTCTACACCGCGCTGCTCATCGGCCTCGGTGTCTACGGCGCCTTCCTGCTCGGCGGCACCTCGATCATGCTGGCGCTCTTCGCGGTGGCCCTGGCCGGCACCGGCCTGCTGACCACCGTCGGCGTCATCGTCGCCATGGACACCTTCGGCCCGGTCTCCGACAACGCCCAGGGCATCGCGGAGATGTCCGGCGACGTCGAGGGCGCGGGCGCCCGGGTCCTGACCGACCTGGACGCGGTGGGCAACACCACGAAGGCGATCACCAAGGGCATCGCGATCGCCACGGCCGTACTGGCCGCCGCCGCGCTCTTCGGCTCGTACCGCGACGCGATCGCCACGGCCGTCAAGGACGTCGGTGCCAAGGCCGGGGACATGGGCCTGAGCCTGGACATCTCGCAGCCCAACAACCTCGTCGGGCTGATCCTCGGCGCGGCCGTCGTGTTCCTCTTCTCGGGCCTGGCCATCAACGCGGTGTCCCGCTCGGCCGGCGCCGTGGTCTACGAGGTGCGCCGCCAGTTCCGCGAGCACCCCGGGATCATGGACTACACCGAGAAGCCCGAGTACGGGCGCGTCGTGGACATCTGCACCAAGGACGCGCTGCGCGAGCTCGCCACGCCCGGCCTGCTCGCCGTGATGGCCCCCATCGCGGTCGGCTTCAGCCTCGGCGTCGGCGCGCTCGGTTCGTACCTGGCCGGCGCGATCGGCACCGGCACGCTGATGGCGGTCTTCCTCGCCAACTCCGGTGGCGCGTGGGACAACGCGAAGAAGCTCGTCGAGGACGGCCACTACGGCGGCAAGGGCAGTGACGCGCACGCCGCGACCGTCATCGGCGACACCGTCGGCGACCCGTTCAAGGACACCGCCGGCCCCGCGATCAACCCGCTGCTCAAGGTGATGAACCTGGTCGCGCTGCTGATCGCCCCCGCTGTCGTGCAGTTCAGCTACGGCGTGGACGCCAGCGCGACCGTCCGCGCGGTGGTCGCCGTCCTGGCGATCATCGTGATCGTCGGCGCGGTGTACGTGTCCAAGCGGCGCGGCATCACGGTCGGCGACGACACGGGCAGCGACGCCGCCGAGCGGGTGGCCCAGCCGGCCGACCCCGCGGTGGTGTCCTGACGGTACGCCGAAGGGCCCTTCCGGGGGCCGTGGAGCGGGACCGAATGGCGGACGGGCGGCGCGTACTGACGCGCCGTCTGTCCGTCTTTCCGCTTATCCGGATGCAGACGTGTATCTTCCGGGCCGAGAGCCTTGGAAGGGACCGATCCGGTGAACAAGAAGTTTGCGGCCGCCTTGTCCGGCGGCGCGGTACTGATGCTCGTGCTGTCCGGTTGCGGTGACGACGGCGACAAGAAGACCGACGACTGGGCCAAGAAGGTCTGCGACAAGTGGCAGCCCGAGCTCAAGAAGATCGAAGCCGCCAACGCCGACATCAAGCGCGTGGCGACCGAGAGCAGCAAGCCCGAGGACGTGCAGAAGACCGACGCGGGCGCGTTCCAGACCATGTCCACCTCGTACAAGGCCATGGGTACGGCCCTGACGGGTGCGGGAGTTCCTCCGGTCAAGGACGGTGATGCGACCCAGAAGGCCGCCGTCAAGGGCTTCGAGGACACCTCCAAGGGCTATGCGGACCTCAAGACGAAGATGGACGCCCTCGATCCCAAGGACCAGGGCAAGTTCGCCGAGGGCCTCAAGACCATCGCGAGCGGCCTCGACCAGACGACCCAGGGCGGCAAGGCGGCCCTGGAGAAGCTGAAGGCGGGCGGACTCGACAAGTCCATGAACGGTCAGAAGGGCTGCCAGGTCGCGGCGGCTCCGGAGCCGTCCAAGAGCTGACCGCCCGCCTGCTGACGGGGCGTACGCCGACCAGGGCGGCCGGGACCGGAAACGGACCCGGCCGCCCTGGTGCTGTGACCCGGTGGACCTTCCCGGCCGTGGCACGGGTGCGCGCCGGGCCGCCGCGTCGCACGGATTGTCGGTGACAGCGGCCACAATGGGCGGGTGAGTACCACCAGCCTTCCCCGCCTCCCCTCGCCCGCCCGCGCCGCCGCCCTGCGCGCGGCCCTGCTCGCCGCGGGCTTCACCGCCGACGGCCTGCTCGACCTGCTCGGCGCCCCCGCCTACGCCGCGCTGGCCCGCAGCGAGACGGTCCCCGCCCTGCGCGCCACCCGCGGCGACGGTCCGCTGGAGGGCCTGGTGCGGCTCTTCCTGCTCCAGCGGCCCGTGCCGTACGACCGGGCCGCTCTCGCGCTGCCCGTCGAGGAGGCGCTGGCCGACGGCTGGCTGCGCCGCGCGGGGGACGACGTACACGCCGTGGTGGACGTGCGGCCCTACGGCGGCCCGGACGGCGAGGACTGGTTCATCGTCTCGGACCTGGGCTGCGCGGTCGGCGGGGCCGGCGGGATCGGCAGCCGGGAGGAGGGCGTGGTCCTGGGCGTCGGCGGGGCCTCCACCACCCTGGCCGGGATCACCGTGCGCACCCCGGTCGGCTCGGCCCTCGACGTCGGCACCGGATCCGGCATCCAGGCCCTGCACGCGGCGCAGCACGCGACCCGGGTCACGGCCACGGACGTCAACCCGCGCGCCCTGGACTTCACCCGTCTGACGCTCGCGCTGTCGGGGGCCCCGGAGGCCGAACTGCTCACCGGTTCGCTCTTCGAGCCGGTCGGCGACGCGACCTACGACCTGATCGTCTCCAACCCGCCCTTCGTGATCTCGCCCGGGGCCCGGTTGACCTACCGGGACGGCGGGATGGGCGGGGACGACCTGTGCCGCGCGCTGGTCCGACAGGCCGGCGACCGATTGAATCCGGGCGGATATGCGCAGTTCTTGGCCAACTGGCAGCACGTCGAGGGCGAGGACTGGCACGACCGGCTGCGCTCCTGGGTGCCGGAGGGCTGCGACGCGTGGATCGTGCAGCGTGACGTGCAGGACGTGACGCAGTACGCGGAGCTGTGGCTGCGGGACGCGGGCGACCACCGCGAGGACCCCGAGGCGTACGCCCGGCGCTACGAGGCCTGGCTGGACGAGTTCGAGGCGCGCAAGACCAAGTCGATCGGCTTCGGCTGGATCACCCTGCGCCGGACGGACGCGGCGGTCGCGTCGATCGTGGTCGAGGAATGGCCGCACTCGGTGGAACAGCCCCTAGGCGACACCGTCCGGGCCCATTTCGCCCGCCAGGACTACCTGCGCGAGCACGACGACGCGGCGCTGCTGGAGGGCTACTTCCGGCTGGTCGAGGAAGTCGTGCAGGAGCAGGTCGGCGCGCCCGGCGCGGAGGATCCGGAGCACGTCGTGCTCCGCCAGAACCGCGGGATGCGGCGCGCCACCAAGGTGGACACGGTCGGCGCGGGCTTCGCCGGAGTGTGCGACGGCTCACTGAGCGCCGGGCGCATCCTCGACGCGATCGCCCACCTGGTCGAGGAGGATCCGGTGGTGCTGCGGGACCGCACGCCGGAGGCGATCCGGCTGCTGGTGGAGCAGGGGTTCCTGGAGCCGGCGGTGCCCGCGGAGCCCTCGCAGCCGTGAGTTAACCCCGGGTTCGCGCGCCGTACGCCCGGGGCTGGAAGGGTCCGCACCGGGGGAGTCCGGGGGGACTCAGGCAGCGGCGCTCGGGGCGGGGGAATCGGCGTGGAAAGTGGTCCGGCGATCTTCGCGGCGACCGTGTTCCTGCTCTTCGGCGCGGCCCTGCTGACCTGGACGGGGGCGCGCGCATGGCGCCGCGCGCCGGTCGCCGAGGGCGTGCGCCACGCCGTGGCCGTACCGGTCGCCGTCCTGGCCGGCGCGGTCTCGCTCGCGCTCGGCGCGTGGTGCCTCGGTCAGGTCTGACGCCGGCGCCGGGGCGGGGCGCCGCAGGGCCCGCGGTACGGGCGGAGCGGTGTCCGCGAGCCCGTTCGCGAGCCCGTTCGCAGCGGGCTTCGGGGAGGCTCCGAGGGCGGGGCCAGACGGCCCCCAGGACCCCCCGCACGGTGATCAGGAAGGGTCCGCCGCGGCATCCGGGCGGCAGAAGTGGCACTTGTCGGGTTACCGTTCGAGTGGCCGTTGCGGGCTTGTGCCGTTTGACACGGGGGCGGGTTGTACCGTCACACTCCGCAGCGTCGCCGTACTGCGACCGAGTGCCGACCGGAGAGAAGAGCCAAGTTGTCCCCGACTAGCGAGACCGCAAAGGGCGGCCGCCGACTCGTCATCGTCGAGTCTCCTGCCAAGGCGAAGACGATCAAGGGCTACCTCGGCCCGGGATACGTCGTCGAGGCGAGCGTCGGGCACATCCGCGACCTCCCCAGCGGCGCGGCCGAGGTTCCCGACAAGTACACGGGCGAGGTCCGTCGTCTCGGTGTGGACGTCGAGCACGACTTCGCGCCGATCTACGTCGTCAACGCGGACAAGAAGGCGCAGGTCAGGAAGCTCAAGGAGCTGCTGGCCGAGTCCGACGAACTTTTCCTCGCCACCGATGAGGACCGCGAGGGCGAGGCCATCGCGTGGCACCTGCAGGAAGTCCTCAAGCCCAAGGTCCCCGTCCACCGGATGGTCTTCCACGAGATCACCAAGGACGCGATCCGCGACGCCGTCGCCAACCCGCGCGAGCTCAACCAGCGCATGGTCGACGCCCAGGAGACCCGCCGCATCCTCGACCGCCTCTACGGCTACGAGGTCTCGCCGGTCCTGTGGAAGAAGGTCATGCCGAAGCTGTCGGCGGGCCGCGTCCAGTCGGTGGCCACCCGCATGGTCGTCGAGAAGGAGCGCGAGCGCATCGCCTTCCGCTCGGCCGAGTACTGGGACCTGACCGGAACCTTCTCCACCGGCCGCGCCGGTGACGCCTCCGACCCGTCCTCGCTGGTCGCCCGGCTGCACACGGTCGACGGCAAGCGCGTGGCCCAGGGCCGCGACTTCGGTTCCACCGGGCAGCTCAAGAGCGAGGTGCTGCACCTCGACGAGGCGAACGCGCGCTCGCTGGCCGCCGCCCTCGCCGAGACGCCCTTCGCGGTCCGCTCGGTCGAGTCGAAGCCCTACCGCCGTTCCCCGTACGCGCCCTTCCGCACGACCACGCTCCAGCAGGAGGCCTCGCGCAAGCTCGGCTTCGGTGCGAAGGCGACCATGCAGGTGGCGCAGAAGCTGTACGAGAACGGCTTCATCACCTACATGCGTACGGACTCCACGACGCTGTCCGAGACCGCCATCACGGCGGCCCGGGCGCAGGTCACGCAGCTCTACGGGGCCGAGTACCTGCCGGAGAAGCCCCGCGTCTACGCGGGCAAGGTCAAGAACGCGCAGGAGGCGCACGAGGCGATCCGTCCTTCGGGTGATCGTTTCCGCACGCCCGCCGAGACGGGTCTGACCGGCGACCAGTTCCGCCTGTACGAGCTGATCTGGAAGCGGACCGTCGCCTCCCAGATGAAGGACGCGGTCGGCAACTCGGTCACCGTCAAGATCGGCGGCCGGGCGAGCGACGGCCGCGACGCCGAGTTCTCCGCCTCCGGCAAGACGATCACCTTCCACGGCTTCATGAAGGCCTACGTCGAAGGCGCCGACGACCCGAACGCCGAGCTGGACGACCGCGAGAAGCGGCTGCCGCAGGTCGCCGAGGGCGACGCGCTGAGCGGCGAGGACATCACGGCCGACGGCCACTCGACCAAGCCCCCGGCCCGCTACACCGAGGCCTCGCTGGTCAAGGAGCTGGAAGAGCGCGAGATCGGCCGTCCGTCGACCTACGCGTCGATCATCGGCACGATCCTCGACCGCGGCTACGTCTTCAAGAAGGGCACGGCCCTCGTGCCGTCCTTCCTGTCCTTCGCCGTGGTGAACCTGCTGGAGACGCACTTCGGGCGGCTCGTCGACTACGACTTCACCGCCAAGATGGAGGACGACCTCGACCGCATCGCGCGGGGCGAGGCCCAGTCCGTGCCGTGGCTCAAGCGGTTCTACTTCGGCTCCGAGGACGCCTCCGAGGTGGTCCCGGCCAACGGCGACCACCTGGGCGGCCTGAAGGAACTGGTCACGGACCTGGGCGCGATCGACGCCCGGGAGATCTCCTCCTTCCCGGTCGGCGAGGGCATCGTGCTGCGCGTGGGCCGCTACGGTCCCTACGTCGAGCGCGGCGAGAAGGACTCCGAGGGCCACCAGCGGGCCGACGTACCGGACGACATGGCTCCGGACGAGCTGACCACGGAGTACGCGGAGGAGCTCTTCGCGAAGCCGAGCGGTGAGTTCGCCCTGGGCAAGGACCCGATCAGCGGGAACGAGATCGTCGCGAAGGACGGTCGCTACGGGCCGTACGTGACGGAGATCCTTCCCGAGGGCACGCCGAAGACGGGCAAGAACGCGGTCAAGCCGCGGACGGCCTCGCTCTTCCAGTCGATGAGCCTCGACACGGTGACGCTGGAGGAAGCGCTCAAGCTGATGTCGCTGCCGCGCGTCGTCGGCGTGGACGCCGAAGGCGTCGAGATCACCGCGCAGAACGGCCGGTACGGCCCGTACCTCAAGAAGGGGACGGACTCGCGCTCCCTGGAGACCGAGGACCAGCTCTTCTCGATCACGCTGGAAGCGGCGCTGGCGATCTACGCCCAGCCCAAGCAGCGCGGCCGGGCCGCGGCCAAGCCGCCGCTGAAGGAGCTGGGCACCGACCCGGTCAGCGAGAAGCCGGTGGTGGTCAAGGACGGCCGCTTCGGTCCGTACGTGACGGACGGCGAGACGAACGCGACGCTGCGGCGGGACGACGACGTCGAGACGATCACGCCGGAGCGGGGCTACGAACTGCTCGCGGAGAAGCGCGCGAAGGGCCCGGCGAAGAAGGTGGCCAAGAAGGCCCCGGCCAAGAAGGCGACCGCGGCGAAGAAGACGACGACGGCCAAGAAGACGGCCGCCAAGAAGACGACGGCGAAGACGACGACGGCCAAGAAGACCGCCGCCGCCACCCCGTCGACGGACGAGTAAGCAGCCCCACCCCGACGCCCGAAGGGCCCCGCACACCCCGCGGGGCCCTTCGGCCGTCCCCCGAGGGCCGGGGCGTCGTTCCTCCGGAGCCGGGTGCCGATGGACTCCGACGGGCCCGGGGTGGGGCCGGGCAGGAGGGTCCCCGCAGGCCGAGCGAGCCACCCCCGCCCCACCACTCCGACCCGCCAGGGCTCGCGAGCCGAGGAGACCCTCCTGCCCGGCCCCACCCCGCGGTGCCCGGCCCGCGGTGCCCGGCCCGCGGTGCTCACCCCGCGGTGTCCCGCCTCCGCGTGAGGCCCGCCCCCGCGTGAGGCCCCCCGCGTGGTCCTCCGCCCCCGGGCACGCGGAACTGGGTCCGGGCTCACAGCCCGAGCGCGTCCACAGCCCTCCGCACCCGCCAAGCGCAGCGGATAGGCTGGGCGGATGACGCGAGCCGAGCAGCCGACGGTCGTCACGGCCCCCGAGACCTCCCCTTCCGCCCCCACCTACGACGAAGCCCTCGCCGCGGACTCCCGCGAACGCGCGGTGCGCGCCCTGCTGCGCACCCCCAGGCTGCGCCGCCTGTGGAGCGCCCAGCTGGTGAGCGGCATCGGCGACATGCTCGCGCTGCTGGTCCTGGTACTGCTGGCGCTCCAGGCCGCGGTCTCGGAGGGCTCGTTCGGCGGCGGCCCGCGCGGCCCCGCGCTCGCCGTCGCGGCCGTCCTCGGCGTGCGCGTCCTGGCCACCGTGCTGTGCGGCGCGGTGCTGCTCGGCCCGCTGACCAAGCTCACGGCGGCGGGCGGCAAGCTCGACCGCCGCTGGACCATGCTCGGCGCCGACGGCGTGCGCATCGCGCTGTTCGTCGTGGCCCCGCTCTGGCTCGACTGGATCCCGGAGCACGCGCTGACCGTGCTGCTCGCGACCGTCTTCGTCTCCGGCGCGGCCGAGCGCCTGTGGACGCTCTCCAAGGAGAGCGCCGCCCCGGCCCTGTTGCCCGGGCCGCCGCCGGAGGGCGCGACCGTACGCCCGCTGCCGGACCACCTCGACACCCTGCGGCGCCTGACCCTGCGCACGGCGTTCGCCGCGCTGCCGCTCGCCGCCACCGCGCTGCTCGCGGCCACCCTGGTCGGCCGCGCGATCGGCCTCGGCGTGGACTGGTTCGCGCAGAACCAGGCCGCGCTCGGCTCGTACGTCGCCGCCGGGCTCTTCGCCGCCTCGTTGTCGCTCCTGTTCCCGCTGGTGCTCCCCGAGTCGAAGACCCCGCGCCCGCGCTCCCCGCTGGAGGGGCTGCGCGCCCCGAAGGCCGGTGACCGTCCGGAGCAGGGGCGTACGGGCGCCATCCGGCTGCTCGTGCTCGCCTGCGCGGCGGTCGCCGGAGCCGTGGCCTGCGCCGTCGGCGTGGCCGCGCTGCACGCGTACGACCTGGCCGGCGGCCCCGCCACCTTCGCGCTGCTGGTGCTCGCGCTGGCCGGTGGCACCGCGGCCGGGATCCGGCTCACCCAGGCGGGCAAGATGCTGCCCGCGCTCTCGCGGCGCCGCCTGCTGGCCCTGGCGATCGCCGTCACGGGCCTCGCGCTGCTGCTGACCGGCCTGGTCGCGGACACCGCGACCGTGCTCTTCCTGACCCTGCTCGCCGGGACCGGCGCGGGCGTCGCGGCCAACACCGGGCACACCCTGCTGGACCAGGAGACCGAGGAGTTCCGCCGGGTCCGGGTCACCGAGCACCTGCACGCGGCCGTCCGGGTCGCGGTCGGCCTCGGCGCCGTCGGCGCCCCGGCGCTGGCCGCCCTGATCGGTGCGCACCGGCTGGTGGCGGGTCGGGTCGTCTTCGAGCACGGCGGCGCGGCCTTCGTCCTCATGCTGGTCGGCGCGCTGCTGCTGCCGGTGGCCGTCGTCGTGCTGATCAAGGCGGACGACCGCCGGGGCGTTCCGCTCCGCCGTGACCTGCGCGAGGCGCTGCGCGGCGGCGAGCCGGTGCAGGCCGCTTCCGGTACCGGGTTCTTCATCGCCCTGGAGGGCGGCGACGGCGCCGGGAAGTCCACCCAGGTGCAGACGCTCGCCGACTGGATACGGAGCAAGGGCCACGAGGTCGTCGTCACGCGCGAGCCGGGGGCGACCCCGGTCGGCAAGCGACTGCGCTCGATCCTGCTGGACGTCTCCTCGGCCGGGCTCTCCAACCGTGCCGAGGCACTGCTGTACGCCGCCGACCGGGCGGAGCACGTGGACACCGTGGTCCGGCCGGCGCTGGAGCGCGGCGCGGTCGTGATCTCCGACCGGTACATCGACTCCTCCGTCGCCTACCAGGGTGCGGGACGCGACCTGTCGCCGACCGAGATCGCCCGGATCTCGCGCTGGGCCACCGACGGGCTGGTCCCGAACCTGACGATCCTGCTGGACGTCTCCCCGGAGACGGCCCGGGAGCGCTTCACGGAGGCGCCGGACCGGCTGGAGTCGGAGCCCCAGGAGTTCCACCAGCGGGTGCGGTCCGGGTTCCTGACGCTGGCCGCGGCCGACCCCGGCCGCTACCTGGTGGTGGACGCCGGCCAGGACCCGGAGTCGGTGGCCACGGTCGTCCGGCACCGGATGGACCGGATGCTCCCGCTGTCCGAAGCCGAGGTGGCGGCGCAGATCGAGGCGCGCCGGCTGGCGCAGGAGGAGGCGCGGCGGGCCGCCGAGGCGGAGGCCGCGCGCAAGGCGGAGGAGGCCCGGCTGCGGGCCGAGGAAGAGGCGCGCAAGGCCCGCGAGGCGGAGGCGGCCCGGCTCGAAGCCGAGGCGGAGGCCGCCCGCAAGGCGCAGGAGGAGCGGCTGCGCGCCGAGGAGGCGGCCCGGGCCCGGGCCGAGGCCGAGCGGCTGCGCGCGGAGGCCGAGGAGAAGGCCCGCGCGCTGGAGCAGGAGCGGTTGCGCAAGCAGGCGCAGGAGGAGGCCCGGCTGCGGGCCGAGGCCGAGGAACGGCGCCTGGAGAAGCAGCGGCGTGCCGAGGAGGCCCTGCTGAAGGCGGAGGAGGCGCGGCGGCTGGCCGAGGCCTCGGCCGCGGCCGTCGCCGCCGAGACCGCGAAGGCCGCGGCGGCCAAGGCCGCCGCGGAGGCTGCCGCCAAGGCGTCGGCCGAAGCCGCTGCCAAGGCCGCGACCGACGCCGCGGCGAAGGCTTCGGCCGAGGCGGCCGCGACCGCTGCCGCGGAGTCCGCGGCGAAGGCGGCCCAGGCGGCCACGGCGGTCACGGCGCCCGTGCCGCGGGTCGACATGGCCAAGGAGCCGCTGCCGGACCGGACCCCGGCCCGGACCCCGGCCGCGAAGTCGGCGGAGGGTGCCCATCCGGCGGACGCGATCACGGTGGTCACGCCGGTCGTGAAGCCGGACGACGTCACCCAGACGGTCCCGGTCCCGAAGTTCTCGCCGCCGGTCTCCGCGCCGCCCGTCTCCCCGAACGAGGAGACGGCCGTGCTGCCGCCGGTCCGCGCCTCCGACCCGACGGCCCGGGTGCCGCAGCGGATCTTCCGGGATTCGGCGCCCGGCCAGGACGGCGGTGGCAACGGCAACGACGTCACCCGGGAGCTGCCGGTCCTCGACGAGTCGGGGCGCCCGCGCCACCGGCCCGCCTGGGCGGAGGAGACCCCGATGGACGACCAGCCGACCCTCGCGGACGAGCTGCTCGGCCCGCGCGGGCGCCACGACGACCAGGACGGCAACGACGACGACCACGGCAACGGCGGCAACGGCGCCGGGGGCCGGCCGCGCCGCCGCTGACCGCGCCCGGCCGGGACTGTCAGTGCGCCCCGCCACACTGGTGGGCGCGGGGTGACCGGGTGGGCCCACTCGGTGAACGCACGTAGCGACACACGTAGAGACGTACGTAGAGAGAAAGGTGGTGGGCGGCATGCCCGTATGGGACGACCTGGTGGGCCAGGAGCGCGTACAGGCACAGCTGGCCGCCGCCGCCCGCGACGCCGACGCGATGGTCACGGCCGATGCCGAGGGCACCGAATCGGCGACCGCGTCGAAGATGACCCACGCCTGGCTCTTCACGGGCCCGCCCGGATCCGGCCGGTCCACCGCGGCCCGCGCCTTCGCCGCGGCCCTGCAGTGCACGAGCCCGGACCGGGCGCTCGGCGGTGAGCCGGGCTGCGGGTTCTGCGACGGCTGCCACACGACCGTGGTCGGCACCCACGCCGACGTCGAGATCGTCCGCACCGACCTTCTGTCCATCGGTGTGAAGGACACCCGGGCCCTGGTCCGCAGGGCCCAGCTCTCCCCGGCCGTGGGCCGCTGGCAGGTCATCGTCCTGGAGGACGCCGACCGGCTCACCGAAGGCGCGGGGAACGTCCTGCTGAAGGCCGTCGAGGAGCCCGCCCCGCGCACGGTGTGGCTGCTGTGCGCGCCCTCGCTGGAGGACGTGCTGCCCACCATCCGCTCCCGCTGCCGCCACCTGACGCTGCGCACCCCGTCGGTCGCCGCCGTCGCGGACCTACTGGTCCGGCGGGACGGCATCGAGCCCGGGGCCGCCGCCGCGGCCGCCCGGGCCACCCAGGGGCACATCGACCGGGCCCGCCGCCTCGCCACGGACGAGCGGGCCCGTAGCCGCCGGGCCGCCGTGCTGAAGCTGCCGCTCCGGGTGGACGACGTCGGGGCGTGCCTGAAGGCCGCCCAGGAGCTGGTGGACGCCGCCGCCGAGGACGCCAAGCAGGTGGCCGAGGAGGTGGACGTCAAGGAGACCGAGGAGCTGCGCGCCGCGATGGGCGCCGGCGCGGGGACCGGCGGCCGGATGCCCCGCGGTACCGCGGGGGTGATGAAGGACCTGGAGGACCGGCAGAAGCGCCGCCGCACCAGGACCCAGCGCGACACCCTCGACCTGGCGCTCACCGACCTGATCGGCTTCTACCGGGACGTGCTGGCGCTCCAGCTCGGCTCCGGACTGGCCATCGCCAACGAGGAAGTACGTCCGGACCTCGACCGGGTCGCCCGCGCCTCGGGTCCGGAGCGGACCCTGCGCCGCATCGAGGGGATCATCGCCTGCCGCGAGGCCCTGGACCGCAACGTGTCCCCGCTCCTCGCGGTGGAGGCGATGACGATGGCCCTGCGCGCCGGCTGAGGGGCCGGGCGGGCCTCCCGGGTGCGGGTGGCGGGGACGCCGGTTGACCGGCTCACCCGTACGGGCAAGGCGCGGCCCGGCCGCGGCGGGCCCCGGTGCGCCGCGCGTCTCCCCCGTGTCCCGCCTTGTCACCCCGCGGCCCGGGCGCGGCCTCCACCTCGGGGGCGTCGGGCAGGCCGTACGCTCCGGAGATGGACACGAGTCGCCTGCTGCGCACCACCGGAACCGTGATCGCCGCCGCCGGGCTCCTGCTCTCCGGGTGCACGTCGGGCAGCTCGGCCCCGCGGGCGTCCGCGTCGTCCTCCGGGGCCGCCTCCCCGTCCGGGACCGGGGCGAGCGCCGGGGCGAGCAAGGGCGCGAGCGCGCAGGCACCCGAGCCCACGGCGATCCCGGCCGCCCTGGCCCCGTACTACGCCCAGAAGCTCACGTGGCGCGACTGCGGTGCGCCGGGCTTCCAGTGCTCGACCATGAAGGCCCCGCTGGACTACGCGCACCCCGGCAACGGCCAGGACATCGACATCGCCGTCTCCCGCAAGGTGGCCACCGGTCCCGGCAAGCGGCTCGGCTCGCTGCTGGTCAACCCGGGCGGCCCGGGCGGCTCCGGCATCGGGTACCTCCAGGCGTACGCGGGCATCGGCTATCCGGCGCCCGTGCGCGCCCAGTACGACATGGTGTCCTTCGACCCGCGCGGCGTGGCCCGCAGCGCCCCGGTGGACTGTCTGAGCGGCCCCCGGATGGACGCCTTCACCCAGGTGGACCAGACCCCCGACGACCCGGCCGAGCGGGCCAAGCTGGTGACGGCCTTCAAGGAGTTCGCCGCGGGCTGCGCCGAGAAGTCCAGCCGGATGCTGCCGCACGTCTCCACGGTCGAGGCGGCGAAGGACATGGACATGCTGCGCGCGGTCCTCGGGGACGAGAAGCTGACGTACGTCGGTGCCTCGTACGGGACCTTCCTCGGGGCGACGTACGCGGACCTCTTCCCGAGCCGGGTGGGCCGGCTGGTCCTGGACGGCGCGATGGACCCCGCTCGCCCGGCGCTGGAGCTGAACCGGGATCAGACGGAGGGCTTCGAGACGGCGTTCCGTTCCTTCGCCCAGGACTGCGCGAAGCAGCCCGACTGCCCGCTCGGCCAGGGCAGTCCGGAGGAGGTGGCGGCGCAGCTGAAGGAGTTCTTCCGCAAGGTCGACGCCCAGCCGGTGCCCAGCGGGGACGCGGCGCGCCCGCTGGGCGAGTCGCTCGCGACGACCGGGGTGATCGCGGCGCTGTACGACCAGGCGGCCTGGCCCCAGCTGCGCGAGGCGCTCAAGGACGCCAAGAACGGCGAGGGGCAGGGGCTGCTCGGGCTCGCGGACAGCTATTACGAGCGGGACGCCAAGGGCAAGTACGCCAATCTGATGTTCGCCAACGCCGCGGTGAACTGCCTGGACCAGCCCGCCGCCTTCACCACTCCGGAGGACGTGGCCAAGGCCCTGCCGTCCTTCGAGAAGGCCTCCCCGGTCTTCGGCGCGGGCCTCGCCTGGGCCTCGCTGAACTGCGCGTACTGGCCGGTCAAGGCGACCGGCACGGCACACCGCGCGGAAGCCAAGGGCGCGGCCCCGATCGTGGTCGTCGGCACCGTCCGGGACCCGGCGACCCCGTACAAGTGGGCCCAGGCCCTCGCGGACCAGCTCGACTCCGGCGTCCTGCTCACCTACGACGGCGACGGTCACACGGCCTACGGCCGCGGCAGCGACTGCATCGACACGGCGATCAACCAGTACCTCCTGGAGGGCACCCCTCCGCAGGCCGGCAAGAAGTGCTAGCCCCCCGAGCCCCCCTCCCGGCAGCCCCCCGCCGACCTGGTGCGGGGCACCCGGTTTAACCCTGTAGACTTGGCGCCGCTGCTGATGAGAGCCTCCCACCAGGGAAATTCTCGTCATCCCAGCGGTGCCGCCTTAGCTCAGTTGGCCAGAGCAACGCACTCGTAATGCGTAGGTCTCGGGTTCGAATCCCGAAGGCGGCTCTGTAGAACCCCCAGGACTCACTCGCCGTGACCTGGGGGTTTTGCTGTTTTTCGGGGGGTTACGGCAGGTCGATGTCGAAGCCCTGGGGGGTCGGGGTGGTTTTGAAGCCCAGGGACTCCACGGCCGGGCGGAGTTTGCCCTGGCCGTGGTTCTTGCGGAACGTGCGGTAGGGCTCCATGCCGAAGAGCTTCTGGAGGGCGCCGCCGAGTTCCAGGGAGGTCAGTTGGCGGTCGGCGGCGCGGGCCTGTTGGAGCAGGGTGAGGACGGCTTGGGTGAAGGCCTCCGGGCTGTCGGGGTGGGCCGGGGTGCCGGGCGCGGTGCGGGGGGCGGTGGCCCGTAGGCGGGCGGAGAGGGCTTGGATCACCGCCGGTTCGACCCGGTAGGGCTGCGGGGTCGCGGGGACCGGGACGGCGGCCTGCGGTTCCGGCTCCGGTTCCGGTGCGGGGTCGGGGGGCTGCGGGGCCGTCCGGGGGGTCGGGAAGGGCGTCGGGAGGGCGATCGGCTGGAGCGGTTCCGCGTAGGCCAGGGCGTCGGGGGTCACGCCCGGGTAGGTGGGCTCCCAGGCGCGCAGGCCCTCGTAGCTGAAGCCGAGGTAGAACTCGACGGAGGCGTTGACGTCGCGGGTCTGCCAGAACTGGTTGCGCGGGGTGAAGAAGGCCGGCATCTGGCCGTTCGTGATCCGCAGGCGGCCCGACTGGGGGCTCTTGATCTCCTCGATGATCCCGCTCACGCGCTTCAGCTGCTGCGGCCGGCTCCAGAAGCCGGCCGGGCCGTAGCGCTGCCGACCCATCTCGCTGAAGTGCACCAGGGGGTGCGGGCGCGGCCCGTGGCCCAGCCACTCGAAGCTCCACTGCCGCCGGTGCTGACGGCTCAGGCGCCTGGTCTCCTCCAGGTAGTAGCGGGTGCGGTCCTGGTCGCGGGCGTCCCCCCGGTACCAGATCAGGAAGTGCAGGATGTAGAGGTAGTAGTTCGCGTCCAGGCTGTTCTTCTCCGAGGCGAACCAGGCCAGTCGCTCCAGGGCGTTGGTCTCGGTGTACTCGGGGAGCCGGCGGTAGGACTGGAACCACAGGCGCAGGTCGGCGTCGGTGGCCCGGCCGCTGTTGACCGATCCCTCGGCCATCTCGGCTATGAGGCGCGCGTTGTCCTCGGACAGGCTCGACCAGTCCCGCCCGGCCTTGGCGTACAGGGTGCGGGCGATCGCGAGGTTCACCTCCGGGTTGTCGTTGCCGCGGCGGCGCAGTTCCTGCCACTGCTCGACCAGCCGCTCGACGTCGCCGTACAGGCCGGTGAGCCGGTTGTTGAGCTTCTGGTAGTACGTGCCCTCGGCATTGAGGTTGCGGAGGTTGTCGAGGAGTTCCTCGGCGCGGCCGATCTGCTCGGTCACCCACATCGCGGACGGGTCGTTGCCCTCCATGAACTCGACGAGGCTGCCGACCCCGGAGGCCTTCCACAGGCGTTCCACCACGGTGGCGATGAGTTGGATCGGGGTGGACCAGGTGTAGTCGGTGTTCGTGTACTTCCCGGCGTTGGTGAACGCCTCCATCGCGCCGTCGAACAGTTCCTGGATCGCGGCGAGGAGTTGTTCAGGGGTGTGTTCCTCGCCGCCCCGGGTCAGGCTGGCCAGCTCGTTCTCGATCCAGAAGCGACGGACCAGGCCGAGGGTGTGCAGGTGCGTCGCGTCGTGGCCGTGGGACTTTTCCACGGCCTTGAGCACGAAGGACTCGGCCTGGCGGAAGTCCGCCTTCACCTTGTAGATGTCGTAGCGGCCGCGGTGGTTCCAGAAGTGCGCGTTGTCCGGGCAGCGGACGGTGAGTTGCTCGAAGACGCGGGCGCCGGCCTCGACCGGCATGCTCTCGATGAGTTCCGCGAAGTTGTCCGGCTTCTGCCCGTTCGGGGACCAGCTGGTGCGCCGGATGAACAGCTCGTTGAGGAGGCGGGCGGTGGTGCTGTTCTCGGGGCCGAGGTACTCGGTGGTCTTCTTGATGAACTCGACCGAGATCTGCGCGAGTCCGTACTGCTCGCCGTCGGCCTCGCCCTTCAGGACGTGTTCCGCGATCAGCGGGTGCAGCAGCCGCAGCGCGCCCCGCTCGGCCACCACCAGGTGGCGCAGGTCCGGGCCGAGCAGCTCGCTCAGGTCGCTGTCGCTCAGGGCGCTGGCGCGGGTGCGCTCGCGGCCCATCCAGGATTCGACCATGTTGACCGGGAGCCCGAGTTCCTGGCCGTAGCGGGTGATGAGGGCGAGGTGGCGGGCCAGTTCCTTCTGGCTGCGGCTCAGCCCGGCGAGGTGGTTGCGCACGTACGAGGCGACCCCCTCGAACTGCTCCTCGTAGACGCACAGGCCGAAGAAGAAGGGGGAGGGCTTCTGCGCGGCCACCACGTCGGTGACGCCCTCGGCCAGGGCGTCCAGGAGCCGGTGGGCGCGGGGGGTCCCCGCGCGGTTGCGGTACTCGGCGAGGAACCGGTCGCGCTCGCCGTCCTGGAGCGGGTCGACCAGCTTGTGCTTGATCCGGGGGCGTTTGACGTTGGTGCGGTTCACCCACAGCAGGACGGCCCGGGTGTTGCGCTGGGCGAGGGAGTGGATCAGTTCGTCGCGGTCGTACTCCGGGAGGATCGCGGATTCGCAGACGACCAGGGCGGGGTGGCCGGTCTGCTGGTAGATCTCGTCGATGCGGTCGGCCGTCTTGTCCGAGAAGTGGCGCAGGAGCACGGTCGGATAGGTGCGGTGCATGTTCCACGCGACGCGGCGGGCGAGCGTGGTGCCCCCGGCGCCGGGCGAGTGGTCGAGGCGGACCATGTCGAGCTTGTGGTCGCCGAGGCGCTGTTGGACCTCCTTCATGAGGTCCGGGCAGGCGTCGCGCTGTACGTCGACCCACGCCTCCAGCTCCTGCCAGGTGGGCGGGCGGCCGCGCCAGAAGGCGTCCGTCGTCGGCTGGGGCGCGGACTGGCCGTTGGAGAGGATCTCGGAGTGCAGCACCTCCAGGTCGACCGAGAGCCGGTGCAGGTCGGCCCGCTTCAGCTCCCAGGGGCGACCGTCCAGACCGGGCAGCGCGGGTGCGGCCTTGCTGCCCGCCGGGGGCAGCGACTCGGCCACCACGGTGAGGAAGGCGTCGATGTCTATGCCGTCGACGGCCGGGGCCTGGGCGAGGTCGAGGCTCTCGGTGATCCCGTCGTACTTCTCGTCGATGTAGTCGATGACGTCGTCGATCTCGCGGCCGCGCCGTCCGGAGCGCAGGCACAGCACCGCCGCCGCCTGGTGCGGGGTGCCCTCGTGCGTCTCGTCGATCAGCTGTCGCACCCGCTGGAGGTAGCCCCGCCGGCGCCATTCGGCGGCGGTCGCGGCCGACGGTTCGTCGTGGGAGCTCCAGCCGTTCGCCATCAGCCAGCTCGTCGCGCCGGTGGGCGGGACGGGGGTGCGGTTGCTGCCGAAGACGCTGACGTGCCGGTGCTCTTCGAGCTCGGGGACGACGACGCTGGACAGCCCGCCCTGGTCGCTCGCGGGGTCGAGGTCGATGACGGTCGCCCAGCCGCAGTGCGCGAGCGCGGCCAACTCGGGCCGCGCGGACACCTCGTCGGCGACGAGGAACAGGTCCATCCCGCCGCCCACCCGTTGGAAGGGCTGCCAGCGGCGCAGCGCCTCCTGCGCCGTGACCGGGGTGGCGCTCGTGCTCGTGGCGATGCCGGTCGTGCCGATCCGGTCCTGCGCCGCGACGTCGACCCAGACCTTCGGGTGGTGTTCGCGCAGCAGCAGCCGGGCCGCCCAGCCCGCGCTGACCAGGGCCGCGCGGCGCAGGGAGATGTCGTCGAGCGGCTTCGCGGCCCAGTTGAGGCCGGCGGCGATCCGGGCGAAGAGCAGCTGCCGCTGCCAGACGTCGACGCGGTTGGACTCGGCGTCCATGAGGACGTCCCGCACCTCGGTGCGGATGCCGCGGAGCAGGTTGACGAGCCCGGCGTCATTGATGTCCAGCTCGACGGGGACCGTCAGCTGCTCCTCGTCGAGCCGGGCGAGCAGGGGCAGCACCCGGCCGCTCGTGGAGCGGCCGAGGCCGAAGAGGAGCGCCGAGAGTTCGAGGTAGGCGTGGTCGTACAGGAGGGGTCGGGACACGCCCCAGTTGACGTCGATCAGCCAGTACGCGAGGTCCCGGGTGGGCAGCGAGCCGCGCACCAGGACGTTGCGCAGGTGGAGGTCGCCGTGGGTCGGGCCGTGGAAGTGCGGCAGCTCCCCGTCGACCAGGCCGAGTTCGTGGTCGAGCAGGACGAGCGGGTCCGGGAGCAGCTCGCCCTCGTGGCGTAACGCCCGCCCGCTGCCGGTGCCGCGCAGCTGGGCCGTCACCTCGCGGACGCGGGCGCCGCGCTGGTCCTCCGGGAAGCTGCTCCCCAACCAGGAGCGGATCACGGAGCCCACCGTGCCCCGGTAGTCCGGTGGACCCGCGGCGGCGAGCTGCGCGGCGAGCAGGTCCCGGGAGGCGCGCGCGAGCACGTCCTGGCGGTCCTCGGCGTCGACGTGTTCGGCCGAGCGGACCCGGTCGAGGCTGTATCCGGCGAGGTCGTAGAGGTCGACGCTGGTGCCCGAGTCCTGGGACGCGTGCAGCAGCCGCGGGACGTGCTTCTCGCCGAAGTGCGGGAGGCCCTCGATGAAGGCGTGGTGGGCCACGGACTGCGGGCGTCCGCTGGAGAAGCCGGCCTTCAGCACGTACTGGCCGTTCAGGGCGCCGTCCGCGGGACGGCCGGGGGTCCGGCCGATGTCGCACAGGACGACGCGGGCGTCCGTATAGCCGCCCGCGAGGGACTTCACGTACTGCACGCTGCTGGCGCGCGGCAGCTGGCTGCGCAGCAGGCTCAAGCCGGATTCCAACAGGTCGCGGCCGGGTTCACCGTCGCTCTTCGCCGAGTCGCGGTTCATCCCAGCAGGCTACCGATCGGGGTGCCGGTGATGGCCGGAAGTGCGGAGATTGGCGGCCGAATCCGTGGGGTTCTTCCGGCTGACGGCGAAGCGGTGTGGCGTGTGGGGAACGCGATAATGGGGGTGGCACGAGGGGCGGACGAGAAGGAGTGCACATGGACCAGCGGGTAGTGGTGCGGGAGGCCGGCGACGGCGACGTCGAGGTGGCCGCCGGACTGTTCCGGTTGTACCTCGACTTCTACCGGGTGGAGGTCGAGGACCCGCGGGCGCCGCGGGAGTTCCTCGCGGAGCGGATCGGCAAGGGGGAGTCGCTCGTGCTGCTCGCGGACGTCGCCGCGGATGCCGGCGGGGTGGTGACCGTGGGGCTCGCGCAGGTGTACCGGACCTTCTCGTCCCTGGCACTGCGCCCCGCCTGGGTGCTGAGCGACCTGTACGTCGCCCCGGACGGGCGGCGGACCGGGGCTGGCCGGGCCCTGCTGCGGGAGGTCCTGCGGCGGGCGCGCGAGGCCGGGGTGTCGGGGGTGCAGTTGGAGACGGCGTACGACAACCACGTCGCCCAGGGGCTCTACGAGGCCGAGGGCTTCGTGCGCGACGAGTTCCACGTCTACGTCCACGACCTGGGCTGACCCGGAGCGGCACGCGCCCGCGGGTCGGCCCGGGTCCTGGTCCTGGCCGGGTCCTGGCCGGGTCCTGTCGGGTCCCGGCCGGGACCCGGTGGGGCTCACTCCCTGATGTGGAGGCGGTACATCACGACCCAGGCGACGGCCGCGAGGACCAGGCCCAGGGGCCACTGGACGAGCAGGGGCGGGGCGCTCGCGAGGAGGGCCGTCAGGCCGTAGGCACCGACCAGCGTGCCCAGCAGGGCCTGGAGGCCCTCCGGCAGGCGGCCCACCCGGACCAGCAGGTAGAGGACCACCGCGCAGGCCGGGAAGAGCCACGGGTACTCCCGCCCGGGCCCCTGGAAGAGCACCAGCTCGCGCAGGTCGGGGTACCAGTCGGCGCCGACCTCCTTCAGCGCCAGCTCGTGCGGTTCGGTCCAGCGCGGGGCGTACTGCGCCGACAGCCTCAGCGGCGCCGTCCAGTCGCTGAGGACCAGCAGCTGCCACAAGGCCAGGACGAACGCCGCGCCCTGGCCGAAGGCCGCGTAGGGGCCCAGGCCCGCGACCGGGCGCCGCTGGACGGCCAGTGGCCGGGGCCGCGGGGTGGGCGTGGGGGTGGGCGTCGGCCTCGGTGGCGGCGGGGTGGGTCGCGAGGGCTCCGGCTGGGGTGTCGGCTTCGGCTGCGGGGTCGGCTGCGGGGTCGGCTGGGTGCCGTCGGCGAACTTGCGGCGGGCCTCGCGGGCTTCGCGCATCCGCTTGGTGGTCTCGTCCACCATGGGTGTTGCCTCCCTCCTCTGTCAGTGCCGGTGCTGCTGCTGGCGTCTGCGTTCCTGGTAGGCCCGCTTCTGGACGCGGGTGAGTTCCGCGTCGTCCTTCGTCCGGCCGGTGTACTCGCCGGGGTCGCTGCGCAGCGAGGGTTCGCCGCAGACCGGGCAGTCGGGCCGCCGGCCGGTGCGCAGCCAGATGCTCTGGAAGGCGTGCTGGCCGGGCGCCTCGCCGAGCACGCGCGGGAAGAACCAGTGGTCGGGCTCCATCGCGAACAGGGCCATGGAGAGGTCTTTCCGGAGCGGGGCCGTCAGGAACCCGCCGACCCGGTCCGGTCCGCCGCTCGGGTGCAGCAGGGCCAGTACGACCTTCGCGGCGGCCGCGGTCAGGTGGTGGATGTCGGTGAGCAGCCCGGGTACGGCGTACATGCGGCCGGTGCCGTAGTCCGTGCGCGGCTGGTGGCCCAGCTCGCCCAGGGACTCGCGGACCCCGCCGGTCGCGCACGACCAGCAGGGCGAACCGGGGGTGGTGAAGACGATCTCGCCGCCCGCGGCGCCGTCGTAGAGGCCGATGAAGACGGCCGGGCGGCGCAGGTAGTAGGAGAGGTGGTTGAGGCGTTGCTGCGCGTGGTTGTCGTCGGTGGCGGCGACGACGAGCCGGGCGTCGGAGATCCGTTGGTACCACTGGTGGTAGTCGAGGGCGGCGACGTCGCGCTTGAGCACGGTGACCTTGAGCTTCGGGTTCACCTTGCGCAGCCGCCGGGCGGTGGCCTTGGCCTTGTTGCGGCCGATGTCGCGCACTCCGAACAAGGAGCGGCCCAGGTTGGCCGGTTCGACCCGGTCGGGGTCGACCAGGGTGAGGCGGCCGACCCCGGAGCGGACCAGCACCTCGGCGAGGTAGCTGCCGACCGAACCGACCCCGACCAGCAGCACGTGGGCGTCCTTGAGCTCGGGGGAGAGCAGGCCCTGGGTGCGGGCGAAGAGCCCGGCGCGCGCGGCCCGCCGCCGGCCGATCCCGACCCGGTAGACGAGTCGCCGCAGCCTGCCCGGCGGCGGTGCGGAGGGGGTCAGGGGCGCGTCCGGGGCGTGCGGGGCGAGCGGCCCGGGTGCGGGGGAGTCCGCGGTGGGGGCGCCTTGGATCCGGGTGTCCTGGGTCCGGGTGTCCTGGGTCCGGGTGTCGGGCGTGCGGGAGTCCGGGGTGCGGGTGTCCGGCACGGGGAGCTCCCGGGTGGCGGACAGTGGTTCGTGCCCGGGCCCGGGCGCGGACGCGTGTCGTACGGGCTGCCCGGCGCCGTTGCCGCGGTGTCCGGGCGCGGACGTACGGGCCTCCAGGGCCTCGCGCAGTCGGTCCTGCTCCGGGATCCGCGGGTCCCAGCCCAGCTCCCGCACGATCAGCTCGGGGTGCGGCCCGTCCGCCCCGGCCTCCTCCAGCAGCAGCGGTGGGGCCACCGGGAAGTCGGCGGTGGCGAAGAGGTAGCGCCGGGCACCGGAGCGGCCCGGGGGCAGGGGGACCCGTACCCCGGGCACCGAGCCCACCCGGGTGGTGAGCGGGAGGGAATCGGACCAGGACAGCCCGGCGTGGCGGAGCGCGGCGGCCAGCGGCACGACCACCGGACGCATCGGCTCCAGCCGGACCCCGCGCTCGGTCCACATCGCACCGAAGAACGAGATCCGGGCGGTGTCGGTGAACAGCTCGTGCCGCTCGCCCGGGGTGGTGATGTCGTGGGTGACGATCGGCGCGATGTAGCGCCCGAGGTCGGGCACGGCCTCCAGGGTGCGCCCGTACTCCCGGTGGTCCTGCTGGGAGGGTCGGGGCATGCGCGCCGGGTGCGAGTGGATGATGCCCTTGAACCGGATCGGGCCGGCCTCCTCCATCCGCCCTATCTCGTCCAGCAGCCACGCGGTGTTGCTGTACTCCACGCGGGTCACCTGGGCGCGCGCGTCGTGCACGAAGGCGGTGAGCACGTCGCGCCCGCGCAGCCCGAGCAGGGCGCCGCCCTGCTCGGGCCGGGTCCGCCCGATGTCCCGCCCCACCTGGTCGATCACATAGTCGAAGACATGTACGGGCAGCACGGCATCGGTCCCTACTGCTTGCGGTTGAACGGGAACGGGCGTCCCATGCGGACGAAGTCGACGCCGAGCGCCCAGGTCGCCGAGCGGGCGTACGCCTCCTCCAGGGTGGGCTGGCCCGAGCCGGAGCGCTCGGACAGGCAGATCAGCCCGCTGTGGTAGAGGTGGAAGCCGTGCTGGTCGTGGCTGGGCAGCGACTCCAACTCCGGTTCGATCAGGCGGACCTGGTACTCGACGCCGTCGAAGCGCGCGCACATCACGTAGCGGTGCTCGAACATCGTGCTGATCTCGTAGACCCAGCCCTCGGCGCCGGGGGCGTCCTCGTAGTAGGTGTTGGCGGGCATCTTGGTGGCCACCACCCGGCGTTCGCGCTCCAGGCGGGCCGCGTTGGCGTTGGCGGCGAAGGTGCTCTGCGGGACTCTGGAGAGCGGCGCGTCGTCCTGGCCGCCGGTGCCGAGGCGGACTTTGCCCTCACGGTCGACGTACACCTCCTGCTGGGCCGCGCCCTGCTTGGACTGGCTGGCGAAGAAGCTGTCACGGATCGCGTTCAGGTCGTACATGTCTGCCATGGTCCCCATCCCCTCCCTGATGATTCGGTGGTGCGTGATGCGTGATGTGGTGTGCCGCGCGGGTCCTCGCGCGGCACGGTCCACGGGTCAGGCCCGGGTGCGGGCTATCAGCTCGCGCAGCCGGACGGTCTGCGGGTGGTCCGGGCCGTACGCCGTCCAGTGGTCGGCGTACAGGGCCTCGAACTCGGCCGCCGCGCGCCGGGTCTCGCCGGCGGCGGCCAGCCAGTGGGCCTGGTCGTAGCGGATCTCCGAGAGCTTGGGGTCGGTGGCGGACAGGACCCCGGAGACGGCGGTGCGCAGTTCGAGCAGGTGCTGGGCGGCCGGGCGCGGATGGCCGGATTCGCCGATGTAGCGGGCGAGGTTGAGCGCGCACACGACGGCCAACTGGTCGTCGGCGCCCAGCACCTGGCGGGCCCGCGCGGCCACCGGCGCGAGCAGCTCGGCGGCGGCCGCGGGGCGCCCGGCCCGGGCCAGGGCCTGGGCGAGGTGCAGGACGACCAGCCAGGTGCCCCGGTGGTCGGCGGGGAGCGTGGCGTGCGCGAAGTCCAGTACGTCGCCCAGCAGCCGCACCCGCTCGCCCACCGCGCCCTCCGGATCCCGCTCGGTGGCCTCCAGCACGGCGTTGCAGCGGGCCTCGACCTCCCGGGCGGGGTCGGTCGGCGGCGCGGGCGGCGGGCCGGGCGGCGGCGGGGTGGACGGGGTGACGACGAGGGTGGGGTGCGGTACGACCGCCAGACTGAGCCCGCGCAACAGCCCGGCGACCTCGCGGGCGTCGGCGGGGCGCTCGCCGGGGTTCTTGGTGAGCAGCCGGGTGACCAGGTGGTCCACGGCGGGCGGCACCTCCGGGCGCAGGGAGCGGACGGAGGGGATCGGGGCCCGGCAGTGGAGGTTGACCAGCGCGCCGTAGTCCTCGGGGGCGGAGTAGGGCTGGCGGCCGGTGAGCATCTCGAAGAGGACGCAGCCGACGGCGTAGAGGTCGGTGGCCGGGCCGATGGGGTCCTGGACGAAGCACTCGGGGGCCATGTACTCGGGTGTGCCGATGAGTTGGGCGTCACCGGTGACCCCGGCCGCGTAACCGAGGGCGCCGTAGGCCGTGTAGGTGCGGGCGATGCCGAAGTCCAGCAGGACCAGGCTGCCCGAGGCGCCCGGACCGGCCGCCCGGGCTCCGCGGACCATGACGTTGGTCGGCTTGATGTCCCGGTGGACCAGGTCCCGCGCGTGCACCGGGACGAGTGCCTCGCACAGTTCGGCCGCCCAGCGCAGGGCGTGGTCCACCGCGAGCCGGCGGCCCTTGGGGAGGGCGACGCGCAGGGTCTGCCCCTCGATGTACTGGGTGATCAGGTAGAGGTGCCAGAAACCGTTGATCCGGGCCTCGTCCACGTCGTGCACCCGGACGATCCGGGGGTCGTCGATGGCCGCGAGGATCTTCGCCTCGCGCAGGAAGCGGAGGGCCGGATGGGTGCCCCGGTCGTTGACCCGGAGGAATTTGGCCACGACCGTTCGGTCGAGCCGTTGGTCGTGCGCTTTCCAGACTTCTGCCATGCCTCCTTGGAAACGCTCAAGCAGTGCGTACCGGTCCAGCACAAGGCGCCGCACGGGCGATGGGCCCGCCCCCCGAATACCCGACATGGGACAAGGGTGGCACTCACCCGGTCATCGGTTCAGCGTATTTCTGAAACATCTCTGAACCTCGTGTGGCTCTTTTGCGTCGCTACTTTGCATCGGCATAACACTCCACCACGGCTGTGGTGAAAGGGAAGCGAACCGGAGTCTCGCCGAAGGCGATCCGGCCGGCCCGGTCGCCCGCCGCGCGGATCGCCTCGGCCACGGTCTCGGCCTCCTCGGCCGGGCAGTGCACGATCACCTCGTCGTGCTGGAAGAACACCAGCTCGGCGCGGAGGTGGGCGGTGGCCTGGCGCAGCGCGGCCAGCATCAGCAGGGCCCAGTCGGCGGCGCTGCCCTGGACCACGAAGTTGCGCGTGAAGCGGCCGCGGGCCCGGGAGTCGGACGAGGCGTAGCCGGGGGTGAAGCCGGTGGTGTTGCCGTGGGGTTCCGTCGCCTCGTCCGCCGTGGCGTACGGGTTCCCCGCGTCCGCGCCCTCCTGGGGCAGGCCCGCCTCCTCCTGGGCGCCGGCCCCCGCCGCGGGCGGGCAGGTGCGGCCCAGCCAGGTGCGGACCAGGCGGCCCTCCTCGCCGGCTCGGGCGGCGTCGTCGACGTACGCCACGGCGCGGGGGAAGCGGCGGCGCAGCGCGGCGAGGTTCTTGAGGCCGTCGCCGGAGGTCTGGCCGTACACCGCGCCCAGGACGGCGATCTTGGCCATGTCGCGGTCGCCGGAGAAGCCCTGGCGGGAGATCGAGGTGTAGAGGTCCTCGGGGCGGCCGGCCACCTCCATCAGGCCCGGGTCGCGGGAGATCGCGGCCAGCACGCGGGGCTCCATCTGGTCGGCGTCCGCCACGACGAGCCGCCAGCCGGGGTCGGCGACGACCGCGCGGCGGATCACCTTGGGGATCTGCAGGGCGCCGCCGCCGTTGGTGACCCAGCGGCCGGTGACGGTGCCGCCGGGGACGTACTCGGGGTGGAAGCGGCCGTCGTGCACCCAGTCCTGGAGCCAGCCCCAGCCGTGGGCGGTGTAGATGCGGTACAGCTTCTTGTACTCCAGCAGCGGGGCGATGGCGGGGTGGTCGATCTCCTGGATCTCCCAGCGGCGGGTGGACTTCAGCTTGATCCCGGCGCGGGCGAAGGCCTTGATGACCTCGGCGGGCAGGTCGGGGCGGACCGGGTGGCCGAAGGCGGCGGAGATCTGCTCGGCCAGCTCGGCGAGGCGGCGCGGGGACCCGCCGCCGCCGTAGCGCTCGCCGAGGAGGTCGGTGAGGAGCGCGCGGTGCACGTCCGCCCGCCAGGGCAGGCCGGCCCGGTTCATCTCGGCGGCGACGAGGAAACCGGCGGACTCGGCGGTGGTGAGCAGGTGCATGCGGTCGGGGTGGGCGGTGGCGCCGTGGCGGCGCATCTGGTCGGCGTAGACCGCGAGCAGGGCGTCGAGGGGGAGCGGGGCCGGGCGGGGGTCGAAGAGGGACGACTGGGTGCCGGGCTCGGCGGCGCGCTGCGGGGGGTCGGGCGGGACGGGGGAGTTCGTGAGGCGGGCCCATGCGGCGGCGGCGGAGCGGGGTTCGCCGAGGCGGCCCTCGTGGCCGAGGAGCAGCAGTTCGGCGTCCTCGACGTCGTAGCAGCGCTCCACGGTGACGCCCTCGGCGAGGAGGCGGGGGTAGACGGCCTGGGTGTTGCGCCAGATCCAGCGGGTGCCGGGTGGGGCGGAGCGGATCGCTTCCGCGGGGGTGGGTGTGGTGGTGCGGGGGCCCTGGCCGTCGGCTTGGGTGGCCTGCCAGTGCCCGTCCGGGGTTTCGGTCAACGCCCACCGGGCGCGGTGGTCGCTCATCGTTCGAGTGTTCCACCGGGGTCTGACATCGGGCTCCGCGGCGCCAAGCTGTTGGTGTCAACTACTCGGCCCTTTAACGGCCAGCTTGCAAGTGGAGCGTGGCTGGCTGCCGCGTTGGTCCCCTGCGTCCGGTACAGCGTCAGGCTGTACTGGGGCGGTTGACTGCGCCCCGCTGCCACACAGCATTGCCTCGGTGGGCGATGTTGCGGGAGCCGTTGTGGTCCGCGTGCAACACGATCCCGCAGGACCGGCATACGAACCGTGCTTGATCCACCCGGTTGGACCGGTGGGTGTGCCAGCACGCCGAGCACTGGCGGGAGGTGTTCCGTGGGTCCACGTGGACCACCGGGACACCGGCCCGTCGCGCCTTGTACTCAACAAATGTGCCGAGCTGGGCGAAGGCCCAAGAGTGCAGTCGTGCCCGCTGGTCTTTCCTGGCCGTAACCCTCTGCCGGATACCCGAAAGGTCTTCCAGGGCGATCCCGCGCGAGGTGCGTTCAGCGGTGTTCACGAGCTGTTTGGCGATGATGTGGTTGGTGTTCGCAGCGTGCCGTGCCTCGCGGCGCCGGACACGCTTCAAGACCCGCTCGGCGGACTTGGTGCGCTTCTTCTGCAACTTGCCGCGCAGGTCGCGCTGTCGCTGCCGGTACCGGTTGAGCCCACGGCCGGCCATGATCCGGCCGTCGCTGGTGGTGGCGATGTTGACGATGCCGAGGTCCACGCCGAGGAACCCGGCTGGCTCATACGCCTCGGGCTCAGGCAGCTCGATGGTGGCGATGAGGAAGAACATGCCGTCCCGCATCACGAGGTCCGACTCTCCCTTACGAGAGGCCAGGAGCTTCATCGCCTCGGGTGAGCAGACGAACGGGATGCCCTTGATCCGACCGGCCAACGTCCAGATGCTGACGGATTTCCGGTCGAGGTTCCAGGTCAGGATGCGGTCGTCATATGGCTGCGCTGCGTCCTCACGGAACACGACCGGCTTCGACTCCGCACGGGTACGCCGCTTGGACCCTTCCGGGCCGAGGTTCCCGGCCTTGATGTTGCCCTTCAACGTGGCGTACGCGTCGCACACCTTCTTCACCACCCGCACAGCGGACTGTGCGCCGAGATCAAAGTCAGCCTTGATCTGGTGGTAGACGGCGTCCTGCAACACATTGCGCCGCTTGAGGTTCTTGGCGTGCGCCACCTCGGACGCCCGGTTCGCGGCCCGGTTACAGGCGCGCAGGGTCGCTGCCAGTGCGTCCGCATCATGAGCGGACGCAGGCAACAATTTCACCTGCACTACGATCTTCACGCAAAGCACCCTAGTACGGCGAGCGATCGGAGACCAAGCCCAGTGTCCAGACGAGACGAGGAGAACTCCGCCGGTGCGCGGCTCCGCCCCAAGGGGCCAATTCCTCGCAGGACCAAAGCACTTGGCTTCCTTGGAGGGGCGCGGTGAAACATGTTGTCGACCGTGCCTTTGCCGCCGCCCTCTACGCCCAGGACGACACCGGGCTCGACACCGGTGCGTCGTTGCTCGCCGCCGGTGTGTGGGGCGAGGTGGGGCAGGAGTTGCTGGTGCGCGGCGAGGGCTTCGTGCGCCAGGCCTGGGAGCGCGGTTGGCAGCCCGCCGACGTGGTGCGGCTGGTGCGCCGGGACCTGGACGAGCGGCACGTGCGGCTCGTCGAGGACCTGATCGCCGGGGAGGCGCGGCGCTACGCCCGGCTGCCCGCGCGGTGGGGCGCCGCCGAGGCGTGGTGGGGCGCGGACTCCGGGTACGCGGAGCGGGTGGTCGTGCGGGAGAAGTGCGACCGGTTCTCGCTGGCCACCGCGGTGCTGGAGGTGCTCCGGGTGCTGGTCCGGCTGCCGTCGATCGAGCCGGTCGGGCCGCTGCCCGGGGATCCCGCCGGGGAGCTGGAGGCGGCCGGGCACATAGAGCCGCGGATGCTCGGGCGGATCCGGGCGCTGTTGGCGAAGGCCGAGGCCACGACCTTCCCCGAGGAGGCGGAGGCGCTGAGCGCGAAGGCGCAGGAGCTGATGGCCCGGCACACCGTCGACGAGGCGTTGCTGGCCGTGCGCGGCGGCGGGTCCGGGCAGCTGCCCGGGGCCTGCCGGATCGGGGTGGAGCCGCCGTACGAGGAGGCCAAGGCGGTGCTGTTGGACGCGGTCGCGCGGGCCAACCGCTGCCAGGCCGTGTGGAACGCGTCCTTCGAGTTCTCGACGGTGGTGGGGTTCGAGGGCGATCTGGAGTCGGTGGAGCTCCTCCACACCTCGCTGCTCGTGCAGGGGACGGCGGCGATGACGCGCGCCGAGGCCGGCCAGCGGGCCGGCGGGCGCAAGCGGACCAAGACATTCCGGCAGTCGTTCCTGTTGGCCTACGCGAGCAGGTTGGGCCAGCGGCTCGCGGAGACCGCCGAGCACACGGCGGCCGAGGTGCCGGACAACCTGCCCGCCCTGGTGGCCCGTGACGTGGCCGTCAGCTCCCGGGCCGAGGAGATGTTCCCGAAGACGACGACGACCCGGCTGCGCGGGGCCACCGACCTCGCCGGGTGGACCGACGGCACCGAGGCGGCCGACCGCGCCCACGTGGGGAACGCGGGGCGACCGGACCGGCAGGCGCTGCGGCGCTAGTGCTGTGGCCGGGAAGGTTTGCCGGGTCGCGGTGTCCGGTGCGTGCTCTCGGCGCGGCGACGGGGAGCCCGCGTACTGGACGTACTCGGGCTTTCGGTCGGTGCGCCGAGAGTACGTGCCGGGCGCCGCGACGCCACGGACATCCGTCAGACACCCCCTAGCCGGCCTGCCGGTCGGCGGCCGTCAGCGGGGCGTGACCTCGCCCGGGGCGACCGGGTGGGTCGGCGCTCCCGGGGTGACCTGGTCCTCGGCGCGCATGGCCTTGGCCTCGCTCTTGAGGATGCGGGCGGACTTGCCCAGCGAGCGGGCCATGTCGGGGAGCTTCTTCGAACCGAACACGAGGAGACAGACGACCAGGAGGACGACCAGGTGCCAGGGTTCCATGGCGTTCCTGAGCATGTGGGTACCCATCTTTCGGACGTACGGTGACCGGTGGTGCGCGGCCGTGGACCGCCTCATGGAAGCGTCATCGATCGGGTCCGTACAAATCTGAAGAAGTCCTGAAAGAAGCTACGCTCGGTGGATGAGCTGGCTCCGGGCCCTGAAGGACACCGCGCGAGCGGGACTGACGGTCGAGCGGACCCGGTTGGAGCCGCTCATCGCCGTCCGTGCCGGCGTCGGGCTGGCCCTCGTCGTCGGGCTGAGCCTGGCCTTCCTGGGGCCCGGTTCGGCCGCGAGTTCCGCCTTCGGCGCCTTCATGGCCGCCGTCGCCTCCTTCCAGCGCAGCTGGCGCCCGCGTCCGGTGCTCGCGCTCGCCTCCGGGCTGACGCTCGCCGTCAGCACCTTCGTCGGCTACCTCGTCGGCTCCTCCCACACCCTGGCCTTCCTCGCCCTGTTGGCGGTGTGGACCTTCGCCTCCGGGATGCTCTGGGCGGCCGGGCCGACCGCCGGGGTGATCGCCTCCGGGAACGTGGCGATCATGCTGGTGACGGTCACCCTGCCGACCTCGGTGGCCCAGGCCGCCGGCCACGCCGCGCTGATCGCCGCGGGCGGGGTGGTGCAGGCGCTGCTGATCGTGCTGTTCCCGGTGCGCCGCTGGGGGGCGCAGCGCGACGCCCTCGCGGACGCGCTCGCCGCCGAGGGGGACTACGCGCGGCGGCTGCGCCAGGACCCGGCCGCGCCCTTCGACCCCGAACCGCTGATGACGGCCCGGTCCGCCGCCATCGTCACCCGGCGCCAGGCCCGCAGCCGCCCCGCCGAGCTGCACGGGGCGCGGGGGCTCGCCGAGCGGATCCGGCCGGTGCTGGCCTCGCTCGCCGACCCCGCGGTGGGGGCTCCGGCCGAGGGGCCCGCCCGGGACCGGGTGCGGGAACTGCTGGCCGCCGCCGGGTCCGTACTGGACGCCGCCGCGCGCGCCATCCGGCAGGGGGAGCCCGTCCGGCTGCCCGCGCCCGACCTGGCCGTCCTCAACTCGCCCGACACGCCCGATCTGCTCGACGGGGCGGCGCTGCGGGCCGCCCGCCGGCTCGCGGCCCTGCTGGCGGACGTACTGGAGACCGCCGAGCCGGGGTCCGGGCGGACGGCGGACCCCGCGGAATCGATGCTGCGCCCCACCCTGCCGGGGCTGGTCCCGCTGGTGGCCAAGGCCGTACGGGCGGAGCTGCGGCCCGGATCGCCGGTCCTGCGCCACGCGCTGCGCGTCACCGCGGTCGCCTCGGCGGGCTACCTGATCGGGCACGCGCTGCCCTTCGGGCACGCCTACTGGGCCCCGATGGCCTCCGTCATGATCATGCGGCCCGACTTCAGCCAGACCTACTCGCGCGCCGTCGCCCGCTTCGGCGGCACCCTCGTCGGGGTCGCGGTAGCCACCGGCATCGTCCAGCTCGCCCATCCCGGGATGTACCTCTCCGGGCTGCTGGCGGTGGTCAGCGCCTGCCTGATGTACGTCCTGATGCGCACGGGGTACGCCGTCTCCCAGGTCTTCGTGTCGGCGTACGTCGTCTTCCTGCTCGGCATGGGCGGGGTGCGCTGGGACCAGACGGTCCCCGACCGGGTCGCCCTCACCCTCGTCGGCGGGCTCCTCGCGATGGTGGCCTACGCGCTCTACCCGGCGTGGGAGACCCCGCGGCTGCGCACCCGGCTCGCCGACTGGGTCGCGGCCAGCGGGCGGTACGCGGCGGCCGTGCTCGGGCAGTACGCCGACCCGGCCGGCGCCCGGCGGGCGGACGTGCGCGAGGCGGTGCTGGCCGCCCGGGACGCCCGGATCGCCTGGCAGGAGGCCCTCTCGCGGGCCGCCGGGGAGCCGGTGCGGCACCGGGGGATCTCCCGGTCGGCCGCCGACGACGCGGCCGAGGCGCTGGCGGCGCTGGGGCGGCGCGCGATGCTCCTGGAGGCGCACCTCCCCGACCGCGACCGGGACCCGGTACCGGGTGCGGCGGCGCTCGCGCGGGCCCTGCGGACGGCGACCGAGGAGGGCGCCCGGGCGGTGCGCGAGCGGCGGGTCCCGGAGTGGGAGGGGGTCCGGGGCGTCCTGGACGGGCCGGACGGACCGCCGCCCGGGGTGCTGCGCAACGCCGCCGAGCTGCTGTGGGAGTCGCTGGAGGAGGTCTCGGCGGCGCTCGGGGCGAAACCGGCCGTCCGGCTGTGATCAAAGGACCACGCTCCGCGTGCACGTGCATCTGCCCATGCAGCCGTTTCTGAACACAGCTATGATCCGGTGCAGTTGACATCTGCACTATCGGGGGCTTCCTGTGGACCACGCGTACAACGGGATGGCGGCCGCGGCACTCGTCGGGGTGATGTGGCAGAAGAGCAGGCACAGCAACTCGCAGGGGTCTTGCGTGGAGTTCGCCAAGCTGCCGGGAGGCAACGTGGCGGTACGGAACTCGCGTCACCCGGACGGACCGGCGCTGGTCTACACGCCGGCCGAGATAGAGGCGCTGTTGCTGGGCGTCAAGGACGGGGAATTCGACCACCTCATCGCCTGACGGCACGGGCCGCGGGCAACAGGCACAGGGCAACCGATCAAGCCATGCACGTGCACTGGCCGGGAACGATCGCAATGATCGTTCCCGGCCAGTGTCGTGTGGATCGGCTGGTCGGCGACGGGTGCGCGCCCACCGGTGAGGTGGCGCCGCAGCCCTGTCGCCGCGTCAGTCCTGAAGCATGAACAGGGCCCAGACCACCTTGCCGGTGAGCCGTCCCGCGAGCGGGTGCCAGCCCCAGCTGTCGCTGTAGGAGTCCACGAGGAAGAGCCCGCGCCCCGACTCGAGGTCGAAGTTCTCCTCCGTCCGCTCCGGTGAGAAGCAGCCCCCGGGCCGGTCCTCGCTCGGATCGCGCACCGCGCACACCAGCCGGGTGCTCCACCGCATCAAGTGCAGCCGGACCGGCGGGTCCTGCTCCCCGCGCGACCCCGTACAGCCGTGGGAATCCTCGGGAAGCGCGTGCCGCAGCGCGTTGGTGACGAGTTCGGAGACGACCAGGGAGACGTCGTCGAAGCGGTCGTCCAGTCCCCACCCCGCCAGCGTCGAGCGGGTGAACGAACGGGCGCCGCGCACCGCCTCGTACCGGGCGGGGAGAGCGCAGGAGGCGGACCCGGAGACAGCCGTGGGGTCGACCGGGGGAAGCCCCTGCCGTAACGGCTCTAGCACGGTCGATCCATTCGTCCCCATGCGAGGCACTCCCGGGATTCGCGGCCGGGCGGTGGCCCTGACCAGAAAGAACTGCGGGGTGGGTCTCGCGCCGGCGCGAAGAGCACGCAGGTGCGCGGGGACCATGCTTCCGAATGCGGATGTCAGATGCAAGGGCAGATGCACGTGCACGCGCCGGACCTGTCCGGTCCCGTCATGGTTCTTGCTCATTTCTTCCTACGCATACTTACGGACTTCTTTTCCGGGACGCAGGATTCCGTTACAGAACGAGTACGGGCGGATGCGTTTTGGTGGCAGACTGCGGCCCCTGGGGTACGGGGGCCCCGCGCAGGCCAAGGCGAAGGGGAGGGCAGGACTAGTGACCGCAGAAGCAAGCGGTTCTGTGGTGCGCCGTATTCTCCTGGGCTCGCAGCTCAGGCGGCTCCGTGAATCCCGTGGGATCACCCGTGAGGCGGCCGGCTACTCGATCCGCGCGTCCGAGTCGAAGATCAGCCGCTTGGAGTTGGGAAGGGTGAGCTTCAAGGCAAGAGACGTCGAGGACCTCCTCACGCTCTACGGAGTCATGGACGGCACCGAGCGGGAGTCGCTCCTCGGGCTCGTCCGCGAGGCCAACGCGGCCG
This sequence comes from Streptomyces sp. NPDC098789, assembly GCF_044759975.1. NCBI lineage: Bacteria > Bacillati > Actinomycetota > Actinomycetes > Kitasatosporales > Streptomycetaceae > Streptomyces > Streptomyces sp. NPDC098789. The sequence continues at coordinate 255,390 of NZ_JBIWAJ010000007.1, forward strand.
GCTGGTGGCACAGTTACGGCGACGTCCTGCCCGGGTGGTTCCAGACCTACGTCGGTCTGGAGGGCGCCGCTTCCCTCATCCGCATCTACGAGGTCCAGTTCGTCCACGGCCTGCTCCAGACCGAGGCGTACGCCCACGCCGTCGTCAGCCGCGGCATGCCCACGGCCACCGCGGCCGAGATCGACCGGCGGGTCGCGCTGCGCCTGGAGCGGCAGAAGGTCCTGGTCTCCGAGAACGCCCCCGTCTTCCACGCGGTCCTCGACGAGGCGGCCCTGCGCCGTCCGTACGGCGACCGGGACGTGATGCGGGGTCAGCTGGAGCACCTCATCGAGATCTCCCAGCGCCCGAACGTGCAGCTCCAGGTCATGCCCTTCTCCTTCGGTGGGCACGCGGGCGAGAGCGGCGCGTTCACGCTGCTGCGCTTCCCGGAGTCCGATCTCCAGGACATCGTCTATCTGGAACAGCTCACCAGCGCCCTCTACCTGGACAAGGAAGAGGAAGTGGGTCAGTACAGTCGGGCCATGGAACGGCTCCAGGGTGACTGCCCGGACCCGCGCCAGACCCGGGATCTTCTTCGAGGCCTGCTTCAACTGTCTTGATTCGCACGTACTATGACGACTGATCAGTCTCCGGTGCAGCGCAAGGGTGCGCGCTCGCAGTAAGGGATGGCATGTCCATATTCAGCGACTTGGCCCATCAGTACATCGACGGCGAGTGGCTGGCCGGTATGGGCTCGTGGGACATCATCGACGTGAACCCCTACAACGGGGAGAAGCTCGCGGCCATCACCGTGGCCACCGTCGAACAGGTCGACCGCGCCTACCGGGCGGCCGAGCGCGCGCAGGCCGAATGGGCCGCGACCAGCCCGTACTCCAGACGGGCCGTGCTGGAACGCGCCCTGCGGATCACCGAGGAGCGCGAGCCGGAGATCGTCGAGGCGATGATCGACGAGCTGGGTGGCACCCGGCCCAAGGCCGAGTACGAGATCCACCTGGCCATGGAGTTCATCCGCGAGGCCATCCAGCTCTCCGTCCGCCCCGAGGGCCGCATCCTGCCCTCGCCGGTGCCGGGCAAGGAGAACAGGGTCCAGCGGCTGCCCGTCGGCGTGATAGCCGTCATCAGCCCCTTCAACTTCCCCTTCCTGGTCACCATGAAGTCGGTCGCGCCCGCGCTGGCGCTCGGCAACGCCGTGGTGATCAAGCCGAACCAGAACGCCCCGGTCGTCGGCGGCGGTGTGATCGCGAAGATCTTCGAGGAGGCGGGACTCCCCGCCGGGCTGCTGAACGTCCTCGTCACCGACATCGCCGAAATAGGGGACGCGATCCTCACCCACCCGGTGCCCAAGGTGATCTCCTTCGCGGGCTCCGACCGGGTCGGCCGGCACGTCGGCGCCGTCGCCGCCCGCCACTTCAAGCGGACCGTCCTGGAGCTGAGCGGCAACAGCGCGCTGGTCGTCCTCGACGACGCCGACCTCGACTACGCGGTGGACGCGGCCGTCTTCAGCCGCTTCGTCTACCAGGGCCAGGTCTGCATGGCCGCGAACCGGATCCTCGTGGACCGCTCGGTCGCCCCCGAGTTCACCGAGAAGTTCGTCGCGAAGGTGCGCTCCCTGAACACGGGCGACCCGCACGACCCCGAGACCCACATCGGTCCCCTGATCAACTCCTTCCAGGCCGACGCGCTCACCGCGCTCGTGGACCGGGCCATCGCTTCGGGGGCGCGGGCGCTGGTGCGCGGTTCTACGCGCGGCAACCTGGTCGAACCCACCGTCCTGGCGGACCTGCCCGAGGACTCCCCGCTGCTGGCCCAGGAGATCTTCGGTCCGGTGGCCCTGCTGGTCGTCTTCGACGGCGAGGAGGAGGGCGTACGGCTGGCCAACGCGACCCCCTACGGCCTCAGCGGCGCGGTCCACACGCGGGACGTCGAGCGCGGCGTGCGCTTCGCCCAGCGGATCGAGACGGGCATGATCCACGTGAACGACTCCACCATCGGGGACGAGCCGCTGGCCGCCTTCGGCGGCGAGAAGGCCTCGGGCCTGGGCCGGCTGAACGGCGAGGCGACGGTGGAGGCCTTCACCACGCAGAAGTGGATCTCGGTCCAACACGGGCGGACCCACTTCCCCTTCTAGGACAGCAACTGACCTAGTCGGTCCCTAGATTGTTCCTTGTCGGAGAGCCCCACAGACAAGAGGCGGTCGTTCAGCATGGTCACCCACGTTCCCGCGGAAGCGCACGGCGACGAGCGCGGCGCGCTCCTGTCCTTCATCGAGGCCCAGCGCGGCGGGCTGCGGCGATCGGTCCTCGGACTCACGGACGAGCAGGCCGCGAGCCGCCCCAGCGCGAGCGAGCTCTCCCTGTCCGGGCTGCTCAAGCACGTGTCCGAGACCGAGCTGGGCTGGCTGCGGATGGCCCAGCAGCAGCCGAACGAGAAGCAGCGCACCCAGGAGACCTGGTCGGACAGCTTCCGCCTGGTCGGCGACGAATCGGTGGCCGCCGTCCTGGAGTTCTGGGACGCGGTGGTGGTCGAGCTGGAGAAGTTCGTCCGCGACCTGCCGAGCCTGGACGACACCTTCCCGCTGCCCGACCAGCCCTGGTTCCCCAAGGAGGGCCGGGTCTCGATGCGCTGGCTGCTCCTGCACCTGATCGAGGAGCACGCCCGGCACGCGGGGCACGCCGACGTCATCCGCGAGTCCCTCGACGGCAGGACCGCCTTCGAGCTGGTGGCCCAGGCCCGGGGGTAGGGGATCCCTACGCCGCCAGGTCGTGGGACAGCCGGGCCGTGACGCGGCGGTGCAGGGCCAGGGTGGTCGCCGCGGTGAGCAGCCCGGCCGTGAGGGCGAGCAGCCACAGCGCGGCCGGCCCGGCGCCGTCGTAGAGGGTGACACCCAGGGTGAGGGCGGCGAAGCGGGCGACGCCCCAGGTCCAGCCGAAGGCGCCCTGGTAGCGGCCGCGGGCGTCCGCCGGGGCGAGGTCGGCGACGACGGAGGCCGCGATCCCGGCCACGACCACCTCGCCCAGCGACCAGACGGACACCGACACCGTGTAGCCGACGATGCCGTCGGCGAGCCCGGTCAGCGCCACGCCCACGGCGATCAGCGCGCTGCCCGCCGCCTGCACGGGCAGCCGGGGCAGCCGGGAGAGCAGGCCGGAGGCGACGGGCTGCAGGGCGACCACCAGGACCGCGTTGACGGCCGCCGTCGCCCCGTAGGCGGCGGGGGAGAGCCCGCTGTCGCGCATGGCCAGCGGCAGCGCCACCTCGGTCAGCGAGTACACGAAGAGCTGGACCCCGAAGAGCGGGAGCAGGGCGAGCAGCAGCCGGTCGCGCAGCACCACCCCGTAGCCGAGTCCCGCCCCGGCGTCCGCGGCCTTCGGTTCGCGCCGCGGCTCGCGCAGCCGGGTCGCCACCACGGCGGCGTAGATCAGCAGGGTCCCGGCGTCGACCGCGAAGAGCAGCCAGTAGCCGTGGGCGGCGAGGAACCCGCCCAGCACCCCCGCGACGGCGGTGCCGATGTTGACCCCCCAGCCGAAGAGGGCGTACGCCCGCTGTCGGTGCTCCGCGTCCACGGTGTCGGCCAGCAGCGCGTAGGCGGCCGGACCGACGGTCGCCGAGGCGGCGCTCAGCAGCAGGGCCGCCGCGGCCATCGTCGGGGCGCCCGGGGCCAGGAACAGCGCGCCCTGCGCGGCCGCGGCGCCGAGCAGCCCGATCAGCATGGTGGGCCGGCGGCCGATCCGGTCGGCGAGGAAGCCGCCGAGGACCGGACCGAGCAGGTTGCCTGCGCCGAGCGCGCCGAGGACGTAGGCCGTCCCGGACCCCGTCACCCCGCGGTCGGCCAGCAGGAACACGAGGAAGGGCGTGACCAGGTGACCGAGCCGGTTGACGATCGTTCCGGCGAAGACGGTCCAGACGGTGGGCGGGAGTCCGCGGAAGGTGGAGGGCATGGCAGGAGCGTGCGCCCCTGCCCCCCGCCCGCCGTATTGATTAAGCTCAGGCCGAATCCACCGGGCGCGCGGCCCGGTGGCCCCGGACGACTCGGGACGGCCGTGGACACGGAGGCGGGGCGGTGGACTCGGAACTGAGCTTCTCGACGGCGGACCTGGCGCAGACCCGCTTCGCGGTCTCCCCGATGTGGGAGGTCGTCACCAGCTTCCGGCTGCTGGCCGGTGCGGCCGATCCCGCGCCGCACCGCCGCTGGGCCGAGCAGGTGCGCCCCCGGCTGGAGTGCGCGGGCCTGGACCGCGGTTGGCTGGCCGAGCTGGTCCCGGCCCGTGGCTACCTCGCGGACTTCCTCAACCCGACCCCGGCCGGTCCCTTCCCGGAGCTGGCCGCGGAGCTGGCGATGATCCGGGACACCGCCCCCGAGCGGGTACGGGCGGACCTCGCCCGGCTGCGGGCCGAGCGCCCCGGTCCCGCGGGCGCGGGGCCGGCCCGGCTGCGGCTCCTGGAGGAGGCGCCCGGGGCCGCGCTGGAGAAGGTCGCGGCCGAGATCGAGACCTACTGGGAGCTGGCGATCGCGCCCTACTGGGCCAGGATCCGGCAGCTGCTGGAGGCCGACGTCTTCCACCGGGCGCGCCAGGTGGCCGAGTACGGCTCCGCGTACGTGCTGAACGAGCTGCACGAGTCGGTGCGGTGGGACGAGGGCACGCTGCGCCTGGTGCGCAGGCACTGCTCGGTGACCCGGGACCACGCGGGCGCGGGGATGCTGCTGGTGCCCTCGGCCTTCGCCTGGCCGCGGGTGCTGACCCGCTCGGTGGTGCCGGAGCCGCCCCAACTGGCCTACCCGGCGCGCGGGATCGGCACGCTGTGGGAGCCGCGTACCCCGGGGGCCGCCGGGGAGGCGGTCGCCGCGGTGCTGGGCCGCTCCCGGGCGCTGCTGCTCGCCGAACTCGACACCCCGGCCTCCACGACCGACCTGGCCGCCCGGTGCGGGCTGTCCGCGCCCGCGGTCTCGCAGCACCTGACGGCCCTGCGGGGGGCCGGGCTGGTCACCGCCCACCGGGCCGGCCGGTCGGTGCTGTACGCCCGTACCGCGGTCGCGGACGCGCTGCTCGCACCGGTGGGGGCGGCCTGAGCCCGGACGGGCCACCGCGCTCGCGCGGGCGGGAGCGCGCGGTCAGGCTGGACGCGTGCCGACGAACGATCACGATTACCGCGACCTGAACCTGCGTGCCGTCTACGTCAACTGCACGCTCAAACGCTCGCCCGAGCCCAGCAACACCGACGGGCTGATCGACAAGAGCCGGGCCGTGATGGAGGCCAACGGCGTCACCACCGAGCTGATCCGCGCGGTCGACCGGGACATCGCCACCGGGGTCTGGCCCGACATGACCGAGCACGGCTGGGAGAGCGACGACTGGCCGGTCCTCTACTCGCAGATCATGGCGGCGGACATCCTCGTCCTGGCGGGCCCGATCTGGCTCGGCGACAACAGCTCCGTGATGAAGCGGGTCATCGAGCGGCTCTACGCCTGCTCCTCGGTCCTGAACGAGGAGGGCCAGTACGCCTACTACGGGCGGGTCGGGGGCTGCCTGATCACCGGGAACGAGGACGGGGTCAAGCACTGCGCGATGAACGTCCTCTACAGCCTCCAGCACCTGGGTTACACGGTCCCGCCGCAGGCGGACGCGGGCTGGATCGGCGAGGCCGGTCCCGGGCCCTCGTACATGGACCCGGGCTCCGGCGGCCCCGAGAACGACTTCACCAACCGCAACACCGCCTTCATGTCCTGGAACCTGATGCACCTGGCCGCCCTGCTCCGGCGCTCCGGCGGGATCCCGGCGCACGGCAACCAGCGCTCGCGGTGGGACGCGGGCTGCCGCTTCGACTTCCCCAACCCCGAGCACCGCTGACCACCCCCGCCGCCCCCGCGGCCCGCGCTTGCACCTCACGCGACGTGAGGCAGCACAGTGGGGCGCGTACCCGAGAAGAGGAGGGGCGGAGGCGATGGGCTACTCCGTGGGACAGGTCGCCGGTTTCGCGAGGACCACGGTGCGGACGCTGCACCACTACGACGAGATCGGGCTGCTCTCCCCGAGCGGCCGCAGCGGTGCGGGGCACCGGCGCTACGACGACGGCGACCTCGACCGGTTGCAGCGGATCCTGTTCTACCGGAAGCTCGGCTTTCCGCTCGACGAGGTGGCCGTGCTGCTGGACGACCCGCGGACCGATCCCCAGGAGCACCTGCGCAGGCAGCACGCGCTCCTGGCGGACCGGATCGGGGCCCTCCAGCGGATGGCGGCGGCCGTGGAGCGCGCGATGGAGGCACGCACGATGAGCATCAACTTGACCCCCGAGGAGAAGTTCGAGGTCTTCGGGGACCACGATCCCGACCGGTACGCCGCGGAGGCCGAGCGGCGCTGGGGCGCCACCGACGCCTACGCCGAGTCGCGGCGCAGGGCCGCGGCGGCCACGAAGGAGGACTGGCAGCGGATCATGGGCGAGTCCGACGACATCAACCGGCGCCTGGCCGCGCTGATGGACACGGGCGCGTCCGCGGAGTCGATCGGCGCCATGGACCTGGCCGAGGAGCACCACGCCTGGATCGACGGGCACTGCTACGCCTGCTCGTACGAGATGCACACCTCGCTGGGCGAGATGTACGTCGCGGACGAGCGGTTCACCGCGTACTACGACAGGGTCCGCCCGGGCCTGGCGGTGTACCTGCGCGACGCGATCATGGCGAACGCGGTGCGCCGGGCGTAGGTGGCCGAACGCACCCGTGAGCCCCCGCCGGGGCCTGGAACCCGGTGGGGGCCGTGTGCGTTCATACTTGAAACCACCGCCATGTGTTTCCACCCGGCGCAGGTCCTGCCCGCATCCCCCCGATCCAGGAGACTCCGGAACTCGTGAACATGCTCGCACTCGGCCCTGAGTGGATCTCTCCGGAGTACCTGATCGGGCAATTCGGCCTGATCGGCATCTTGGTCATCGTCTTCGCGGAATCGGGTCTCTTCGCGTTCCTGCCCGGCGACTCGCTGCTCTTCACGGCCGGCCTGTTCGTCGCGGCCGGCACGATCGAGGAGCCGCTGTGGCTCGTCTGCACGCTGATCGTGGCCGCCGCGATCCTCGGTGACCAGGTCGGCTACATGATCGGCAAGGTCTTCGGGCCGAAGCTCTTCAACAAGCCCAATTCGAGGCTCTTCAAGCGCGAGAACCTCGACTCGGCGCAGGACTTCATGGTCAAGCACGGCCCCAAGGCCATCGTGCTCGCCCGCTTCGTGCCGATCATCCGCACCTTCGCGCCGATGGTCGCGGGCGCGACCGCGATGAAGTACCGCACCTTCCTGATGTTCAACGTCATCGGTGGCGTGCTGTGGGGCGCGGGCGTCACGATCCTGGGCTACCAGCTCGGCCAGTTCGAGTTCATCAAGAACAACGTCGAGCCGATCTTCATCGGCATCGTCCTGATCTCCGTCATCCCGGTGATCTTCGAGGTCATGAAGTCCCGCAAGGAGAGGAAGGCGAACCCCGCCGCCGCCGAGGAGGGCACCGGTGGCCAGGACGGCTTCCCGCCCGCACCGGGGCAGCGCGGGCGGCACGCCAAGCGCTGACGGCCCCGCGCGGAGACCGACGCCCCGGGAGCACCTCGTGCCCCGGGGCGTCGGCGTACCCGGGGCGTCGGCGGACCGGGCGGGTGCGCGTACGACGGTCGGCGGGGTCAGAATCCGCGGGTGCGCTTGGCCGCGCGGCGCTTGGCGGCGCTCGCGGAGCCCGGGATCCGCATGAAGAGCCGCGAGGCCTCCGAGCCCAGGTTGACCCCGATGGCGATGGCGAAGGCGATCGCGGCGGCGTTGGTCAGCGAGGCGAAGCCCATGCTGAGCCGGTTCTCGGCGATCAGGAGCAGCCCGTAGTACGTCGCCGAACCCGGCAGCAGCGGCCCGATGGCCGCGGTCACGAAGGGCAGGGCGGAGGCGAAGCGGTAGCGGGAGAAGAGCTGCCCGAACAGGCCCACCAGGCCGGCCGCGATCGCGGTGGAGGGGACGGGGGGCAGGCCGCCCGCGTAGTGCAGGGCGCCGTAGGTCACCCAGGCGACCCCGCCGTTCAGGGTCACGATCAGCACGGTGGAGCGTTCCTGCTGGAGCAGGATCGCGAAGGTGAAGACCAGCACCATCGAGGCGATGATCTGGATGACCGGCCGCTGGCTGATCTGGAGGGCCTCCTCCGGGTTGGGCTTGGCGCCCCACTGGAGGCCGAGGTAGATCACCACCAGCACGCCCATGATGATCCCGATGAAGAGGTACATGACCTCCAACAGGCGGGCCGAGGCGGTGATGTAGTAGCCGGTCAGGCCGTCCTGCACGGCCGCCACCAGGGCCCGCCCGGGCAGCAGCGCGAAGAGCCCGCCGGTGATGACCGCGGAGGCGCGCACGTCGATCTCGGCCAGCTTGAGGGCCACCCCGAGCGCGGCGGGCGGCATCCCGGCCACCACGAACTGGTAGAACTCCGGCAGCCCGCGCCCGGCGCACAGCCAGGCCAGCCGGTCGCCGAGCACGGCCCCGATCGCGGCCGCGAAGAAGACCACCACGCCACCGCCGACGAGCGTGGAGGCGGCCCCGGCGAGCAGCCCGGCGGCCAGGGTGAGCACCCAGCCGGGGTACGGGTGGCGGTTGCGCCGGATCTCGGCGAGGCGCCGGTAGGCCTCCTCCAGGGAGACCTCGACCTCGTGCGCGCTGATGTCGTCGACGAGCCGGAAGACGGCCGCGAGCCGGGTGTAGTCGGTGCCCCGGCGGCGTACGGTCCGGCTCGCCGAGACGGGATCGTCCACCAGCGAGGGCTGGTGCGTGATCGAGAGCATGGTGAAGGTGACGGTGGGCTCGCAGCGGTCGAGCCCGTAGGCACGGGCCACGGCGAACATCGCGGCCTCGACGTCCTCGGCGCCCTCGCCGCCCGCGAGCAGCAGCTCGCCGATGCGCAGGGTGAGGTCGAGCACGCGGCCGACGGCGGGCCCGGAGTCCTCGCTCAGGCGCTGTACGGCCTCGGGGACCGGGCGGTCGCCCACGGGCATGCGCAGCATCGTGCGCATCCGGTCCTGCCAGGGGGACTCCTTCATCCGGGAGACCGGATACCCCTGACCGGGGGTGTAGGCGGGCGGGGAGTGCCGGCCGCTGTAGGTGGCGGGCAGGGCGAAGGCCGAGCCCTCGGGTTCGGCCGGTACGGCGGCGGTGCCCTCGGGGGCGGCGAACTCGGAGGTGGGCTGCTCGTCCTCGAACACGCCGGATTCGACCCCGGGGGGCTGGCTGAAGGCGCTGCGCGCCTCGTCCGAGGCGGGCTTGCGCCGGTCGCGGTCCTCTGAATCGGCCTCTGCCGCCACGCGCGCTCCTGTGTCCCTGGGCCGGATCCCCAACCGGTGATCCAATTATGCGGAATCGTTTCGTCCGTGGCGGCCCGGGATACGCCGACGGGCGGAGATCAGCGGGGATCCACTCAGTGGTGGTCGCCCTGCGCCTGCAGGCGCTTGTACGAGGCCTCGATCTCGGCCTCGGCCTCGGTGCGGCCGACCCAGTTCGCGCCCTCGACGGACTTGCCGGGCTCCAGGTCCTTGTAGACCTCGAAGAAGTGCTGGATCTCCAGGCGGTCGAACTCGGAGACGTGGTGGATGTCGCGCAGGTGCTCCACGCGCGGGTCCGACGCCGGGACGCACAGCAGCTTGGCGTCGCCACCCGCCTCGTCCGTCATGTTGAACATGCCGATCGCGCGGCACTTGATCAGGCAGCCCGGGAAGGTCGGCTCGTCGAGGATGACGAGCGCGTCCAGCGGGTCGCCGTCCTCGCCGAGGGTGTTCTCGACGAAGCCGTAGTCGGCCGGGTAGCTGGTGGACGTGAAGAGGCGACGGTCCAGGCGGATCCGGCCGGTCTCGTGGTCCACTTCGTACTTGTTCCGCGAACCCTTGGGGATCTCGATGGTGACGTCGAACTCCACGTCCTGCTCCTCCATGATCAGCTGCATTGCTTCGAGACTGCTGTGATCCGCGTGCGCGTCCGGCCCAGCCCTGCGGGTGGGGTGCCATGCTCGCGGCAAGACTCAGTGGTTAAGTGTCCCTCACGCATACGTGTGATCGCGAAAGGGGCTGGTCGAGGTGCCATTGATCAAGACATGGCAGCTCATCGCCGGTTCGGCCCTCGCGGGCCTGGCCCTGTCGGCCGGTGCGGTGGTCGCGGCCGGTCCGTGGGACTCCGGCCAGCGTAAGGCCGAGCGGGTCGCAGCCGCCTCTTGGGGCCGTACGGGTGGCGGAGATCACGAGGAATATGTCACTCCGCTCGCCGCGCCGAGCGCTCCGGGCGTCCTCGCGCCCTTGAACGCCCCCCGATCCGCCCCGGTCGCCCCGGCCGGGAACAGCGACGCCCTCGCCGCCGCGCTGCGGCCGCTGCTGGCCGATTCCGCGCTCGGCACCGTCCGCGGCGCCTCGGTCGTCGAGGCGGCCACCGGCCGGGTGCTCTTCGACAGCGGCGCGCGCGAGGCGATGACCCCCGCCTCCACGATCAAGATCGCCACCGCCACGGCCGCGCTCGCCGCCCTCGGACCCGAGCACCGCATCCGCACCACCGTCGTCCCCGACCAGGGCGGCCGGATCGTCCTCGTCGGCGGCGGCGACCCCTCGCTCAGCGCCCGCAAGAAGAACCCGGCGGGCCCCGGCGGCAGCCTCGTCGCCCTCGCCGCCGACACCGCCCAGGCGCTGCGCTCCGCCAACACCGACACGGTCACCCTCGGGTACGACGCCACGCTCTTCAGCGGCCCCGCCCGTCACCCGATCGGCGCCAACGACAACATCGCGCCCGTCAGCGCCCTGATGGCCGACGAGGGCCGCTCCGACGAATCCTTCTCCGGCCCGGTGGGGCGCACCGACGACCCCGCCAAGGACGCCGCCGGCGCCTTCGCCGACCTGCTGCGCGAGCGCGGGATCAAGGTCACCGGCGAGCCCGCCCCGGCCAAGGCCCCGGCGGGCGCCGCGCCGCTGGCCGTCACCCTCTCCACCCCGCTGGGCGCTCTCGTCGAGCGGATGCTGACCAACAGCGACAACGACATCGCCGAGGCGCTGGCCCGCCAGACCGCGCTCGCGGCCTCGAAGCCCGCGAGCTTCGAGGGCGGCGAGCAGGCCGTCACCGAGCGGCTCGCCGGCCTCGGGGTCGACCTGAGCGGTGCCCGCTTCGCCGACGGCAGCGGGCTGAACCGGGCCGACAAGGTCAGCGCCGGGCTGCTCACCGCCCTGCTGACCAAGGCCGCCGACCCGGCCCGCCCCGCGCTGCGGCCCGTCCTCACCGGACTGCCGGTGGCCGGGTTCAGCGGCACCCTGCGGGCCCGCAACGCCGGCGCCTCACCGGCGGCGGGGCTGCTGCGGGCCAAGACCGGCACGCTCACCGGGGTGAACTCGCTGGCCGGTACGGTCGTCGACCCCTCCGGGCGGCTGCTCGTCTTCGCGTTCCTGACGGCGAACACCCCGGCCCCGGACGCCGCCGAGAAGGCCCTGGACAAGCTCGCGGCCATCATCGCCACCACGCCCTAGGGCCTGTCTTCAAAGTCGAGTCTGCCCCGCGACGCCTGGCACGCACTCTCGCTCCACCGGGCGAAAGCCCGAGTTCCAGTACGCAGGCTCCCGCCCGGCGGACCGAGAGCACGCACCAGACGCCGCGGGGCCGCCCTCCGGGCGACGACCCGACTTTGACGACAGGCCCTAGCCCCGTCCGGGGGGATCCGCCCGGCGGCCCGTCCACGTACCGTTGACGCATGACGAGCATCGGTGGTGTGGAGATGGTCGACTGGAATCTCGCGGTGACGACCGCGACCCGGCTCGTACGGCCCGGCCCGGAGATCACCCGGGACGAGGCGCGGGCCGTGGTGGCGGAACTGCGCGAGCACGCCAGGACCTCGGAACGGCACGTGCGCGAGTTCACGAGGATGATGCCCGAGGGGTCGGTCGTCGAGGACACGCCGGTCCTGGTCGTCGACAGGGCCGGATGGGTCAAGGCCAATGTGGCGGGGTTCCGGGAGCTGCTGGGGCCCCTGCTCGGCAAGATGCAGGAGCGGCGCGGCAGCACGCCCGGCGGGGCCGTCCTCGGCGCGGTCGGCGGCAAGGTGACCGGGGTCGAGCTGGGGATGCTGCTGAGCTTCCTGTCCTCGCGCGTGCTCGGTCAGTACGAGACCTTCGCGCCGGTCTCCCGGGACCTGCCGGGTTCCGCGACGGGGGGCGGGCGGCTGCTGCTGGTGGCGCCCAACATCGTGCATGTGGAGCGCGAGCTGGAGGTCAACCCGCACGACTTCCGCCTGTGGGTGTGCCTGCACGAGGAGACGCACCGTACCCAGTTCACCGCCGTCCCGTGGCTCCGGGAGCACCTGGAGGGCGAAATCCAGACGTTCCTCGGCGCCACCGAGATGGACCCGATGACCGTGCTGGAGCGGCTGCGCGAAGCCGCGCAGTCCCTGGTCGGGGCACGTCCGGACGGCGAGCGCGGGGAAGAGGGGCGCTCCTTGGTGGAGCTCGTCCAGACCCCCGAGCAGCGGGAGGTGCTGGGGCGGCTGACGGCGGTGATGTCCCTGCTGGAGGGCCACGCGGACTTCGTCATGGACGGGGTCGGCCCCGAGGTGGTGCCCTCGGTCGCGGAGATCCGGGAGAAGTTCCAGACCCGCCGGGCCAGTGGCGCCGGACGGCTCGACGCGGCCCTGCGCAAGCTGCTGGGCCTGGACGCGAAGCTGCGTCAGTACCGGGACGGCGAGCGCTTCGTCCGCGCGGTCGTCGGGCAGGTCGGAATGGACGGTTTCAATCGGGTATGGACCTCACCGAACACATTGCCGACCAAAGCGGAGATCGCCAAGCCCGCGGACTGGGTGGCCCGCGTCCACCGGCGGGGGGAGTGAAAAGGGGTGAACGAGGGGGCGTAAAGCTGTCTCGTTGGGGGAAGCAGCATCACCCGTCCGAGGGACCGTGGGCCGATGAAGGGCGTGCGATGCTCAGGGAACGGCTCGGTTCTGTCACCATCGACGCACTCTGAGTGACAGTCCGTCCTCTCGTGGAACCTTCCGCGGGGCCGGCGGGCGCAGCCGAGCAGCACCCCGAGCGCGCACCACCCCAACGCCTCCGAGGCATCCGAACTCCACCGAAGGGCACCGGACATGGGTCCCCATCCTGCGGTCGCGGCGATACGCCTGGCGGTCCGCCGCGTACTCCACGACGTCCTCACCGACCTGACCGACCCCACCGAACGCCGCACCGCCCCCGCTGCCCGCCGCGCCGACCGCGCCGACAGCAGGGCCCGCACCGACCGCGCCGGCGGCCCGCAGCCGCTCGTGCTCGTCGCATGCTCCGGTGGCGCCGACTCCATGGCGCTCGCCTCCGCCCTCGCCTTCGAGGCCCCCAAACTCGGCATCCGGGCCGGCGGCATCACCGTCGACCACGGCCTCCAGGACGGCTCCGACCTGCGCGCCGCCGAGGTCGTCAGCCGGATGACCGCACTCCACCTGGAACCGGCGGAAGCCATCGCCGTGCGCGTCGGCCGCGACGGCGGACCCGAGGCCGCCGCCCGCGACGCCCGCTACGCCGCCCTCGACGAGGCCGCCGACCGGCTCGGCGCCGCCACCGTGCTGCTCGGCCACACCCGCGACGACCAGGCGGAGACCGTCCTGCTGGGGCTGGCCCGCGGTTCCGGCATCCGGTCCCTGTCCGGGATGGCCGAGATCTCCGGCGGTCCCGGCCGCACCGGACGCTACCGCCGCCCCTTCCTGCACATCGACCGGCAGACCGCCCGCAAGGCCTGCATGGTCCAGTCCCTGGCCGTCTGGGACGACCCGCACAACATCGACCCCGCATACACCCGCTCCCGGCTGCGCCACGAGGGGCTGCCCGCCCTGGAGAAGGCGCTCGGCAAGGGAGTGGTCGAGGCCCTCGCCCGGACCGCCCAGCTCTCCCGGGACGACGCCGACGCCCTCGACGCCTGGGCCGCCGACGCGGAGTCCGCCGTACGGGACGAGCTCGGCCAGCTGGAGTGCGCCAAGCTCTTCGCCCTGCCCCCGGCCGTTCGCCGCCGCGTGCTGCGCAGGGCCGTCCTGTCGGCCGGTTCCCCCGCCGGTTCGCTGTTCGCCCGCCACATCGAGGAAGTGGACCGCCTGATCACGGGTTGGCGCGGTCAGGGCGCCATCAACCTGCCCGGCCGGGTCGAGGCCCAGCGCCAGGGTGGCAGACTGGTCATCCGGCAGGGCTGACGGCGATGACTGAGCCGTCGCCCCGGGCGGCTGAGTCCTCCGGGGAACCCCCGGAGCCACGGCGGACTACGAAAGTGATGCGGGTGGACGAGAAGGACATGGGCGACGACCTCCAGTCGGTGCTCATCACCAAGGAAGAGATCGACGCGAAGCTGGCCGAGCTGGCCGCGAAGATCGACGAGCAGTACGCGGGCAAGGACCTGCTCATCGTCGGCGTCCTCAAGGGCGCGGTGATGGTGATGGCGGACCTGGCACGCGCCTTGTCCACCCCCCTCACCATGGACTGGATGGCGGTGTCCTCCTACGGCGCCGGGACCCAGTCCTCCGGCGTGGTCCGCATCCTCAAGGACCTGGACACCGACATCAAGGGCAAGCACGTCCTGATCGTCGAGGACATCATCGACTCCGGTCTGACGCTGTCCTGGCTGCTGTCGAACCTGGGCTCCCGCGAGCCGGCCTCCCTGGAGGTCTGCACGCTGCTGCGCAAGCCCGACGCCGCGAAGGTCGCCATCGACGTCCGCTGGGTGGGCTTCGACATCCCCAACGAGTTCGTCGTCGGTTACGGCCTCGACTACGCGGAGAAGTACCGCAACCTGCCGTTCGTGGGCACGCTCGCCCCGCACGTCTACGGCGGCTGATCCCACCGCCCCCGGGTCCCCCTCGGGGAACCTGGGGGCGATTCCCGCCGTTGGAGCATGCGAAGGCGGGTCTGTCAGCCGTCCCACGAGGCCGCGGGTGACAATTCAGGGGTACATTCCGAAGAACAGTCTTTACTCACAGCAGCATTTACCTACGGGCAGGAGGGACGGGGTGCTCTGCGCCCCGTATGGATGGACGTGAAGCGATACTTCCGTGGGCCGGTCATGTGGATCGTGCTGGCCGTCCTCGCCGTGGTCGTGTTGATGAACGTCGTCGGCTCCGGCGGCGGCTACAAGTCGGTGGAGACCAGCGAGGTCATCAAGGCGATCAACCAGGACCAGGTGTCGAGCGCCAAGCTCACCACCGGTGACAGCCAGATGATCAAGATCGAGCTGAAGAGTGGCGAGAAGCTCGGTAAGAACGACGGCACCAAGTTCCAGGCCAACTACATCGGGGACCAGGGCGTCGCGCTCGCCAAGGACCTCCAGACCAAGTACGACGCGGGCAAGATCGCGGACGGGTACACCGTCTCGCCGGACAAGACCAGCCCGTTCCTCAGCGTCCTGCTGAGCCTGCTGCCCTTCGTCCTGATCGTCGTGGTCTTCCTGTTCCTGATGAATCAGATGCAGGGCGGCGGCTCCCGAGTCATGAACTTCGGGAAGTCCAAGGCCAAGCTGATCACCAAGGACACCCCGAAGACGACGTTCGCCGACGTGGCGGGCTCGGACGAGGCGGTGGAGGAGCTCCACGAGATCAAGGAGTTCCTGCAGGAGCCGGCCAAGTTCCAGGCCGTCGGCGCGAAGATCCCCAAGGGCGTGCTGCTCTACGGCCCGCCCGGCACCGGCAAGACCCTGCTCGCGCGCGCTGTCGCGGGCGAAGCCGGTGTTCCCTTCTACTCGATCTCCGGTTCCGACTTCGTCGAGATGTTCGTCGGTGTCGGTGCCTCGCGTGTCCGTGACCTGTTCGAACAGGCCAAGGCCAACGCTCCGGCGATCGTCTTCGTCGACGAGATCGACGCCGTCGGCCGGCACCGTGGTGCGGGTCTCGGTGGCGGTCACGACGAGCGCGAGCAGACCCTCAACCAGCTGCTGGTCGAGATGGACGGCTTCGACGTGAAGGGCGGCGTCATCCTGATCGCCGCCACGAACCGTCCGGACATCCTCGACCCGGCGCTCCTGCGCCCCGGCCGTTTCGACCGCCAGATCGCGGTGGACCGTCCGGACATGCAGGGCCGGCTGGAGATCCTCAAGGTCCACCAGAAGGGCAAGCCGGTCGCCCCGGACGTCGACCTGGGCGCTGTTGCCCGTCGTACGCCCGGCTTCACCGGTGCGGACCTGGCGAACGTGCTGAACGAAGCCGCGCTGCTCACCGCGCGCGGGGACCGGAAGCTGATCGACAACCACGCCCTGGACGAGGCGATCGACCGCGTCGTGGCGGGCCCGCAGAAGCGGACCCGGATCATGTCGGACCGGGAAAAGAAGATCACCGCGTACCACGAGGGCGGCCACGCCCTGGTCGCGGCGGCTTCCCCGAACTCCGACCCGGTCCACAAGATCACGATCCTGTCCCGTGGCCGTGCCCTGGGTTACACCATGGTGCTGCCGGACGAGGACAAGTACTCCACCACGCGCAATGAAATGCTCGACCAGCTCGCGTACATGCTGGGCGGTCGCGCGGCCGAGGAACTGGTCTTCCACGACCCGACCACGGGCGCCGCGAACGACATCGAGAAGGCCACCGCCACGGCCCGCGCGATGGTCACCCAGTACGGCATGACGGAGCGCCTGGGCGCGATCAAGTTCGGTGGCGACAACACCGAACCGTTCCTGGGCCGCGACATGACGCACCAGCGCGACTACTCGGAAGAGGTCGCCGCGCTGGTCGACGAAGAGGTCAAGAAGCTCATCGAGACGGCGCACAACGAGGCCTGGGAAATCCTGGTCGAGAACCGCGACGTGCTCGACAACCTCGTCCTCGCGCTGCTGGAGAAGGAAACGCTGAACAAGGAGCAGATCGCCGAGGTCTTCTCGACGATCGTGAAGCGTCCGGCCCGCCCCGCGTGGACCGGATCCTCCCGCCGTACCCCGTCGACCCGTCCGCCGGTGCTCTCCCCCCGGGAGCTGTCCCTGACGAACGCGGCGAACGGCAGCTCGGCCCCCGTCACGACTCCGGTCTCCACGGAGAAGAGCCCCGAGGCGGTCCCGGAGGACCGTCCCGAGAGCTGACAGGGCGAGCACTCCGGAATGGATGCCGCGGTCCCCAGGTCCTAGCCTGGGGACCGCGGCACTTTTACATGTCCAGCACTGCTGCCCAGCACTGCACTGGCAGGAACGAGGAAGAGATGACCGATCCGGTGACCCTGGTGGATGGCGAGGGCACGGCGGCCCGCGAGTTCGACGAGAAGCGCGCCGAAGCGGCGGTGCGCGAGCTCCTCCTCGCGGTCGGCGAGAACCCGGACCGCGAGGGTCTCCTGGAGACCCCGGCGCGGGTGGCCCGGGCCTACCGGGAGATCCTGGCGGGCCTGTGGCAGGAGCCGGAGGACGTGCTCACCACGACCTTCGACCTCGGGCACGACGAGATGGTCCTGGTGAAGGACATCGAGATCGTCAGCCTCTGCGAGCACCACCTGCTGCCCTTCCACGGCGTGGCCCACGTCGGCTACATACCGGCCGAGTCCGGCAAGATCACCGGTCTGTCGAAGCTGGCCCGGCTGGTCGAGGTCTACGCCCGCCGCCCGCAGGTGCAGGAACGACTCACCACCCAGATAGCCGACTCGCTGATGCGCATCCTGGAAGCCCGCGGAGCGATCGTCGTCATCGAGGCCGAGCACATGTGCATGTCGGTCCGCGGCATCCGCAAGCCGGGCGCCAAGACCCTCACCTCGGCGGTCCGCGGCCAGCTCCGCGACCCCGCGACCCGCAGCGAGGCCATGAGCCTCATCGTGGCCCGCTGAGGGTCCCGGGAGGGACGGGCGGCCCCGTCGCCGCCGGACACGAGAAGGACGGCCGTCGCACGCGCGACGGCCGTCCTTTCGTACGTGCGGCGGGGGTCAGGCGCGGGCGGTCGCGTCGTCCTCGTCGTCCGGGAGGCGCAGGACGCGCTCCAGGAAGAGGGCCGCGGCGACCACCGCGACGCCGGCCAGGACCGAGAAGCCCGCGTAGTAGGCCTGCTCGCGGCGGGCGGGCACGTCCAGGCCGTTCGCCAGCAGGAAGACCCCCACACCGCCGTACATGCCCGCCACGAGGGCCGCCACCAGCGCGCTGGCCTGCCCGAAGACGACCGCGCGGGCCGCCATCAGGGGATCCACGCCCTTGGCGCCCGGTCGGCGCTCGCGCTGGGCCTTGAGGCGGCCGCGCAGCGAGAGGGCCGTGGCGCACAGCACGGCGGCGATCACCGCGAGCACGACCGGGGCGGCCAGTGGCACCCCCGGCAGGGTCCCGTAGGCGTTCCACAGCCGGGCGCCGGCCCAGGACAGCACCCCGGCGACGGCGAAGATGCCCGCCAGGACGGCCGGCCTCAATTGCTTCACGTGCCTGTTCCCCGCTTTCTCAGCCAACAGCAGTGAACAGGCTAACGACTACTCCGGCAGGTGGAGTTCCAGGTCGGGGCGCGCCGTGACGCCGTCCAGACCGATTCCCGCCAGCAGCCCGGCGACCGGACCGCGGCCGGCGATCTGGGCCTCGGGGTCGACGTCCTGCCAGGGGGCCAGCACGAAGGCCCGCAGGTGCGCCCGCGGGTGGGGGAGGGTGAGCGTCGGGTCGTCGGAGACCACGTCGGCGTACGCGACGATGTCGACGTCGATGGTGCGGGGCCCCCAGCGCTCCTCGCGGACGCGGTCGAAGGCCTCCTCGATGGCGTGTCCGCGTTCGAGCAGGGAGGACGGCGGCAGCGTGGTCTTCACCCGGACCACGGCGTTGAAGTAGGACGGCTGGGAGCCGGGCTCGACGCCCCAGGGCTCCGTCTCGTACACGGTGGAGACGCCCTTGACCCGAAGGCCCGGGGTGTCGCCGAGGGCGTCGATGGCGCCCTGGAGGGTCTCCAGGCGGTTGCCGAGGTTCGCGCCGAGCGCGATGACGGCCCAGCGGGGGTTGGAGAGCGTGACGTCCGCCGCGTCCACCGTCTCGACGACGGAGGCGGGGACCGGCTGTACGGTCGGGTCGCTCTGTGCGTTCAGTCCGTTGTTCATGCGCGGCTCCGGGTGATCGTGATGGTCACGTCGTCGAAGGGGACGGTGATCGGCGCGTCGGGTTTGTGCACGACGACCTCCACCTGCGCGACGGCGTCGTGCTTGAGGCAGCGCTGGGCGATCCGCTCGGCGAGGGTCTCGATCAGGTCGACCGGCTCGCCCTGGACCACCTCCACGACCTCCTCGGCCACCACGCCGTAGTGCACGGTCTTGGCCAGGTCGTCGTCCGAGGCGGCCGGCCGGGTGTCGATGTGGAGCACCAGGTCGACGATGAAGGTCTGGCCTTCCTCGCGTTCCCGGGGGAAGACGCCGTGGTGTCCGCGAGCCTTGAGGCCGCGCAGCGCGATGCGATCCACGCGAATCACTCCTGCTTTCGTAGGTGCTGCCGTCCGGGACTCCCCGGGGCATGGGCCTGAGCCGAGTGCGGTCGGCGTCGTCCGTCTTCGAATTTACCTGCGATAAACGGCAAACCGTGCCGACGGGGTCAGGAAGGGTCCTCGCCCTCGTCCTCGTCGGAGTCCGTGAGCACCGGAGAACCGTGGTGGGACCACAGCCGCCAGCCCTCCGATGTGCGACGGAACACATTCGTCGCGACGACCAGCTGTCCCACGAGGGGGCCCAGCTCGCCGCCGTCCTCGGCGGGCCCGCCGCTGAGGATGTTCTCGGTGCAGGTGACCACGGCCGTATCGGCTATCACAGCCACTTTGGTGTCGGTCAGGAAGAACTGGATGTACTCGGTGTGGCTCATGATCAGGGCGTACGAGCGCAGGACCTCGCCGCGGCCCGCCAGCACCGGCCAGCCCGGGTGGACGCAGGAGATCTCGTCCTCCAGCCAGAGGGCCGAGAGCGCGTCGAAGTCCCCCTGCTCCATCGCCTCGTAGAAGGCCGTGTTGACCTCTTCGACCGCTTCGATGTCGGTACGGCTCACCGTGCCCCTTCCCCTGCGGGTGCGCCCGCGGTGCTGATCACTGTGCGGATCACAGTGCCCCTTCCACGGCGCGGGCCACCCGAACCGCGTCCGCCGTCGCCCGTACCTCGTGGACCCGGACCGCCCAGGCGCCCTCGTGCGCCGCGATAGCGGAGACGGCCGCGGTGGCCGCGTCCCGCTCGCGGGCGGGCGGGGGAGCGGACCGCGCACCCGCCAGCACCCGGCCGAGGAACCGCTTGCGGGAGGCCGCGACCAGTAGCGGGAAGCCCAGCGCGCGCAGCGCGGGCAGGTGCGCGACGAGCGCCAGGTCGTGCTCGGCGTTCTTGGCGAAGCCCAGACCGGGGTCCACGAGGAGCCGCTCGGGGGCGATCCCGCCCTCGATGACGGCGTCGAGCCGCACCCGCAGCTCGGCGGTGACCTCGGCGACGACGTCGTCGTAGACGGCGAGGCCGTTCATGCCGTCGCTGAAGCCGCGCCAGTGCATGACCACGAAGGGCACCTCGGCGGCCGCGACGGCCGCGATCATGCCGGGGTCGGCCAAGCCGCCGCTCACGTCGTTGACCAGCACCGCGCCCGCCTCGACGGCCCGCGCGGCCACGGCGGCGCGCATGGTGTCGACGGAGACGGCGACGCCCTCGGAGGCCAGGCCGCGCACCACGGGGACGACCCGGCGCAGCTCCTCCTCCTCGTCGACCCGGCTCGCACCGGGCCGGGTGGACTCGCCGCCGACGTCCACGAGGTCGGCGCCCTGGGCCACCAGGTCCAGCCCGCGCTTGACGGCCGCGGTGGTGTCGAACCAGCGTCCGCCGTCGGAGAAGGAGTCGGGGGTGACGTTGACGACGCCCATGACCCCGCAGCGGTCCCACTCGGGCAGACCCGTGACCGAGCCCCGGGCGGCGGCCCCGCGCTTGTTGTTCATAGGTCCAGGGTAGAGCTGCCCTGCGGATGACAGGGCCCCGGTGCCTGTCGGCTGCCGGGGCCCTGGTGTTCGTACGCGGGTGCGCACCGCGGTTACGCCGCCTGGACCTTGCGGTCGGCCTGGGACGGCACGGTGGCGTCGTGGTCGTGCGCGCAGGTGCGGACCGGCTTCGGGCGCCGGCGGGCGGCGAAGAGGCGCGGCAGGGCGACGGTCACGAAGCCCTCCGCCTGCATCACGGCGAAACCGATGCGGGGCAGGTCGCGGCTGCTGCGGTAGACCATGAAGCGCGGCTCCCAGCGGGGCCGGAACTTCTCGTTGAACTTGTACAGCGACTCGATCTGGAACCAGCGCGAGAGGAAGACCAGCAGTCCGCGCCACATGCGCAGGACCGGGCCGGCGCCGATCTTCTCGCCGCGGGCGAGCGCCGCGCGGAACATCGCGAAGTTCAGCGAGACCTTCTCGATGCCCAGCCCGGGCGAGGCCTCCAGGGAGGCCACGATCAGCAGCTCGTTCATGCCGGGGTCGGCGGCGCGGTCGCGGCGCATCATCTCCAGCGACATGCCGTCCTTGCCCCACGGGACGAAGTGGAGGACAGCCTTCAGGTCGCCGTACGGGCTGGTGTCGCCCTCCTGGACGCGGTGGGCGGTGGCGATGAAGCAGTCACCGTCACCCGGGTCGCCGACCCGGCCCAGGGCCATGGAGAAGCCGCGCTCGGTGTCGGTGCCGCGCCAGGCCTCCGCGGCGCCGCGCACCTGCTCCAGCTCGCCCTCGGTCAGCTCGCTGACGCGCCGGACCTTGGTCGTGTAGCCGTTGCGCTCGATGCGCTTGACCATCTGGCGGACGTTGCGCATCGCGCGCCCGGAGAGGGAGAAGTCTTTGACGTCGACGATCGCCTCGTCGCCCAGCTCCAGGGCGTCCAGACCGGTCTCGCGGGTCCACACCTCGCCGCCGGTCTCGGAGCAGCCGACGACGGCCGGGGTCCAGGAGTGGGCCTTGGCCTCCTCCATGAAGCGCTCGATCGCGCCGGGCCAGGCCTCGACGTCTCCTATGGGGTCGCCGGAGGCGAGCATCACGCTGGAGACGACGCGGTAGGTGACGGCGGCCTTGCCGCTGGGGGAGAAGACGACGGCCTTGTCGCGACGGAGCGCGAAGTGGCCGAGCGAGTCGCGGCCGCCGTGCTTGGTGAGCAGCTCGCGCAGCTTGGTCTCGTCGTCCTCGGTGAGCCGCGCGGCCGGGTGCTCGGGGCGGAAGGCGAGGTACATGGTGGTCAGCGCGGTCAGCATGCCGAGCGCGCCGAGGGAGTAGCCGACGGTCCAGGACACCCGGCCGGCGTAGTCGACGGGACCCTCGAAGCCGAAGATGCCGTAGACGACGTGGGTGATCTGCTCGTACAGGCTCGGGTCGCCGACGACCTTGCCCGGGTGCGAGTTCACGATGACCAGACCGAGGCCGATCGAGCCCGCGCTCATCAGGACGAAGTTGGCCAGGGCCTTCCAGCGGCTGCGCGGATCCGGCAGCGCCTTGAATTCACCCTGATGGCGCAGCAGCAGCGCGAGGAGCGCCGCGGCCAGCAGCACGCCGACGATCGAGTGCCGGTAGGTGAACTGCGCCACCGCGCCCGCGGGCAGCAGGACGACCGCCGCCCGCCAGGCCCGGCGCTTGCGGCGCTTGAGGCCGTGCGCGAGCAGAAGGAGCAGCACGCCCGCGCTGATGGCGAGGGCGGCGGCGAAGGGGCCGAGCGATCCGGGGATCACCTCGGTGAAGGCGTGGATCCTGCTGTGCCGAAAGCGCGGGAAGACACCGGCGATGATGTCGAGGAATCCGACGATCATGACGGCCGTGCCTACCAGCCCGGGTACGGCCTCCGGTCGTGGCCCGCGAAGGATTCGGCGGACCCGACTCGGAACCTGTCCCGACTTATCGCCATCTATCCTGCTAGACATCGCTTCCCGTTGCTCCGCGAGAGATCATTGACCGAAGGCCCTGACAGCCTTCGGAGTGTGGTGCGTCCAGTAGGACGACGCGAAGGGGGAGCGGGTTCACTCCTTCTTCGGAAAAACTCGTCCTGCCACTCAGAAAGACGGCTTACTGCTCATGGGTCTCACCAGCAATCTGGTTCTGGCGTTGGCCATCATCGCCGGTGTGCTGCTGTTCGCGGCAACGGTCTGGTTCTGGCCGCGGCTCTCGGGCCGCACGTTCCGTGCGTACACCGGTCGCATCGCGCTCCTGCTCGCGACGCAGCTGGCGCTGTTCTCCGCAGTCGGCCTCGCGGCCAACAAGTCCTTCCTCTTCTACGGATCCTGGGCCGACCTCTTCGGCCAGGAGACCACGATGGGCAAGGTCGTCGACCACTCGATGAGCAGCAAGGACATCAAGGTCGTCGACAAGCAGAAGCTCGACGTCCCCGGGGGCGCCCGCCCGGCCGTCGGCGGACAGATCCTGAAGGTCTCGATAGCGGGTGAGAAGTCGAAGATAGAGAGCCCGGGCTACGTCTGGCTGCCGCCGGAGTACTTCCAGCCGCAGCACGCGAAGGCCAACTTTCCGGCCGGGATCGTCCTGACCGGCTACCCGGGCACGGCGGAGAACCTGATCAAAGGGCTGAACTACCCGATGACGGCCTACAAGCAGGCCAAGGCGGGCAAGATGAAGCCGATGATCCTGGTCATGCTCCGCCCGACCGTCGCCCCGCCGCGCGACACCGAGTGCGTGGACGTCCCGGGCGGTCCGCAGACCGAGACCTTCTTCGCGCAGGACCTGCCGAAGGCGATCCAGTCGACCTTCCGGGTCGGCAAGAAGGCCGAGAACATGGCCTTCATCGGCAACTCGACGGGCGGCTACTGCGCCCTGAAGATCGCCGCGCACCACCCGAAGACCTTCGGTACGGCCGTGGGCCTGTCCGCCTACTACGAGGCCCCGAACGACCCGACCACCGGTGACCTCTTCCACGGCGACGCCAAGCTCAAGGACCGCGCCGACGTGCTGAAGAGCCTGGCGGCCAAGCCCCCGACGGGCACGTCGTTCCTGGTCACCAGCAGTGAGAAGGGCGAGCCGAACCTCGGCGACACCCGCAAGTTCATCAAGGGCGTCAAGGGCCCGGACCGGGTCTCCTCGATCATCCTCGACAGCGGCGGCCACAACTTCAACACCTGGCGCCGCGAGATCCCCCCGATGATGGAGTGGCTGAGCAAGCGGGTCCAGGCCTGAGCCACCGGACACCCCCAGCAGTGCGCAGACCCGTGACCGGCCCGACGTGGCCGGTCACACGTCTGTGCGGGGCCGGGCGCGGGGTGGGCGGGCCCGTACCGCGGCCCGCCGGGCTCAGGCCCCCTGGAACTCCGCCCGGCGCAGTGCCCGGTGCACGCCCTCCGGAGTGAGTACGCCGACCAGCGCGCCGGACGCCGGATCCGTGACCCCGATCCGGCCCGAGTCCTCCTGGAGCAGCGCCGCCAGCGCCTCGCGCAGCGTCGCCCCCAGCGCCACCGACGCGGCGGGCGCGCCGTGCCCGTCCGACGGGGCCAGGTCGGCCGCCGCCACCGCGGTCACCGCGAGCCGCTTGAGCCCCCGGTCGCTGCCCACGAAGTGGGCGACGTACTCCGTGGCGGGCGCGCCCAGCACGGCGGCCGGGCTCGCGAACTGCTCGATGGTGCCCTGGCCGTAGACGGCGATGCGGTCGCCGAGCCGGATCGCCTCCTCCAGGTCGTGCGTGACCAGCAGGATCGTCTTGTGCACGGACTTCTGCAGGGCCAGCAGGTCGTTCTGCAGCCGCTCGCGGACCACCGGGTCCACCGCGCCGAACGGCTCGTCCATCAGCAGGACGGGCGGGTCGGCGGCGAGCGCCCGGGCCACGCCCACGCGCTGGCGCTGACCGCCCGACAGCTGCTGGGGGTAGCGGCCCCCGTAGGTGGCCGGATCCAGTCCCACCAGTTCGAGCAGCTCGGCCGCCCGGGCGCGGGCCTTCGCCTTCGGCGTGCCCACGAGCTGGGGGACGGTCGCGGTGTTCTCCAGCACCGTCTTGTGCGGGAAGAGGCCGACCTGCTGGATGACGTAGCCGATCCGGCGGCGCAGTTCGACGGGGTCGGCGGCCGCGATGTCCTCGCCCTTGAGCAGGATCCTGCCGCCGGTCGGCTCGATCAGCCGGTTGACCATCTTCATCGTGGTCGTCTTGCCGCAGCCGGACGGGCCGACGAGGGTGACCAGCTCGCCCTCGGCCACCTCGAAGGACAGGTCCTCCACCGCGGTCGTTCCGTCGGGGTAACGCTTGGTCACATGCTCGAATCGGATCACCACGCCATCTTTCCTTAAGCAGGGTGGGGTTTTGTAAAGGGAGTGTTGCCCCGTTGCGAATGATTCCGGCCGTTGTCGGTGGCTGGGGTTATGGTCGCTGTACACGTGTTCGGCGAGGGGATCGGTGACGGGGGGTGAGCGCCATGGCCGGGCAGAACTGCCTGGTGGCGAACGACTGGATCTGTTGGGACTACGTCACTTCCCGCAGCCAGGAGCTGACCGACGCCACCCTGGAGCACGTCTGGATCACCGCGGTCTCCGTCCTCATCGGCGTCGCGGTCTCCGTACCGCTGGCCCTGCTGGCCCGTCGGGGCCGGCGCTGGGCCGCGCCGGTGCTGGGCCTGACCACCCTGCTCTACACGATCCCCTCGCTCGCCATGTTCTCGCTGCTGCTGCCCTTCTTCGGGCTGTCGGCCTCCCTCGTGGTGACCGGCCTGGTCCTCTACTCGCTGACGATCCTCGTCCGCAATGTCCTGGCCGGGCTGGAAGGTGTGCCGGAGGAGGTCCGCGAGGCGGCGCGCGGCATGGGGTACGGGCCGACCCGGCTGCTGTGGCAGGTCGAACTGCCGCTGGCGCTGCCGGCCCTGCTCGCGGGGGTCCGTATCGCCACGGTCTCGACGGTCGCGCTCACGACGGTCGGTTCGATCGTCGGCAAGGGCGGCCTCGGCAATCTGATCGCGCCCGCGGTCAACAGCTCCTTCAAGGCCCAGGTGCTCACCGCCTCCGTGCTGTGCGTGCTGCTCGCCCTGGTGGCCGACCTGTTGCTGCTCGGCGTGCAGCGGCTGGTCACCCCGTGGACCCGCGCCGTACAGGAGGGCTGAGCCGATGGGAGTGCTGGCGGACGCCTGGGACTGGCTGGCGGACGGTGCCAACTGGTCCGGCGAGAGCGGGGTCTGGCACCGGCTCGCGGAGCACGCCTTCGTGAGCGGGGTGGCGCTCGCCCTCGCCTGCGCGGTGGCCCTGCCGATCGGCCTGTGGCTCGGCCACCTCGGCAAGGGCGGCGCCCTCGCCGTCAACGTGTCCAACGTCGGTCGGGCCGTCCCGGTCTTCGCCGTCCTCGCGCTGTTCATGGTCTCGCCGCTGCGCAGCGCGGGCTACGTCCCGACGATCATCGCGCTGGTGCTGTTCGCCGTGCCGCCCCTGCTGACCAATGCCTACGTCGGCATGCGGGAGGTGGACCGCTCGGTGGTGGAGGCGGCCCGGGGCATGGGCATGTCGGGCGGTCAGCTCTTCCTGCGGGTGGAACTGCCGCTCGCGCGCCCCCTGGTGATGACCGGTCTGCGCTCGGCGGCGGTCCAGGTCATCGCGACCGCGACGATCGCGGCCATGGTCGGTCAGGGCGGTCTGGGCCGCATCATCACGGCCGGGTTCAACACCTTCAACACCCCGCAGGTCATCGCGGGGGCCCTGCTGGTGGCGGCGCTCGCCCTGGTGGTGGAGGGGGCGCTGGTGGCCGTGGACCGGCTGCTGCTGCGTTCCGGGGCGCCGGCCAGCTGACACACCTCGCTTCTCGTTTCTCGGCATACATGCTTCTCGACATCCCTGCTTCTCGACTCCTGAACGGAGCAACCATGGGCAAGACCACGCGCATCCTCGGCGCGACACTGGGTGCGGTGGCCCTCACCGCTTCGCTCTCCGCGTGCGGCGGTGACAGCCTGGAGAAGACGAAGGACGGCGACACGTCGGCCTCCTCTTCCTCCTCGTCCTCCGGGGGCAAGGGCAAGCTGGTCATCGGCGCGGCCGGCTTCACCGAGTCGAACGTGCTGGCCGAGCTGTACGCGCAGGTCCTGCGGGACGCGGGCTACGGCACCTCGATCACCACGGTCAACAACCGCGAGCTGTACGAGCCGTCGCTGGAGAAGGGCGAGATCGACGTCGTCCCGGAGTACGCGGCCACCCTCGCGGAGTTCCTCAACGCCAAGGTGAACGGCTCGAAGGCACCCGAGGACAAGCCGGTCGCCTCCAGTGACGTGACGGCGACGGTCGCCGCCCTGGAGAAGCTCGCGGGCCCGCTCGGGCTCAAGGTGCTCCCGGCCGGCGCCGCGGTCGACCAGAACGCCTTCGCGGTGACCAAGGAATTCGCGCAGAAGAACAACCTCAAGTCCCTTTCCGACCTGGGTAGGTCCGGACTGAAGGTGAAGATCGCGGCGAGTGACGAATGCACCGTCCGCCCGTTCTGCGCCGTGGGATTGAAGAAGACATACGGAATCGACATTTCCGGTATTGACCCCAAGGGCGTCGGTACCCCGCAGTCCAAGCAGGCCGTCAAGGACGGCGTCGACCAGCTCGTGCTCACCACGACCACCGACGCCACCCTCGACAGCTACGGCCTGGTGCTGCTGGAGGACGACAAGAAGCTCCAGAACGCGGACAACGTCCTGCCCGTGGTCAACGCCAAGGACGCCGGGACGCCGGAGGTCGCGGCCGCCCTCGACAAGCTCACCAAGGCGCTCACGACGGCCGATCTGGTCGATCTGAACCGCAAGGTGGACGCCGAGCGCGCCAAGCCCGCGGACGTCGCGAAGGCCTATCTGGAGTCGAAGGGACTGCTGAAGAAGTAACCCGGGAGCGGCCAAGGAGACGCGGGTCGCGAGCAGTTACACGATTGATGGGCAAATGACGGGTAACTGCCCGGGAACAGATTGCCGGGCGGTTACCCCATGAGCTCCCTACGCCCTGTAAATTTCAGGCCATGCCCCGTGGACGCCACCGCAATCCCGAACCCCTGCACCGGTTGCTCACGCCGACGACCCTCGCAGGTGCCTCGATCACCAGCGCGGGCGTGGCCTGGCTGCTCGCGGAACCCGTGGCGCTACGGCTGCTCGTGGCCTTCGCGGGCGCGGCCGGAGTCACCGCCGCCGTCGTCATGCGCGCCTGGGACCGGGCGGCCGGGCGCCGCGTCGCGGAGCTGACCCGCGACCGGGTCAAGGACGAGTGGCGCACCGACGAGCGGATAGCCGAGCTGGAGTCCGACCTGGAGGAATCGCGCGCGCTGCGCACCAGGCTGGACGCCAAGCTGCGGGCCAAGCGGGTCGAACTGGCGGGCCTGCGCGGCGAGCACGCGGCGCTCCTGCGCCGGTACGCGACGGCCGAGACCGAGCGCGCGAGCGCGCTGGAAGGCCGGCGACTGCTGGCCATCGAGGCCGCCGCGGCCCCCGCCGTCGCACCGAAGGTGCTCCCGGCGGTCTCCGAGGAGCGCACCGCGAGCGGCGCGCCCACCCCGGTCGGGTACGCCCGCGCCAATGCGGCCCTGGGCGCCCTCGCCCGCAAGACGGAGGCCGAGGGGTCCGACCGGCCCGAGGTGCCGAAGCCCGGGGCACGGACCACCGGTCCGACCGGCTCCGCCACTCAGGGCGCGGTGGCCGCGACGGCACCCGACACCCAAGTGGAAGCCGCACCGGGGGCGGAAGCGGAATCCAGCGCCGGCGGCGCCTCCGGCGTTGCCGCCGCCCCCGCCCGGCAGCAGGCCGCCCCGCAGCAGGCCGTCGCGCACACCCGGTCCGGCCCGACCGCCGCGGTCCCGGCCCGGCGGCTCGCGGCCACCGTGGCCCCCTACGCCGCGCAGCGCCGTACGGTCTCCCGCGTCGAGGGCGGCTTCGACTTCTTCGGCACCAAGACCGCGGCCCAGGCCCGCGCCGTGATCGAGGCGGTGCAGAACGAGGACCTCGCCGACGTCGTGGGAGCCGAGGTGCTGGCTGCGCACAAGGCCGAGTCGGTGGCGGAGGCGGGCCAGGCGCAGTTCAAGCCCTCCACGCCCGAACTGCGCGCCGTGGGCCAGGTCATCGACCTGACCGCGCACGACGAGACCGAGCCGATCGACGTCGCGCAGCTGCGCACCGCGATCTCCTAGATCTCCTAGATCTCCTCGACCTCCTAGATCTCCTAGATCTCCTCGACCTCCTAGATCTCTTGGCCCGCGGGCCCCGGCCCCGGCCGGGGTCAGCGGCCGAGCGCGTCGAACCAGCGGACCACCTGAGGGGCGGAGCGCACCGCCGTGCCCCGGTGGTCCGTTTCCGCACCCTGGTCCAGCACCGGGGCGCGGACCCCGTGGCGCGCCAGGTCGGCGGCGCAGGAGCGGGCGTTGGCGATCGGCACGTCCCGGTCGCCGGCCGCGGCGTAGAGCCGTACGGGCGCGGCGGGCTTCCAGTCGCAGGCGTCGTCGTTCGCGGCGATCGCCGCGGCGAAGGCGCCGCTCGGGTGTCTGACCTGCTCGGCCCAGGCCGGGGTGAGCAGCCCGTCCAGGGTGGCCGGCAGCCCGGCGACCACCTCCTCCTCGGTGTGGCTGCCGTCGAACAGGCCCTCCAGCGTGCTCGCGTACGGGGCCTTGAACACCTCGGCGGGGTCCGCGTACAGCCGGTGCAGCTTGTTCTGCGCGGTCAGGTAGTAGGACAGGTAGAAGACGCCGGTCAGTGGGTCGATGCGGCCGTCGGTGAGCCCGGGCAGCTCCGCGCCGGCGATGTCGTACGGGCCGGCCATCGGGGCCAGGCCGCGCAGCCGGAAGCCGGTCCGGACCGAGGACAGCTCGCGGCCCAGGGCCATCGCGACCTGACCGCCCTGGGAGAAGCCGGTCGCGTACACGTCGCCGGTCAGCGGGCGCCCCAGCCGGTCCGCGGCCGTGCGGGCCGCCCGGAGCATGTCGAGGCCGGCGCTGACGGCGGACTTCTGGTCCATGTAGGGGTGGCTGCCGCTCCCGCCGCCCAGGCCCAGGTAGTCGGGCGCGGCGACCGCCCGCCCGGCGGCGGCGTGCAGGTAGGGGGTGATCCGGCCGAAGTCGCCGGCGCCGGAGGGGGCGTCGCCCCGGAAGACCGTGGTGCCGTGCGTGTCGGAGACCAGGTCGAGGCGGTGCGGGCCGCCGCGCGGCAGCACCAGGAGCCCGGTGGCGGTGGTCGGCCGGCCCTGCGGCGTGATCGTCGCGTAGGTCAGGCGGTAGGCGCTGACCCCGTGGCGGACGGTGTCGGAGCCGATCCCGATGGCCCCGACGTACGCGCCGACCTGCTCGCGGGTCAGTTCGGCGAGCGGGGTGACGGAGATCAGGGTGCCGCGGGCGCCGGTGGCAGCGGCGGTCGTGGTGGCGTTCGTCGTGGCGGGGGTCGCGGCGAGGGCGGCCGGGGCCGCGACGCCCCCCAGCACGGCGGCCAGGGCCACGGCGGCGGCGCCGCGTCGTAGCCACGGGTTCCGCGTTCTCTTCGTTCTTCTCGTTCTCCGGGTCGGCGGCTTCGTCTGCGTCGTCTGCGTCGTCTGCGTCGTCATGGGTCGAAGCTATTTCCGCCGCCCGCGCGTCGACATCCGGGCGGCCCCCGGTCGCGGGCGGGGGCTGTCCCCCTTCTCCGGTTCTCCGGTGGCCCTCAGAACAGGGGGAGTTGCCCCGGATGCTCCGCGAGTACGAACCCGTCGAGCGTCGGTGCGGACGCGCCCAGCACCACGCGCGCCCGCGAGCCCGGGCAGGAGACCAGCTCACCGCGACCGCCCGGGGGATCGTGGCGGGCGATCCGACCGGCGGTCACGGCGCAGTCGCGTCCGCAGGTGGGGCAGGCACGGCGGGGGGAGTGGGACATGGCCCAAGTCTGCCCCCTCGCACGGACATCGCCCTCCACCACGGGCTCTGCACCCCTACGGTCCCTACGCCCCTACGGTCGCTACGCCTCCTGCTGTTGCTTCTCCCCGCGGTCCACCGGGGCGGTCGCCCGCGCCCACAGCGCGGCCCGGTCCGCCGCGTCCAGGTCGTCCAGCTCCCGCCCGAAGACGCCGGCCAGCACCTCGAAGAACTCCTCGGGGGTGGCCAGCTCCCGCTTGACCGGGTCCGTGTGCGCCTCGACCCGGCTCAGGGTGCGTCCGCGCAGCACGTCCATCCCGGTCGCGTCCCGGCGCAGCGCGGCCAGCGTCCGGACGAAGCCGGAGTCGGCGGCGGTGGTGAGCCGGACGTGCTCGGCCGCGAAGTCGGCCATCGTCGCCGTGGCCGAGCGGAAGTTCATCACGGGGAAGGGTCCGCCCACGTTCTCGAAGCTCCACCCCGTGCGGTTCTTGAGCGGGGTGAGGGAGTAGTCGAAGCCGCCCTGCGTCCAGCGGCCCTCGCGCAGCGGGATCGGCTCGTACGGCCCGTCGCCGAGTCCGGTGTCCACGAAGTACGCCCCGCCCCCCACCCGGACGCTCAGCGCGAGGTGGTTGCCGCTGACCTTCCGGGCGGCGCGGTCGTCGTACACGCCGCCGACGTGCCGGGCGACCTCGTAGCCGAGGGCTTCCAGGAGCAGGGCGAAGGCGCCGTTGAGGTGGAAGCAGTAGCCGCCGCGCCCGGCGGCCAGCCGCCGCGCGGAGCCCTCGGGATCGATGCCGGGCGGCCGTCCGAGCTGGATGTCCAGGTTCTCGTACGGGACGCGCTCGACGTGGGCGCGCTGCAGCGCGAAGAGCGCGTCGGCGCTGGGCGGTTCCGGCTCGTCGATGCCGAGCCGCCGCAGGTACGCGCCCACCACTGCTGGGCTCAGGCCGGAGGTCATGGCCCCCAGCCTGCTGGCTCGCCCTCCGCTTGTCGATCAGACTTTCGGACCAGGACCGCGGCGCACGGGACAGCGGCGCACGGGACCGCGGCTCGGTGGACCGCGGCTACTGGTCGATCACTTGTCGATGTCACCGACGACGAAGAAGAGCGAGCCGAGGATGGCCACCATGTCCGCGACCAGCTGCCCGGGCAGCAGGACGGCCAGGGCCTGGATGTTGTTGAAGGACGCGGACCGCAGCTTCAGCCGGTACGGGGTCTTCTCGCCCTTGGAGACGAGGTAGTAGCCGTTGATCCCGAGCGGGTTCTCGGTCCAGGCGTACGTCTCGCCCTCCGGCGCCTTCAGCACCTTCGGCAGGCGCTGGTTGACCGGGCCGGGCGGCAGCTCTTCCATCCGGTCCAGGCAGGCCACCGCGAGGTCCAGCGCGTTGTGGGTCTGGTCCAGCAGGCACTCGAACCGGGCCAGGCAGTCGCCCTCGGTCCGGGTGATCACCTTGAGGACGTCCTGGAGCTCGCCGTAGGCGAGGTAGGGCTCGTCGCGGCGCAGGTCGAAGTCCACGCCCGAGGCGCGGGCGATCGGCCCGGAGACGCCGTACGCGTGCACCGCCTCCGCCGACAGGACGCCGACCCCGCGGGTCCGGCCGCGGAAGATCTCGTTCCCGTGGACCAGGTCGTCGTACACGTGCATCCGTGACCGGACGTCCGCGACCGCGGCCCGGGCCCGGCCGAGCCAGCCCGCCGGGAGGTCCTCCTTGAGGCCGCCGACGCGGTTGAACATGTAGTGCATCCGGCCGCCGGAGATCTCCTCCATGACCGCCTGGAGCTCCTCGCGCTCGCGGAACGCGTGGAAGATCGGGGTGATCCCGCCGAGCTCCAGCGGGTAGGACCCGAGGAACATCAGGTGGTTCAGCACCCGGTTCAGCTCGGCGAGCAGCGTGCGCATCCACACCGCGCGCTCGGGCACCTCCATGCCGAGCATCCGCTCGACGCCCATGACCACGCCCAGCTCGTTCGAGAACGCGGACAGCCAGTCGTGGCGGTTCGCGAGCATCACGATCTGGCGGTAGTCCCGCGCCTCGAAGAGCTTCTCGGCGCCGCGGTGCATGTAGCCGACCACGGGCTCGGCGGAGATGATCCGCTCGCCGTCCAGGACGATGCGCAGGCGCAGCACGCCGTGCGTGGAAGGGTGCTGGGGGCCGATGTTGAGCACCATGTCGGTGCTCTCCGCCGCTCCGCCGATGCCGACCGTGGTCTCCGTCATGCGCGCATTCTCGCAGCCCTAGGCTGGGGGGATGGAAACGGGGACGACGGACGCGACGGGTGGGCCCGTGTGGGTGGGGTTGCCGCGGGGGCTGCTCTCCCTGCGGCGACTGCTGCTGGTGATATGGCTGGGGCTGCTGACGCTCGCCACGGGCGTTCTGCTCGGGTTGCTGGTCGGGCCCGCGTGGGCGGCGTTCGCGCTGGTCTGGGTCGCGCTGGCGCTCTGGTGCTGGGTGCTGCTCGGGCGGAACTGGCGGTCCTGGAAGTACGCCGAGCGCGCCGACGACCTGCTGATCAGCCGCGGTGTGATGTGGCGGCAGGAGACGGTGGTCCCCTACGGCCGGATGCAGCTGGTCGAGGTGACCTCGGGGCCGCTGGAACGTCGCTTCGGGCTGGCGTCCGTACAGCTGCACACGGCGGCCGCGACCACCGACGCGACCATCCCCGGGCTGGACCCGCGGGAAGCGGAACGGCTGCGCGACCGGCTGACCGAGCTCGGCGAGGCAAGGTCGGCGGGCCTGTGACGCCGCCCGCGGCGGAGACCGTACCCGCGGCCGCGGGCGCGGGCGCCGTCGAGCGCCGGCTGCACCCCTTCACCCCGCTGCGCCGCGCCTGGGTGCCCCTCGGTGGCATCGGCGGCGTCATCGTCCAGCAGGGCGAGCGCGCCCAGGAGTGGGCCACGGATGCCGCCCATGACCTCGGCAGCGGTCTCGGGGCGCTCGTGCTGCTGGCCGTGGTCGCCGCGGCGGGCCTCTACGGCTTCTTGAGCTGGCGCTTCACCTATTACGCCGTCACGCCGACCGAGCTGCGCATCCGCACCGGGCTCTTCTTCCGGCGCACCGCGCACATCCGGCTCGACCGCTTGCAGGCCGTCGACGTCACCCGGCCGTTGCTGGCCCGGATCGCCGGGGTCGCGAAGCTCAAGCTCGACGTCATCGGCACGGACGACAAGGACGAGCTGGCCTTCCTGTCCGAGAAGGAGGCCGTCGCGCTGCGCGCCGAGCTGCTGGCGCGGGCCGCGGGCTTCGCACCGGAGGAGGCGGCGGAGGTCGGCGAGGCACCGGTCCGCGAGCTGCTGCGGCTGCCGACCCGGCAGCTGGTGGAGTCCCTGCTGCTGAGCATGGGCGTGTGGGCCGCGATCGCGGGCGGGCTGGCGGCGCCGGCGGTGGTGTTCTGGCTCAGCTCCAACGTGTGGGCGACGGTCGTCACCCTGGTGCCGCTGCTGGGCGCGGTGTGGGGGCGCAGCCTCGGCCGGTTCCTGGCCGAGTACGACTGGACGGTGGCCGAATCGCCCGACGGCCTGCGGCTGGACCACGGGCTCGCGGACCGGGCGCACGAGACGGTGCCGCCGGGGCGGGTCCAGACCGTGCGCATCGTGGAACCGCTGCTGTGGCGGCGGCGGGACTGGGTGCGGGTGGAGCTGGCGGTGGCCGGGTCGAAGAACGACGTCCTGGTGCCGGTGGCTCCGCGGGCGGCGGCGTACGCGGTGGTCGCGCGGGTGCTGCCGGGGGTGGACCTGACCGGGCTGGAGTTCGCGCCCTCGCCGCGCACGGCGCGGTGGATGGTGCCGGTGTGGTGGAGGGGGTACGGCCTGGCGGTCACCCCGGAGGTCTTCGTGGCCCGGCACGGGAGGGTGTGCCGGCGCACGGAGATCGTGCCGCACGCGAAGGTGCAGAGCGTGCGCCTGACCCAGGGGCCGTGGTCCCGGGCGTGCGGGGTGGCCGACGTGCACGTGGACACGGGGGCGAACGCGACGGTGACGGCGCGGCTGCGGGGGGCCGTGGACGCGGGGGCGATCCTCGCGGACCAGGCCGTCCGCTCCCGCACCTCCCGCGCCACGTCCCGCCCGGACCGCTGGATGACCTGACCGGGCGGGCCGGGCGGGCGTGGCGGGCCGGGCGGGCCGGGCGGGCCGATGTCGGACCGGGTCAGGAGGTCGGGCCGCCGCCGGCGCGGACCAGGCCCGATTCGTAGGCCAGGACGACGACCTGGACGCGGTCGCGGAGGTTCAGCTTCGTCAGGATGCGGCCCACGTGGGTCTTGACCGTGGCCTCCGACAGGACCAGTCGCGCCGCGATCTCCCCGTTCGACAGCCCCTGCGCCACCAGCAGCATGACCTCGCGCTCGCGCTCGGTGAGCCGCTCGACGTCCTTGTTCTGCGGCTCGGCCGAGGTGGTCGGCAGCATCGGCGCGAAGCGGTCCAACAGCCGGCGCGTGGTCGACGGCGCGACCACCGCGTCACCGGAGTGCACCGAGCGGATCGCGGCCAGCAGCTCCGCCGGCGGCACGTCCTTCAACATGAAGCCGCTCGCGCCGGCCTTCAGGCCCGAGAAGGCGTACTCGTCGAGGTCGAAGGTGGTCAGGATGATCACCTTGGGGTGCTCGTCCGGTTCGCAGATCCGACGGGTCGCCTCGACCCCGTCGAGCTTGGGCATGCGGACGTCCATGAGGACCACGTCCACCTTCGTGGCCCGCAGCACCTCCAGCGCCTCCAGCCCGTTCCCGGCCTCGGCCACCACTTCCATGTCCGGCTGGGCGGCGAGCACCATCCGGAAACCGGTGCGCAGCAGCACCTGGTCGTCGACGAGCATCACGCGGATGGAACGTGCCGGAGAAGGCGCATCAAAGGCAGTCATGCCGCCAGGGTACGCAGACGGGAGCCCCGCCCGGAGGTCCCGCTCGCCACCACCGCACGGGGCCGTTCGGGGGTCGGTTCCCCCTCAGCGGGCGGACGTCGCCCGAAGGGCCCCGGCCACCCGCTCGATCACATCCGCCGGGAGCACGCCCAACTGCACGCAAGGCGCTCCGGTGTGGGTCACGACGGACCGCACGGCACTGCACGCCGACTCGGGCACACCGAGGGCGGCCAGAGCGGCCACCAGGGCTTCACGCGCGTCATCGGCCCGTACGTGGGCGTCCCGCCAGCTCTGCATGTCCCTCACGCGACCACGACCCGACCGGGGCATCCACCGGCGTGCCGGTAGACCACGACGGGTGGTCCGGAGGAGCGGTCCGTATGTCCCCGGCGGACGGGTTCAAGGGGTTCGATCGCCTTCCCGCAGCCGGAACAGCGCTCGCCCTTGGGCGCATAGGTCACGTACTCCCACTGATCTACGTCCGTCGCGCTGCGTGCGGCCATGTTTCGGCGTCCCCTCGCTGTCGGTGCTGAGATCCTCCCGTCGGTGAGCGAACGGCCACAGGGACGCAACGTCCTACTCCGGCAACGCTATTCGGTGACCCCGAGGAACTGAGCGAGCTTTCGCAGCCCGACCGGCCGCGCGGAGCCCGCCCAAAGATCACCGACGATGGCCACCGCCAAGGTGTGATGCCGCATCCAGGCGGGCGCGACGCGCCGCAAAGCCTCCAAAGCCTTCACAGCCCCCTCGGCATCCCCCACGTCCGTATGGGCCCGCGCCACGTCCAGCAAAAGCCAGGTGCGCCACGAGGGTGGTGTGTCGGCACTCAGTCTTATGCCCTTGGCCAGCGTCAGCGCCTCCCCGGGACGCTCGTGCTGGACGGCGAGCCGGACCCGTTCGATCCGCACGGAGGAGCGGCTGAACACCGAGACGAGCCGCCCGTCCACGGGTGGCGGAAGCTTGGCCATTCGGTCCGCCGCGCGTTCCGCCGTACGCATCATCAGGTTCGCTGTGTCGTAGTCGTCGCTCCTGGCGTACGACGTGGCGGCGGACATCAAGAGGCCACCCCAGACACGTACTCCCTCGGATGTGCTCGCGTGTTCCCGCTCCACCCCGTCAGCGGCATGAACGGCGAGGTTCCGCGCGTCGTCCAACCGGGCCTGTCGCTGGTAGGCCCATGCCACGGAGTTCGACACCATGGGGGCGAGCAACGGATCCGAGGAGTCCCCGGCGGCAGCGTGGGCACGTTCCAAAGCGGCAAGGGCAAGGTCTGTCTTGCCGAGACGGATGGCCAGGTGTCCGCCCAGTTGCAACGCCTTGCCGAGTGCGGCTTGACCGGCCGCCCGCTGGTCCGCGCTGCCGATGGAGGCCAGGAGGCGAGCGTCCGCGATGATGCCCGGCAGCACGTCCAGCAGCCGCCCGAACTCCGCTGCGTGGTACAGCGTCCAGCCCTCGGAGAGTTCGGCCCGCAGAAGGGGCAGGGACAGCCGTTCCACGCCCGTTGGTTCGGCGGGTGGGGAGAACAGCGGCGGCATGATCGCGCGCCGGACGGCAACGAGCTGAGGCGGGTCCGCCTCACCACTGGACGGCACGGCGGGCGGATCGCCCAGGAGGGCCGTCAGTTCGATACCGAGCCCCTTGGCCAGTG
This sequence comes from Streptomyces sp. NPDC098789, assembly GCF_044759975.1. Lineage (NCBI taxonomy): Bacteria > Bacillati > Actinomycetota > Actinomycetes > Kitasatosporales > Streptomycetaceae > Streptomyces > Streptomyces sp. NPDC098789. The sequence goes on from NZ_JBIWAJ010000007.1 coordinate 292,567, forward strand.
AGTGCAGCGTCGGCAGCCGTGCGCTGTGCTTCCGTCTCTGTTCCAGCTTCCGGATCACGTCAACGGACACGCCGGACCGTTCGGCCAGTCCCTCTTGCGTGAGGTCGGCGAGACGGCGCAACCGGGCCATGCGATCGCCCAAGTGCTCAGTAGCCATGCCCAGAAGCTACGCCGGGACGTCGTGCCCGTGTGGGCGGTCCGGAATCCCGCTTCAATGCCGTGTGGGGGACCGCCCGACCCGTGGAGGGGTGACGTATGGCACGGACCGAGTACTACGACGATCCGCACGCGCCGGAGCCGAACAGCCTGGTCGTCGCGGCCTCGGCGGTGGTCACCGATGACCGGGGGCGCATCCTGCTGCAACGGCGGCGGGACAACGATCTGTGGGCGCTGCCCGGCGGGGGCATGGACATGGGCGACTCCTTGCCCGGTACCGCCGTCCGGGAGGTGAAGGAGGAAACGGGGCTCGACGTCGAGATCACCGGACTCGTCGGGACGTACACCGACCCGCGCCACGTCATCGCGTACGGCGACGGCGAGGTGCGGCGCCAGTTCAACGTCTGCTTCACGGCGCGCGTCGTCGGAGGTGTGCTGGCGGTCTCCGAGGAGAGCACGGACGTGCGGTTCGTCGACCCGGCCGAACTCGACTCCTTGGCCATGCACCACACGCAGCGGTTGCGTCTGGGGCACTTCCTCGAAGACCGTCCCGCGCCCTACCTGGGGTAAGGAGCGCGGGGCGTCACTTCTTGAGCGGGAGCAGGGCGCTGATCCGGAAGCCGCCGCCGGGGCGGGGGCCCGCGTCCAGGGTTCCGCCGACCATGCCGACCCGCTCGCGCATGCCGATCAGGCCGTGTCCGGCGCCGTCCGCGCCGCCGTCCTCGTACAGCTCGTGGGCCGCCCCGCGTCCGGTGTCCTCGACGAGCAGGCCGAGCCCGTCGTCGAAGTAGACGAGCCGGACGCTCGCGCTGGCATCGGGTCCGCCGTGCTTGCGGGTGTTGGTGAGGGCTTCCTGGACGATCCGGTACGCCGTCAGCTCGACGCCGGTCGGCAGCGGGCGGGGGGCGCCCTCGACCTTGAAGTCGACGGTGAGTCCGGCCGTGCGGACCTGCTCGACCAGCACCTCGATCTGTTCGACGTCGGGCTGCGGCACGTAGTCCTCGGACTCCTGCGGTTCGCCGGTGCGCAGGACGCCGAGCAGGCGGCGCATCTCGGCGAGCGCCTGGCGGCCGGTGCCGGAGATCGTCTGGAGGGCTTCCTTGGCCTGTTCGGGGGCGACGTCCATGACGTAGGCGGCGCCGTCGGCCTGGACGACCATCACCGAGACGTTGTGGGCGACGACGTCGTGGAGCTCGCGGGCGATCCGGGCGCGCTCGGCGGCCACGGCGATCTTGGCCTGGGCGGCGCGTTCGCCCTCCAGGCGCTGGTTGCGCTCGATCAGCTGGGCGTAGTAGGCCCGCCGGGTGCGCAGGGAGTCGCCGAGCACCCAGGCCAGCGCGAAGGGCACGATCAGCATGAGGATGAAGAAGACGTCGGCGTAGGCGTCGTTCTTGTCCACGCCCCAGCGCAGCCCGCTGACGGGGGCGGCGAGCAGGCCGAGGCCGAGCGCGGTCCGGGAGATCCAGCGCGGCACGTCCCCGGCGGCGACGGTGTAGAGGATGACCAGCATGGCCAGGTTGGCCAGGTTGGGCTGGGAGCCGGTGGCCAGCTGGTAGGCGCCCGTACCGACGGTGAGCCACAGCATGGGGACGGTCCACTTGCGGCGCAGGGACACGACCGCGCACAGCGCGAACACGGTCGGGGCGGCGATCAGCCGCTCGCGCGTCGTGTTGTAGCTCCCGGCGACCTGCAGCATGGCCATCCCGAAGAGGAGGACAGCCCAGAAGCTGTCGACGCCCGTCGGGTGTCTGCGGAGGAAATCGTAGAGGCGCTGCACGTAACCCAGAGTAGGGACAGTGGATAGGTGCTGGAGTCAACCACAGGTGCGATCCGTGCGTGGGGGGTGTACTCCCGAAGGTGGAGGCGGCCTTAGCCTTTGCGTCGTGGCAGCTCAGGGTGAAGGCATCGGTACGGATACGCGCACGGGTGCGGGGCCGGTGCGGTGGCGGGTCGCGATGGAGGCCGCGCTGTACGGCCCGGGCGGCTTCTACGTCCGTCCGGGCGGCCCGGGTCCCGCCGGGCACTTCCGCACCTCCGTGCACGCCTCCCCGCTGTACGCGGCCGCCGTGGCCCGGCTGCTGTCGTGGGTGGACGCGGAGCTGGGGCGTCCGGCGCGGCTGGACCTGGTCGACGTGGGCGCCGGGCGCGGCGAGCTGTTGACCGGGGTGCTGCGGGCGCTGGATCCGCAGGTGGCGGCGCGGGTGCGGGCGTACGCGGTGGAGCGGGCCGGCGAGCCGGCGGGGCTCGACCCGCGGATCCGCTGGGTGGCCGAGCCGCCCGCCGGGGTGACGGGCCTGCTCTTCGCCAACGAGTGGCTCGACAACGTCCCGCTGGACGTGGCGCGGGACGGCCGGTACGTGCTGGTCGCCCCCGACGGTACGGAGTCCCCCGGCGGCCCGCTGGAGCCGGCGGACCGGGAGTGGCTGGAGCGGTGGTGGCCCGCGGAGCCGGGGGCGGGCGGCCGGGCCGAGATCGGCCGGCCCCGCGACGAGGCCTGGGCGGCGGCCGTGGCGGGGCTGGAGCGCGGCCTGGCGGTGGCGGTGGACTACGCGCACGCCCGGGAGGCGAGGCCGCCCTTCGGCACCCTGACCGGTTTCCGCGCGGGCCGGGAGGTGCCTGCGGTCCCGGACGGCTCCGCCGACGTCACCGCGCACGTCGCCCTCGACGCCTGCGCCGGCCCGGGCGCGGCCCTGCTGACCCAGCGCGCGGCCCTGGCCGCCCTCGGCGTCTCGGGCGCCCGCCCGCCGCTGTCGCTGGCCGGGACGGATCCGGCGGCCTACGTCCGGGGCCTCGCGGCGGCGGGCGAGGCGGCGGAGCTGACGGCCCGCGGGGGCCTGGGCGACTTCGGGTGGCTCGTGCAGCCGGTCGGAACGCGCCCCTGGCCGGGCTGACCGCGGTGCGCGGTCGGCCCGGCCAGGGGATCGGTCCGGTGGAGGAGCGTTCCTCGGTGGAGTGAACGTTTCTCCATGGAGGCGCCGGGACGGCGCCCGAGGGTTACTCCGTCACGCCGTCGTGGCCCGCGTGCAGGCCGCCACCACTGCCCTGGCCGTTGGTGGGCTGGGACGCGACCGGCTGGGCCAGCGGCGCCAGGTCGTAGGCGTAGTGGCCGACGGCGTTGGCGATGACGTCGACGTTGATGTCGAGCGCCTTCTGGTCGATGTTGGTGATGTCGTCACCCTTGCCGTGGTAGTTCACGTCGTAGGCGACCCCGGCCGTCCCGCCGAACTTCGCGGCCTGCTCCGGCGTCTTGAGGCCCTCGGCGCCGGTGAAGGTGCCGCCGGAGGGGATGCCGACCGCGATGAAGGGGCCGTAGTCCGAGCGGCCGGAGAAGTCCGTGCCCTCGTGCGGGACCTTCTTGGAGTCGAGGAAGTCGGTGATCCCCTTCTCCAGCTGGGCCGAGCCCGCCGGGCCGGGGCCCGCGCCGGTGGCGTCCGAGTCGTCGCCGTCGTAGACGAAGTACGCGGAGTTCGGCGAGGCGATCATGTCGAAGTTCAGGTAGAGCTTGATCTGCTTCTGCTGCTCGGGGGTGAGCGAGGCGACGTAGGCCTCGGAGCCGAGGAGGCCGTACTCCTCCGCCGACCACCAGGCGAACTTCACCTTGTTCTTGATCTTCGACTGGCTGCTCGCGAGGCGCTGCGCGACCTGGAGGATGCCGGCCGAGCCGGAGCCGTTGTCGTTGATGCCGGGGCCCGCCGCGACCGAGTCGAGGTGCGCGCCGAGGAACACGGTGTTGTCGGCGTCGCCGCCCTTGGTCTCCGCGACGACGTTGTAGGTCTTGCGGTTCTCGCGCAGCTCGCGCACGTCCAGGGTGACCTCGACCGGAGCGGTCGCCAGGTCGGCGACGAGCTTCTCGCCGTCCGCCTGGGTGATGCCGCCGGTGGGGATCTTGCCCACGTTCGGGTCGCCCAGGGTGCCGTTCAGCCCGCCCTCGGTGTTGTTGTAGATGATCGCGCCGACCGCGCCGGCCGCGGCCGCGTTGGTCTGCTTGACGGCGAAGGTGCAGCCGCCGCGCTTGACCAGCGCGACCTTGCCCGTGAAGGCGCCCGCGGCGAAGTCGCCGGGCTCGCAGCCGTTGGTGCCGTCCGCGTCGACCGGCGCGGCGGCCAGCTGGGCGGTCACGCCGCCCGCCGGGCTGTTGCCCGTGTAGGTCATCAGGTGGATCGGGACGTCGCGGGGCGCGGCCCCGTTCACCGTCAGGCTCTGGGCGACGGCCTCGACGTACACGAAGTTGAACTCGTTCTTCGTGACCGTGTACCCGGCGGCCTTGAGGACCTGGCTGATGTAGGTGGCCGACTGCTCGTGGCCCTTCGAACCGGCCACCCGGGTGCCGTTGTTGTAGTCCGCGATGGACTGCAGCACCTTCAGGTGGTTGTAGGCCCCCTTGCCCGTCGCCTCGGCGACCAACTTCTTGGCCAGTGCGTCACCCTGCGCGGCGTCGCTGACCGGGTTGGAGGCGGTGGCTCCGGCCGGTCCCGCGAGGAGCAGGGGCGAGACGAGTGCTGCGGCCGCCAGGGCGGCGGTGGCTGCGGCTATACGGCGTGAGGGCATGCAGAAGTCCTTTCACGACAAGCGGGGCAGACGGGTAATCAGGCAGGCAGAAGCCTCTGGTGGAGCTGTGAAGAAGCTGTGTGGCTGATGCGACGCACGTTAGGCAGCAAAGAGTCGGTATGGCCAGAGTTTTCGCCGATTCCGGTTTATGAATTCCGTATATCGGTACGTCGATACGGGCCCGGCCGACGAATTTCGGCCAGTCCCGGACACCTCGCCGGACCAGGTGTTACCGCAGGACTCCCTCGATGAAGTCGGCACCGATGCGGGACACCGTGGCCAGATCCAACTCGTGCTGTACGTAGCGCCCTTCGCGTCGCGTCCGCAGGAGTCCGGCCTTCTTCAGCACGGACAGATGGCGCGACACCTCGGGCGCGGATATCCCGTACACGGTGGCCAGTTCGCTCGTCGTATACGAGGCCCGCGCCAGGCTCCGGCACAGCCGCATCCGCATCGGATGGGCCAGTGCCTCCATCCGCCGCTGGAGCAGTTCCACCGATCCCTGGGAAGAGATGAGTTCGGCCGAACCGATCGGATAGTGGATCACCGGACGCCAGCCCGGCGCGTGCAGCACCAGCAGGTGCGGCCAGCCGAAGTTGGTCGGGATGAACACCAGCCCGGTCCCGACCCGCGCGTCGGTCGCCGTCGCCGTGCCGTGCACCATCTTGTCCACGGTGACCGTCGTCCCGGCCGGGTCCAGGCTCAGCGCCGCCGAGACCTCCCCCAGCGCGACGGCCAGCCCCTTGTGCCGCAACAGCTCCGCCTTGTGCCGGGCCTCCGCGCTCTGCCGCGGCTCGATCCGCCGCCAGGTGTCGGCGAAGAACGCCTCGTCGCAGTCCTCCAGCAGCCGCCGCAGCCACACCCGGACCTCCGTCGGGTCGGCCAGCAGGCGCAGCGCGAAGTCCAGCTGGCGCGGGCCGCGCGCGGCGGCCGTCTCCAGGGCCTTCGCCCGGGCCGCCGGGTCGGTCAGCGGGGACACCGTGGTGCCCTCGTTGTGGAGCGACATCCAACAGTGCTCCAGGGCGGCCAGCACGAACCGCTCGTCGTCCATCCGGTCGAGCACGTCCAGTTCCTCGGCGATCGTCGCCGCCGGCAGCCCGGTGCCCCCGGGCACCCCCGCGAAGGGCATGAAGATGTCCGCGAAGGAGCTGCGCCACATGAAGTCGCACTCCAGCAGCCGGTCGGCCAGGCAGGGGTCCAGCGCGGCGGTGGTGGCGGTGATCCAGGAGTGCAGCCCCGGGTGGTGGGCGGGTTGCGCGAGCGCGTGCAGCGCCATGCACAGCTCGGCCAGCGGCGAGGGCGCGAAGGAGATGCGCCCGGTGGGCAGGCCTGCGATGTCGATGGTGACGCTCATGTGTCCATTCTGGCCGGTCAGCGGCGGGATCGGGTGCCTCCCGCACGTCGGCTGTGGGCCGATTGACGGCACGCGTCAATCGACGGGCGCGATACGGCCGATCGGGTGAGAGTGAAGGACATGACCGCCATCGAGCAGTACCTCCTCGACACCTACCGGGCCACCCAGCACCAGGCCCCGATGCCGCCCGAGCCCGGTCGCCACGACCTCGCCGAGCTGCGCGCGGTCCGGGACCGCGCCCGCTTCCAGGCCGTACTCGACGGCAGGGCGGCGCGCCACCCGTGGCGCGCCGCCCTGCACCGCACGACGGACCGGCTGCTGAACCGCCTGGCGCCCGGCCGCCCGCACCGCCGGAGGACCTGCTGAGCCCGGGCGGCCCGCCCCGCCGGCGGGAGCACCCGCTGAGCCCGGGCGGCCCGGGACCCGCCGAAGGGCCCGGCGTCCCGGCGCCCGGTCGGGGTCAGTCCTTGCCTAGTGCTGTGACCCGGTGAACCTTTCCGGTCACAGCGCTAGCCCCTCGATCCGCTCGACGAAGCCGCGCACCGCGTCCCGGACGTCCTGCTCCGTCCAGGACAGGGCGTCCTGGGCGACCGTCAGCTCCGCCAGCGCCATCCCGGGCGGCCCCTCCGCCCACCAGCGGCCGAAGAGCTGGGTCCCGGTCTCCTCCGCCAGCCGCACCGACGCCTCCGTCAGCGCGTCCGCGTCGTACGCCGCCCACACGTGGAACTGGTGCGTCACCGGCACCTCCGGCTGGATCCGGACCCACGGCAGCCCCGAGGCGTCGAAGCCCTCCCGCAGCGCCCGCGCGACCACCTTGGCGTGCGCCACGTACGACGGCAGCTTCGGCAGCTCCCGCTCCAGCCCGGCCAGCGCGCTCAGCACCTGCGGGTACTGCCGGTAGACCTGGCCGCCGTACCGGTGGCGCCAGACCCGCGCCTCCTCGATCAGCGTGCGCGGACCGGCCAGCACCGCCCCGCTCAGCCCGCCCAGCGACTTGTAGAAGGAGACGTACACGCTGTCGGCGAGCGCCGCGATCTCCGGCAGCGTCCGGCCGAAGTGGACGGTGGTCTCCCACAGCCGCGCCCCGTCGAAGTGGATGACCGCGTCCCGCTCCCGGCCCGCCGCGACCAGCTCCTCCAGCTCCTCCCAGGTGGGCAGCAGGAACCCCGGATCGCGCAGCGGCAGCTCCACCATCAGCGTGCCGAAGGGCTCCGGGTGCTCGCGCACCTCCGCGGCCGTCGGCTGGCGCAGCTCCGTCGTCGGGTACACCGTGCGCAGCCCCGAAACGACGGGCAGCGCGGCGTCCTCGTGCTGCTCGGGGTGGCTGCGCGGGTGCAGGGCCACCACCGGATTCCCCGTACGGGCCGCCCAGCAGCGCAGCGCGATCTGCTGGGCCATGGTCCCGGACGGGAAGTACGCCGCGTCCTCCAGGCCCAGCAGCTCCGCGACCCGCCGCTCCAGGTCGGCGACCACCCCGTTGCCGTAGGTGTCGGGCTCCTCCTCGGGGTCCCGGCCCAGCAGCGCGGGCAGTGCGGCGAGCTCCGCCAGCTGCTCCGCGACGGTCTGCTCCGCGCCGCCGCGCGAAAGCCTGCGCTCCGCGCCCCGCCAGGCGTCCCGCCGGCGCTTGTGCTGCGCCGCGTCCTCGTCCGTGTCGTATGCCATGGCCCGATCCTGCCCGATCCCGTCCGGCGGCCCCGGGGCGGGCGGCGGGCCGGACGGCCTCCGGCGGCAGGGCCTACGATGGCGGCGTATCGTCCGGTACCCCCCGCGGACTGGAACGGAAGAAGGCTCGCCCCGCGTGAACACACCCCATCAGACGGAGTTCCGGGATCCGTCCGCCCGCCCCGCCCGGCTCAGCGTCGGTGTCGTCGGCGCCGGCCGCGTCGGCCCGGCCCTGGCCCGCGCGCTCCAGCAGGCCGGACACCGGCCCGTGGCGGTCTCCGGCGTCTCCGACGCCTCCCGCCGGCGCGCGGCGGAGCTGCTGCCCGACGTGCCGCTCGTCCCGCCCGGCGAGGTCCTCGCCCGGGCGGACCTGGTCCTGCTGACCGTTCCCGACGACACGCTGCCCGCGCTCGTCGAGGGCCTCGCCGAGACCGGCGCGATCCGCCCCGGACAGCTGCTCGTGCACACCTCCGGGCGCTACGGGACGGCCGTACTGGACCCCGCGCGCCGCGCCGGGGCCCTGCCGCTCGCCCTGCACCCCGCGATGACCTTCACCGGGACCATGGTCGACGTCCAGCGGCTGGCCGGCTGCTCCTTCGGGGTGACCGCGCCCGGCGAGCTGCGCCTGGCCGCCGAGGCCCTGGTCATCGAGATGGGCGGGGAGCCCGAGTGGATCGCGGAGGAGTCCCGTCCGCTCTACCACGCGGCCCTCGCCCTCGGCGCGAACCACCTGGTCACCCTGGTGGCCCAGGCCATGGAACTGCTGCGCACCGCCGGGGTCGAGCACCCCGACCGGATGCTCGGCCCGCTGCTCGGCGCGGCCCTCGACAACGCCCTGCGCTCCGGCGACGCGGCGCTGACCGGCCCGGTCGCCCGCGGTGACGCCGGTACGGTCGCCGCCCACGTCGCCGAGCTGCGCAAGCACGCGCCCGGCACCGTCGCGGGCTACCTCGCGATGGCCCGCACCACCGCCGACCGGGCCCTCGCCCACGGCCTGCTCAAGCCGGAACTGGCCGAGGACCTGCTCGGCGTGCTCGGCCAGGACGCCGAGCAGCCGCTCGGCCCGCAAGGCCCCGAAGGCCCGCGGGGCCCCGGCACCCCGGACGACCTGGGAGGGGACCCCCGATGACGGACCTGCTGTCCAGCGCCGGGGAGCTGTACGCGCTGCCCCGCGTCCAGGACGCCCCGCGCGTCGTGGTCATGACCATGGGCGCCCTGCACGAGGGCCACGCCACCTTGATCCGCACCGCGCGCGAGCGCGCCGGAGCGGCCGGCCAGGTCGTCGTCACCGTCTTCGTCAACCCGCTCCAGTTCGGGGCGAACGAGGACCTCGACCGCTACCCCCGCACCCTCGACGCCGACCTGGAGATCGCCGCGGCGGCGGGCGCCGACGCGGTCTTCGCCCCGGCCGCCGACGAGGTCTACCCGGGCGGCGCGCCGCAGGTGCGGATCAGCGCGGGCCCCATGGGCACCCTGCTGGAGGGCGCCACCCGCCCCGGCCACTTCGACGGGATGCTGACCGTCGTCGCGAAGCTGCTCCACCTCACCCGCCCCGACGCCGCGCTCTTCGGGCAGAAGGACGCGCAGCAACTCGCGCTGATCCGGCGCATGGTGACGGACCTGAACTTCCCGGTCGAGGTGGTCGGCGTGCCGACCGTCCGCGAGGACGACGGACTCGCCCTCTCCAGCCGCAACCGCTACCTCTCGGACCCCGAGCGCCGCACCGCCCTCGCGCTCTCCCGCGCGTTGGCCGCGGGCCGCGACCGGCTCGCCGCCCAGGCCGCGCTGCGCGAGCGCGCCGAGGCCGGCGCCGCCCCGGCGGGCGACGGCCGGGCCGGCGCGCTGGCCCGGCTCGGCGAGGCCCGCGCCTCCGCCGACGCCCACGCGGTGGCCGCCGCGCGCGGTGGGCTGCCCGACGCCGTCCGGACCGCCGCGCGCCAGGTCCTGGAGGAGGCGGGACGTGACACACCGCCGCTGCTCCTGGACTACCTGGCCCTGGTGGACCCCGCAGACTTCACCGAGGTCGGCCCCGGTCACTCCGGGCCGGCCGTACTGGCCGTCGCCGCGAAAGTCGGCACGACCAGGCTGATCGACAACCTTCCATTGGAGTTCGGAGCACACTCGTGAGCACTGGCAGTGGTGGCGCAGGTACCCCGGCGGGCGGTACCGGCATACGGCTGCACGCCCCCGCCCCCGGCTGGTCCGTCGAGGCGGACGTCGTCGTCGTCGGCTCCGGCGTGGCGGGCCTGACGGCCGCGCTGCGCTGCGCGGCCGCGGGCCGCCGTACCGTCGTCGTCACCAAGGCGCGGCTGGACGACGGGTCCACGCGCTGGGCCCAGGGCGGCATCGCCGCCGCCCTCGGCGACGGCGACACCCCCGAACAGCACCTGGACGACACCCTCGTGGCGGGCGCGGGTCTGTGCGACGAGGACGCCGTGCGGCTGCTGGTCACCGACGGGCCCGGCGCGGTGCACCGGCTCATCGAGACCGGCGCCGTCTTCGACACCTCCGCCGAGACCGGCGAGATAGAGCTGACCCGCGAGGGCGGCCACCACCGCCGCCGGATCGCGCACGCGGGCGGCGACGCGACCGGCGCCGAGATCTCCCGGGCCCTGGTCGAGGCCGTCCAGGACGCCGGCATCGAGACCGTCGAGAACGCGCTCGTACTGGACCTGCTGACCGACGCAGAGGGCCGCACGGCCGGCGTCACCCTGCACGTCATGGGCGAGGGCCAGCACGACGGGGTCGGCGCCGTCCACGCGCCCGCCGTGATCCTGGCGACCGGCGGCATGGGCCAGGTCTTCTCCGCGACCACCAACCCCTCGGTGTCCACCGGCGACGGCGTGGCCCTCGCGCTGCGCGCCGGCGCCGAGGTCTCCGACCTCGAATTCGTCCAGTTCCACCCGACGGTGCTCTTCCTCGGCGCCGGCGCCGAGGGCCAGCAGCCGCTGGTGTCCGAGGCGGTGCGCGGCGAGGGCGCCCACCTCGTCGACGCGGACGGGGTCCGCTTCATGGTGGGCCAGCACGAGCTGGCGGAGCTGGCCCCGCGCGACATCGTCGCCAAGGGCATCACGCGCCGCATGCTGGAGCAGGGCGTCGACCACATGTACCTGGACGGCCGGCACTTCGGCGCCGCCATGTGGGAGCAGCGCTTCCCCACGATCCTGGCCGCCTGCCGCGCCCACGGCATCGACCCGGTGGCCGAGCCGATCCCGGTCGCGCCCGCCGCGCACTACGCGAGCGGCGGCGTGCGCACCGACCTCGACGGGCGCACCACCGTCCCGGGCCTGTACGCCTGCGGCGAGGTCGCCTGCACCGGGGTGCACGGCGCGAACCGGCTCGCCTCCAACTCCCTGCTGGAGGGCCTGGTCTTCGCCGAGCGGATCGCCGCCGACATCGTGTCCCAGCGGCCCGCCTCCCACGGCCCCGGCATCCCCGTCCCCTCCACCGGACCGCTGCTGCCCGCCGAGGCCCGCCTGGAGATCCAGCGGATCATGACCGCGGGCGCGGGCGTGCTGCGCTCCGCGGACTCCCTGCGCGGCGCGGCCACCGCCCTCCAGGCCCTGTACACGGCGGCGCTGCACGACCTCGACGCCCACGGCAAGACGGCCGAGCCCGGCACCGACACCTGGGAGGCCACCAACCTCCTGTGCGTGGCCCGGGTCCTGGTCGCCGCCGCCCTGCGCCGCGAGGAGACCCGCGGCTGCCACTGGCGCGAGGACCACCCCGACCGCGACGACGCGGCCTGGCGCCACCACCTGGTCGTACGGCTGTCCCGCGCGGAGAAGCGCGCCCTGGTCGTGACCCCCACCGACTCCGCGGACTTCCCGTCCGTACGCCACCCCCTGGGCACCGAAATGATGGAGCAGCGACCGTGAGCACCCCCGAACAGCACGAACACACCGAACTCCCCTTGATCGACGGCGGTGACGGCGCGGGCGGCTGCGGCGACGACTGCGGCTGCGGCGGCGGCGAGGAGTCGGGCCTGGACCCGGCGCTCGCCGAGCTGCTCGCCGACGCCGGCCTGGACCCCATCGAGGTCGAGGACATCGCCCACATGGCGCTCTCCGAGGACCTCGACGGCGGGGTCGACGTCACCAGCGTCGCCACCGTCCCCGAGGACGCCGTCGCCACCGCCGACTTCACGGCGCGCGAGGCGGGCGTCGTGGCGGGCCTGCGGATCGCGGAGGCCGTCCTGTCGGTGGTCTGCACCGAGTCGTTCGAGGTCGAGCGGCACGCGGAGGACGGTGACCGGGTCGAGGCGGGCCAGGTGCTGCTCTCCGTCCGCGCCCACACCCGTGACCTGCTGACCGGCGAGCGCAGCGCGCTGAACCTGCTCTGCCGCCTCTCCGGCATCGCGACGGCGACCCGCCGCTGGGCCGACGTCCTGGAGGGCACCGGCGCCAAGGTCCGCGACACCCGCAAGACCACGCCGGGCCTGCGCGCGCTGGAGAAGTACGCGGTCCGCTGCGGCGGCGGCGTCAACCACCGCATGTCCCTCTCGGACGCGGCGCTGGTCAAGGACAACCACGTGGTCGCCGCGGGCGGCGTCGCCCAGGCCTTCAAGGCCGTGCGGGAGGCCTTCCCCGAGGTCCCGATCGAGGTCGAGGTGGACACCCTGGACCAGGTCACCGAGGCGCTGGAGGCCGGCGCCGACCTGATCCTGCTGGACAACTTCACGCCGGAGACGACCGCGCTCGCCGTCGCCGCCGTCGCGGGCCGCGCGACCCTGGAGTCCTCGGGCCGCCTCACGCTGGAGACGGCCCGCGCGTACGCCGAGACGGGCGTGGACTACCTGGCCGTCGGCGGTCTCACCCACTCCTCGCCGATCCTGGACATCGGCCTGGACCTGCGCGAGGAGCGGTAGATGCTCCTCACCATCGACGTCGGCAACTCCCAGACGGTCCTGGGCCTGTTCGACGGTGACGAGATCGTCGAGCACTGGCGGGTCTCCACCGACCCGCGGCGCACCGCCGACGAACTGGCCGTCCTGATGCAGGGCCTGATGGGCATGCACCCGATGCTCGGCAACGAGCTGGGCGACGGCATCCACGGCATCGCGATCTGCTCGACGGTCCCCTCCGTGCTGCACGAGCTGCGCGAGGTCACCCGGCGCTACTACGGGGACGTCCCGGCGGTCCTGGTGGAGCCCGGCATCAAGACCGGCGTGCCGATCCTGACGGACAACCCGAAGGAGGTCGGCGCGGACCGCATCATCAACGCCTGCGCCGCCGTCGAGCTCTACGGCGGTCCCGCGATCGTCGTCGACTTCGGCACCGCGACCACCTTCGACGCGGTCTCCGTGAAGGGCGAGTACGTGGGCGGGGTGATCGCCCCGGGCATCGAGATCTCCATGGACGCGCTGGGCGTGCGCGGCGCGATGCTCCGCAAGATCGAGCTGGCCCGCCCGCGCAACGTCATCGGCAAGTCCACGGTCGAGGCGATGCAGTCGGGCGTGGTCTACGGCTTCGCGGGCCAGGTCGACGGCGTGGTCGCCCGGATGGCCAAGGAGCTGGTGGGCCCGAACGGCGACCCGGACGACGTCCGCGTCATCGCCACGGGCGGCCTGGCCCCGATGGTCCTGGCCGACTCCGTGGTGATCGACGAGCACGAGCCCTGGCTGACCCTGATCGGCCTGCGGCTGGTGTACGAGCGCAACGCGCCGAACTTCGAATAGCGGCGGCGCCGTTCGCCCGCACCGGACCCTCTCGAACGGGCTCCGGTGCGGGCTCCGGTGCGGGCTCCGCCGCGGGCTCAGCCCGTGGCGATCGCGCGCAGGGCGTCCAGGTGGCGGGCGTAGACGGTACGGCCCTCGGCGGTCAGGGAGAGCCAGGTGCGCGGGCGGCGGGCCACGCGGCCCTTCACGACCGCGACCCAGCCCGCCGTCTCCAGCGCCGAGACCTGCTTCGACAGGACCGAGTCGCTGACCTCGACCAGGTCCCGGACGAAGGCGAACTCGGCCCGGTCCAACGGTGCCAGCGCGGCCACCACCGACAGCCGGACGGGGGCGTTGAGCAGCGGCTCCAGCGCGTGCCGCGGATGGCTGCCGCTCACACGGGCCGCCGCAGTTCGAGCAGCGCGCCGACCGCCAGTGGCAGCGCGCAGGCCACCGCGGCCGCCGCCGCGAAACCGGGGGAGGCGCCGAAGGCGGCCACGCCCAGGGACACCGTCAGGGTGAAGACCACCGCCCAGGTCCCGATGATCACCCCGTGCCGCAGTCCGAACCCGCGCCGCACCACGCGCTGATGGGTGGCGTACACGCTCAGTCCGGTCACCAGCAGCGCGTTGGCCAGTCCGAAGACCACGGCCGAGGTGACGCCCCGCCAGAGCACGGTCATCGGTACGAGCACCAGCTGTCCGGCGGCGAATGCCCACAGGTAGCGGGCGTACCAGCCGCTGCCCCCGCGGGACGCCGCCTCGACCTCGGCGGCGCGCCCCAACCTGCGTCTGGCGTCTGCGGATTCGCGCATGGTTCCCCCTGGTGACGGCTGCCGGACCGCTCGGAGTCGTCCGGACACTTGCCACAATGGCGTCAACTTTCCACTCTGGCAAGTGAATGCGGGTGAAGCGGGTCGCGAAGGGCCGGTCGGGGGCCTTTCGCCGCGCCGGAAAGGGGATTTCGAGGAATTTTGTCCGATTAGCGCGTATCTTCGGGCCATGCCCACGCCCTACGGACCCCGCGGCGGCATGGCGTTCAGTGCTGCCGAACTGCACGTGCTCCGGCGCTCGCTCGCCCACGCCCTCCGATCACCCACGGCCCCGCTGTCGGCCACCGAGGTCCAGGACTGCCTGCGCCTGGCGCAGTCCGTGGACGAGGCGGTCGCGGAAGCGGGGAGACTCAGAGACTTCCTCGTCGCGGACCTGGCCCGGTACCGGCAGGCCCTGCCCGGCTCGCTCCCCGGCTACCTGGAGCTGCTCCGGGACGCCCTGGCCGCCGGCTACGAGCCCGTCCCCGACGACCTGGCCGCCCTGCGCGCCCTGCGCGGCAACCCCGCCGCCGCCGCGCTGCTGGACCGGGCCTCCGGGGTCGCCGAGCGGTCCGTGCGCCGCCGCCTGGCCGCCCCCCGGACCCGACTGCGCGCCCTGGCCGGCGGCAAGGAGGACGAGCCCCCGCGCCGCCCCTCCCCGCCGCAGCACCCCGGCGAGCACGACGGACCCGGCACGGCGGAGCGCCCCGTACCCAAGCCCAGCGAGGTCTTCCCGCCCCGCCGCGCCCCCGCCCCGCCCCCGACGTCCCGCCGCGCGGTGGGCTAGCGCCGTGGCCGGGAAGGTTCACCGGGTCACGGCGCCCGGCACGGCACCTCGCGGCGTTGTCGGCCCACGCAAGTACGTCCAGTACGAGCCGTGGCCCTCCGCCTTGCGATGCACCACACCGGACACCGCGACCCGGCAAACCTTCCCGGCCACGGCACTACTAGGCTGAGCGCATGGACTACGTTTCCGCGCTCGTGCCCCCCTTCGTCATGGCCGTGCTGTTCGTCCTGCTCGTCCGGACGATCGTCAAGAGCCAGGGCGGCGCCAACAAGGCCAAGGAGGACGCCGCGGTCGACGCGGTGCTCGCCCGGGCCGAAGGCGCACGCCAGCAGAACTGACACCACAGGGCCGGCCGGAGCCTCCTCCGGCCGGGCCCTCGGGCGTACGGCGCGAAGCCGTACGCCCGATTTTGTTGCGCGCCCCGGCCGGATCACCAGGCAATTGCGGACATCCCGCACTATCGTGCTGATGTGCCTCGCCCCTTGGGAGATCTCGAAGACGCCGTCATGACGCGGGTGTGGCAGTGGAACCGCCCGGTCACTGTCCGGGAAGTGCTGGAGGACCTCCAGCAGGAACGGTCCATCGCGTACACGACGGTCATGACCGTTATGGACAATCTCCATCAGAAGGGCTGGGTCCGGCGGGAAGCCGAAGGCCGCGCCTATCGATATACGGCTGTCTCCACCCGCGCCGCCTACTCGGCCGCACTGATGAACGAAGCCTGGTCCACCAGTGACAACCCCGCCGCGGCCCTGGTCGCCTTCTTCGGGATGATGTCGCCGGAACAGCGCGAGGCCCTGCGGGCCGCCGTACAGCTCGTCCAGGGCGATGCCCCGCCGCCCGCCGCACCCCCCGCCGCCGAAAGCCGCGGCGCCGAAAGCCGCGCCGCCGATACCGATGAGCGCCCCGCCGAGCCGGGGCGATAGCGTCCGGGCATGGAAGGCATGGAAGACGATTCGCGTCGGGACCCGGTCCAGGACGCTGCAAATGCAAAAGCAGTGACGATCCGCCGTGCCCGCACCGGCGACGTTCCCGCACTGCGCCGCCTGCTGGACCAGTACGTACAGCAGCGGATCCTGCTCGACAAAGCCCCCGTGACCCTTTACGAGGACATCCAGGAGTTCTGGGTCGCGGAACGCGAAGCCGACGGGCGCGTGGTGGGGTGCGGCGCCCTTCACGTCATGTGGGAAGACCTGGCGGAAGTCCGCACTCTCGCCGTCGACCGCGATCTCAAGGGCGGCGGCGTCGGCCATCGGGTGCTCGACCAGTTGTTGCACACGGCCCGCGGACTAGGGGTCCACCGGGTTTTCTGCCTGACCTTCGAAGTGGACTTCTTCGCCAAGCACGGCTTCGTCGAGATCGGTGAGACGCCGGTGGAGACGGATGTCTACACCGAGCTGCTGCGTTCCTATGACGAGGGCGTCGCCGAGTTCCTGGGTCTCGAACGAGTGAAGCCGAACACCTTGGGCAACAGTCGGATGCTTCTGCACCTCTGATCGGATCCGATGCACGAACCGATCCGAACCGATCGATCACGGCGGCTTTTGAGGCCCTCCGCCCGCGTGTGGCCTATGTCCGAATCGCGTACGTTTCCCGTCATGTTGTGTCCCTGAACCTTGACCCGGGGGTTTGTGTTTTTCCGGGAAAAGCGGTTTCCTTTCCGCGTACTGCATTTTCGATGAAAGGAAATCCCGGTGGCACAGAAGGTTCAGGTCCTTCTTGTCGACGACCTCGACGGCGGCGAGGCGGACGAGACCGTGACGTTCGCGCTGGACGGCAAGACCTTTGAGATCGACCTCACCACCGCTAACGCTGAAAAGCTCCGCGGTCTGCTGGAGCCGTACCTCAAGGGCGGACGCCGCACCGGTGGCCGCGCCGCCGCAGCGGGTCGTACCAAGGGCCGCGCGGCCGCAACCGCCGGTCACCCCGACACCGCGGAGATCCGCGCCTGGGCGAAGGCGAAGGGCCTCAGCGTGAACGACCGCGGTCGCGTCCCGTCCGAGATCCGCGAGGCCTACGAGAACGCCAAGGGCTGATTCGGCGCGCCTCGCAGGGGCACGCCGGAGCCGTAAGGCCGCCTGATGCGGGCACGGTGGCATTCCGTCGCCGCCGCACCGACCAGGCGGACGAGATCGGGCCCCGCGCCCTGCCCCGGACCGGGCAGGGCCGGCAGCAGTACGTCACACCCCTGCTCGGGGGGCCGCAGCCACACGGCGGCCCCCCGAGGGCTTTCCCCGGCGCTGCCGGGGGGAGCGGGCGCAGTCATCCGGCCACCCGCACCCAGGGCGGTCAGATCCAGGGCGACCCCGCCCCACTCCAGCCAGTCGAGCAGCCCCTCCAGCTCGTCCGCGCTGCCCGCGGCCACCAGGAACCGCATCCTGCGCCCCATGAGGGCCACCGGGCCCGTGGCCAGGGGCCTGCGCAGCAGCTCCGCCCCGGCGTCGGCGGGCATCTCCAGCACGTCGAAACGCGTGCCGGTGACCAGTTGTGCGGGCGACCCGCCCGCGACCGTCCAGCCGAGCACCCGCTCGTACCAGAGGGCGTGCGCCTCCTCGGGCGCGACGCGGGGCAACGGGACGGTGAGGGTCATGCCCGGAGCAACTCCCGAAACGTCCAGGAGTTACGGCGGACGTCACGCAGTGCACCCGGATCAATGCGGAACGTAAACATCCGTAAGCTCGACATCCCAAATTCGTGACGTAAGTCTGTTCGCCCTTAGCGGAGGAGTCGGGTGGCCCCGGCATGGAGTGTCCGTCGCAACGGGTAAGACATCCCTAGTGGAACGGGGCGAGAACGGGGTGGCACCCTGATTTGACCGGCTCCCGTTCGCCATCGGCGTACACGTGTGACGGGTATCTGCCTGGCCTGCGGGAACATCGTCTCGCACCATCGGGTTGGAGCAGTTGTCGGCTGTGTATGGCGGAGATTCCCCACCGAGTGGGGTGAGCCGCGGACGGATGTCGGCAGTTGGAATGAGCTGTCCCGCCCCGCGGGACTAGCATGCGGAAGGACAGGGCGGGGACCGACCCCGAACTGCCCGACCGCTCTGAGGAGCGATAAACGATGTTCGAGAGGTTCACCGACCGCGCGCGGCGGGTTGTCGTCCTGGCTCAGGAAGAAGCCCGGATGCTCAACCACAACTACATCGGCACCGAGCACATCCTCCTGGGCTTGATCCACGAGGGTGAGGGTGTCGCCGCTAAGGCCCTGGAGAGCCTCGGGATTTCGCTCGAGGCTGTTCGTCAGCAGGTCGAGGAGATCATCGGGCAGGGCCAGCAGGCCCCGTCCGGACACATCCCCTTCACCCCGCGGGCGAAGAAGGTCCTGGAGCTTTCGCTCCGCGAGGCCCTCCAGCTCGGCCACAACTACATCGGCACCGAGCACATCCTGCTCGGCCTGATCCGCGAGGGCGAGGGCGTCGCCGCCCAGGTCCTGGTGAAGCTGGGCGCCGATCTGAACAGGGTCCGGCAGCAGGTCATCCAGCTGCTCTCCGGTTACTCCGGGGGCGGCAAGGAAGCGGCCACGGCCGGCGGCCCGGCCGAGGGCAGCCCCTCGACCTCGCTGGTCCTCGACCAGTTCGGCCGCAACCTCACCCAGGCGGCCCGCGAATCCAAGCTCGACCCGGTCATCGGGCGCGAGAAGGAGATCGAGCGGGTCATGCAGGTGCTGTCCCGCCGGACCAAGAACAACCCGGTCCTCATCGGCGAGCCCGGCGTCGGCAAGACCGCCGTCGTCGAGGGCCTGGCCCAGGCGATCGTCAAGGGCGAGGTGCCCGAGACCCTCAAGGACAAGCACCTCTACACCCTGGACCTCGGCGCGCTCGTCGCCGGTTCCCGCTACCGCGGTGACTTCGAGGAGCGCCTGAAGAAGGTCCTCAAGGAGATCCGCACCCGCGGCGACATCATCCTGTTCATCGACGAGCTGCACACGCTCGTCGGTGCGGGTGCCGCCGAGGGCGCGATCGACGCGGCTTCGATCCTGAAGCCCATGCTGGCCCGTGGTGAGCTGCAGACCATCGGTGCCACCACGCTGGACGAGTACCGCAAGCACCTTGAGAAGGACGCGGCGCTGGAGCGCCGTTTCCAGCCGATCCAGGTGGCGGAGCCTTCCCTCCAGCACACCATCGAGATCCTCAAGGGCCTGCGCGACCGCTACGAGGCCCACCACCGCGTCTCCATCACGGACGAGGCCCTCGTGCAGGCGGCCACCCTGGCCGACCGGTACATCTCGGACCGCTTCCTCCCGGACAAGGCGATCGACCTGATCGACGAAGCCGGATCCCGGATGCGCATCCGCCGGATGACCGCGCCGCCGGACCTCCGCGAATTCGACGAGAAGATCGCGAACGTCCGTCGCGACAAGGAGTCGGCCATCGACTCCCAGGACTTCGAGAAGGCGGCTTCCCTCCGTGATTCGGAGAAGCAGCTGCTGGCGGCGAAGGCCAAGCGCGAGAAGGAGTGGAAGGCCGGCGACATGGACGTCGTGGCCGAGGTCGACGGCGAGCTGATCGCCGAAGTCCTCGCGACCGCGACCGGCATTCCGGTGTTCAAGCTGACCGAGGAGGAGTCCTCGCGACTCCTGCGCATGGAGGACGAACTCCACCGTCGCGTCATCGGCCAGAAGGACGCCATCAAGGCCCTTTCGCAGGCGATCCGACGGACCCGTGCGGGTCTGAAGGACCCGAAGCGTCCCGGTGGCTCGTTCATCTTCGCCGGTCCGTCCGGTGTCGGTAAGACCGAGCTGTCCAAGACGCTCGCCGAATTCCTCTTCGGCGACGAGGACGCGCTGATCTCCCTCGACATGTCGGAGTTCAGCGAGAAGCACACGGTTTCCCGTCTCTTCGGTTCGCCCCCCGGCTACGTGGGCTACGAAGAGGGCGGCCAGCTGACCGAGAAGGTCCGCCGGAAGCCGTTCTCCGTCGTCCTCTTCGACGAGGTCGAGAAGGCCCACCCGGATATCTTCAATTCCCTGCTGCAGATCCTCGAAGACGGTCGCCTGACCGACTCCCAGGGCCGCGTCGTGGACTTCAAGAACACGGTCATCATCATGACGACCAACCTGGGTACCCGGGACATCTCGAAGGGCTTCAACCTGGGCTTCGCGGCCCAGGGCGACACCAAGACCGGGTACGACCGGATGAAGGCGAAGGTCAACGAAGAGCTCAAGCAGCACTTCCGGCCCGAGTTCCTCAACCGCGTCGACGACACGGTCGTCTTCCACCAGCTCACGCAGGAAGACATCATCCAGATCGTCGACCTGATGATCGCCAAGGTCGACGACCGCCTCAGGGACCGCGACATGGGCATCGAGCTCAGCGGTGACGCGAAGCAGCTCCTGGCCAAGCGCGGTTACGACCCGATCATGGGTGCGCGTCCGCTGCGCCGCACGATCCAGCGCGAGATCGAGGACATCCTCTCCGAGAAGATCCTCTTCGGTGAGCTGCGTCCCGGTCACATCGTGGTCGTCGGCGTGGAGGGTGAGGGCGAGAACGCCAAGTTCACCTTCCGCGGCGAGGAGAAGTCCGCTCTGCCGGACGTCCCCCCGATCGAGGCCACGGGCTCCGGCCCGGACCTGAGCAAGGGCGCGTGAACGCTCTCGCTTGAGTGAGCACTGCGAAGGGGCGGGCCCGGAACCGAGAGGTTCCGGGCCCGCCCCTTCGCAGTGTGCTCAGCTCCACAGGTCCGGCGGTACGTCCCGCAGCCCGGGGAAGAGGCGCGCGACCAGGGCCTCCGCCTGGGTGGTGCGTTTGAGGCCGAGCCCGGAGGCCATCCACAGCGTGTGGACGGAGGGCAGCGACAGGCCCGCGGGGGCCAGCGCCAGCGAGGACGCCGGGACGACCAGCTCGTTGAGGTTCGCCAGGGCGGCGATCTCCTCCCAGGCCGCGGGCCCGCCGATCCACCGGGGCCCCAGGCTGAGCTTGCGCAGCTCCTGGTGCCGGCGCAGGCCGCCGAGCCGCGAGTTCGTGCCCGACTCCAGGGACCGCATCTGACGCAGTTCGAGCGAGAGCAGCACCGCCTCCGGTGCGATCCGGTCGAGCGACCAGTCGCCCTGGACCCCGCGCAGTTCGAGCGAGGTCAGCTCCGTCCAGCTCTCGGTCACCTCTCCCACGGGCAGCTCCGCGTCGAGGTCCAGGGTGACGCTCTGGAGCGGGAGGCCGCTCAGAGCGCTCAGGTCGGCCAGGTTGACGCAGTTGGCCAGGTAGAGCGAGCGCAGCGAGCGGTACCCGCGCAGGAACTCCAGGTCGCTCACCAGGCTGTCGTGGATGATCAGGCTGTCCACCGGGTGGCGGCGCAGGTACGAGCCGATGGCCCGGCCGGACAGGTCGCCGGCCACGTGCAGGGTCGGGCCCGGCTCGATCGAGCTGAGGGCCTCCAGCTCCCGCTCGTTGCGCACCGTGATGTGCACGGTGGCCGGATCGATCCGGGCCAGGACCTCTCGCGCGTAGGCCCCGGGGTCGAAGGCGTGCCACAGCACGGCCAGCTCGCGGCGGATGTTCCTGGAGGGCTGTGAGGCGTACCGGGCCAGGAAGGGGATCGCGAGGTCCGAGCCCGTGGCGCCGGCCGCGACGACCGTGAACAGCGCGGTGTCCTCGATCTCCACCGCCTCCGGGCCCGGCAGCAGGTCGAGCACGAGCGGGCCGACCTGGCCCAGGGCCCTGGCGGCCGCGGTGTCGCGCGGCGGCACCAGCTCCGCCGCCGCCGCGATCACGCGGCCGCGCAGCTCCGGGTCCAGCTCCGCCGCGTGCTCCAGGGCGGCGAAGGCGAGCAGCACCGGGCGTTGTGAGCGGCCCCGGTCCAGCAGGGTCCGGATGATCTCGGCGCGCTCCCGGGGCCGGGCCTGGGCCACGGCCATCCGGATGACGTCCTCCCACTGGTCGTCCTCGGCGTGCCCGGCGAGTTCCCCGAGCCCGCCCTCGTCCAGGGCCGCCCGCGCGCCCAGGAAGTCCTGGAAGGTGCGGTGGACGAACTCCACGGTGGTCGCCGAGGGCGCCCGTAGCAGGCCCGTGCGGTCCAGGAAGTGCTGGAGCACGGCCGCGGCGTTCCCCAGGATCCGGGCCACCTCCGGGACCGCCGGCAGCGCGTCCGCGAGCAGCGCTTCGGCCCGCTCCCGGTCCAGTTCGGTGCGGCCGTTGCGGATCAGCCAGTGCGCGAGCCGCTGGAGGAGCTGGAGCTGCGGTTCCTCGCCCAGCTCCGGCACGCGCAGCCGGCGCTCCCGGTCGCGCCGGTGCAGCAGCATCGACAGGGCCGCCGTGTACAGCTCCTTGCGGCCGGAGGGCAGGAACCCGCGCCGCTCCCGGTGCAGGGCGCAGATCAGCCCGCACAGCAGCGGGTTGGTCGCGAGCCGGGCCAGGTCGCGCGTGGTGCGCAGGGACTCCAGGAGCTGCTCCCGGTAGCCCTCCAGGGCGGCGTCGGCCTCCGCGTGCTCCGGGTCCCCGGAGGCGGCGGCGGTGTGCCAGCGCCGGACGAACTCGGCGACGCTGTGCGGGGACATGGGCGCGAGGGACAGCTCGCTGAACTCCGCCTCGGCGAGCCAGTCCTCCCGGACGGCGGAGGGCCGTGAGGTGACCAGCCAGCGGTTGCCCGGGTAGGCGTCGATGAGGTCGGTGAGCCAGGCGCGGGCCCCGGCCCGTTCGGCCTCGGGGATCTCGTCGATCCCGTCGACCAGCACCAGGGCCCGCCCGGCGTCCAGTACCCGCCCCTCCCAGCCGTCCGGCTGCTCGCCCGCGAGCGGGGAGCCGACGGCGGCCAGGAAGTCCCGGGGCGCGGGCAGCGCCCTGCCGTGCCGGGTCAGGGTGCGCAGGGGCAGGACGTAGGGGACCAGGCCGTGCAGGGGGCTGTCGGCGGGGCCCGTGGCGGCGGTGACGGTCAACCACTGGATCAGGGTGGTCTTGCCCGAGCCCGCCTCGCCGC
Source organism: Streptomyces sp. NPDC098789 (assembly GCF_044759975.1). Lineage (NCBI taxonomy): Bacteria > Bacillati > Actinomycetota > Actinomycetes > Kitasatosporales > Streptomycetaceae > Streptomyces > Streptomyces sp. NPDC098789. The sequence goes on from NZ_JBIWAJ010000007.1 coordinate 315,451, forward strand.
GCAGCAGCACCCTTCGGCCGCGCTTGCCGGGCCCGGTGTCCAGCAGGCGCCCGGGGATCCGGTCGGTCCAGAAGAGGTGCGGCCTGGGCGCGGTGTCCACGGCCCCGCCCCCGTCCACCTCCAGCCTCAGGTACGCCGTGCTCAGCGGCCATTTCGCGGTGCCGGGCGCGAGGTCGATCCCGTAGATGGTCAGGGTCCCGTGCTTGCGGGCGACCTGGGCGAGGTAGCGGGTCTCGAAGGCGGTGTCGCGGATGAGCTGGTGGGGTACCCGGTCGAGCACCTGGTCCGTCTTGTCGATCAGCTCGCCGAGGGTGCGCGACTGGTCGACCAGGGTGGCGGCGACGAAGGTGGAGCGCCGGGTGAAGAAGTCCAGGACGTGCACGCACAGGACCACGAGCAGGCGCTCGTGGAAGAGCGCGGCATCGGCGCCGAGCCCGAGGTAGGGGGCTCGGGCGCGCAGCGCGGCGGCGAAGGCCTCCGGGCCGAGCCGGACCGCCTCCAGGTCCGTCAGGGCCACCTCGCCGAGCGCGTCCAGCGTCGCCACCAGTGCGGCGGCCACGCCGGCCTCCTCGCCGGGCGGCAGCGGTCGCTCGCCGGGGGAGCGCAGGGCCTCCGCGACGATCCGTTCGGCGATCTTCAGCACGTCCGCCGGGACGAGCGTGCGTTTCTCCCGTAAGGAGACGTAGGAGGAGACGCGCACGGGCCGGTCCACCAGGCCGGCCCCGGCCCCCTCCGCACGGAAGAACTTCTTCAGCAGCGGCGTCACCACGCTCGACGCCAGCCGCATCCCCGCCACCGATGCGTCCACGAGGCGAGAGCGTAGTGCGGGTCGGCGGTCCTTGGTCCCGGAACGGCCGGGACGGAGGTCCTGAACCGGTGACAAGCGGCACAGGGCAAATCGGACGTACTACGCGGATTCGTAGACCGCGGGGGTCCTCCGAGGGGTCCCTCAGCCCAGTAAGGACCCGGTCAACAGGCCCGAGAGCCCTCTCGGTCACTACGAGGCGCGGTAGTAATCGGGTGGTTTGGGATGTCCGCGGGGTGCGGGTTACCAAGGAGTCGCAGCCCGGCACACCGCTCAGCGTGCCGGGTCGTCCCATGCTCCACCAGCCCGTGCTCCACCCGTCCCCGGAGGTCCCGTCTCATGTCGAAGAGCGCCAGTACCCACCGCATCCGCACCGCCGTCCTCGCGACCGGGCTGGGGGCTGCCATGGTGTTCGGGGCGGGTACCGCGTTCGCCGACGAGACGCAGACCGCGCTGACCGGCACCGCGGGCCTGATCGAGGCCCAGGCCGACGCGCAGGCCGCCGCCGTCGCCGGCAAGGCGACCGCGTGGGAGGCGCCCGTGGACTCGTACACGCTGTCCGCGACCTTCGGCAAGGGCGGCAACCTGTGGTCGCACAAGCACTCCGGCCAGGACTTCGCGGTGCCGATCGGCACCAAGGTGCACGCCGTGCACTCCGGCGTCGTCGTCAAGGCGGGCCCGAACGGCGGCGGTGACGGCCCCGCCTACGGCAACGCCATCGTGATCAAGCACGCCGACAAGACCTACTCGCAGTACGCCCACCTGTCGAAGATCCAGGTGAAGATCGGCCAGCAGGTCGCCGCCGACCAGCTGATCGCCCTGTCCGGCAACACCGGCAACTCCACGGGCCCGCACCTGCACTTCGAGATCCGCACCACCCCGAACTACGGTTCCGCGGTGAACCCGGTGGCCTTCCTGCGCCAGGCCGGCGTCACCCTCTAACGGATCCGTGGATCCGTGGATCCGTGGATCCGCGTACGTACGGCGCCGCGGATCCCCGTCAGCTGATCAGCCACGAGTGGGTCGGCTTGACCTCGCTCTTGCCGCCCTTGACGGTCGCCACCTGCGCGGCCGTCAAGGCGCTGTCCCAGACCCGTACGTTGTCCATGGCCCCGGCCCACTGACCGGCCCAGATGTCGTGGTGGCGGGCCCGGCCCAGCTGGATGGGGCCGGGGGCCGCCCAGATCCCGGCCGCCACCGGCACCTCGCCCGCCTGCTTGCCGTCGACGTACAGCTTGATCGTCTTGGCGGTGGCGTCGTAGGTGCCGGTCAGCATCGCCCAGGCGCTCGCGGTCTTCAGCCCGTCGGAGGCGACCTGCGAGGTGGTGGCCTCGGCCCCGTCGTTGCCGCTCTGGACGCGGAAGATCCACGAGTTCTTGCCGTTCACGGCCTCGTGGCCCAGCTCGAACGAGTACGAGACCCCGTCGCCCTGGCTCACCGCGATCCGGGAGCCGCTCTTGGCCGAGCTGAACACGCGCGCCGAGACGGTGAAGCTCTTGGTGGTGTCCACGGCCTGCCCGGCGCCCTGGGCGTAGGAGTTCGGGTTGTCCTTGAAGCGGATCTCCCCGCGCTTGGTGCCCGGGCCCTGTTCGGCCTGCGGGCCGAGCGCGATGTTCGTGGAGCCGGTGCGGTCGCGCAGCAGGTTGGGCTGGCCCGGCACCGTGTGCGGGTCGTCCCAGGCGGGCTCGCTGGGGGAGGCCGAGGGGCTCTGCGAGCCCTCGGCCACCGGCCCGGGCTTCGGGTCGGCGCCGCCGGAGTCGTCGTTCATGAACCAGAGGGTGGCCGCGGCGGCCACGGCGCAGGCGGCGACCGCCGCGCCTATGACGATCAGGCGGCGCTTGGTGCGCCGGCCCGCGTCGGACCGGTCCGCCATCGCCTGCCAGTCGGGCTGGGGCGCGGGGGTGAAGGCCGCGCCGGGCAGGGGTTCCTGCGCCGGATCCTGCTGGTGGGGCTCCTGTGGATGCGCGTCCTGCGGGTGCGGGTCCTGCTGGTACGGGTTCGGCTGCCCGGGCTGCGGGAAGCCGTAGCCCCCCGCCGCGGGTGCCTGCGGGTAGCCGTAGCCGCCCGGGCCGCCCGCTCCGGGGGTCTGCGGATAGCCGTAGCCGCCGCTCCCGCTCCCGCCGCCGTTCCCCCGCGCGGGACCGGGCTGGGGGCTGTTCGGGCGATCCGTACCGTCAGTCATGGCACGGATGTTAAAACATTGCCCCTGCCACCAGACAGGCCGGAGGCGTCAGCCGGGCAGCCGGACGATCGGGAAGCTGCCCGTCGCCGTCGGCGCGTGTTCCGGCAGCCACAGCACCGCCACCGCCCCGGCCGCCTCGCCCTCGCGGTCAACTCCGCCCGGCGCCGCGACGTTTCGGAAGGTGAGCCGGGCGCCCAGCACCCGCGCCTGCCCCGCCGCGATGGTCAGGCCCAGCCCGTGGCCCACGCCCGCGCGGTCCGAGGAGCCGGTGCGAAAACGGCTCGGCCCCTCGCGCAGCAGCGCCTCGGGGAAGCCGGGCCCGTGGTCCCGGACGCGCACGACCCGTCCCTCGACGTCCACCTGGATCGGGGCCCGCCCGTAGCGCGCCGCGTTGGCGAGCAGGTTGCCCAGGATCCGCTCCAGGCGCCGCGGGTCGGTGTTCACGATCTCGTCCGCCACGATCCGTACGGTCGCCTCGGGCATCAGCGAGGCCACCCGGCGCCCCACGAACTCGCCCAGCGCCACGTCCTGGAGCTCCGCCCGCTCGGACGCGCTGTCCAGCCGGGCCACCTCCAGCACGTCCTCGACCAGCACCCGCATCGCCTGCGCCCGGTCCCGCACCAGCTCGGTCGGCCGCCCCGGCGGCAGCAGTTCCGCCGCCGTGAGCAGGCCCGTGACCGGGGTGCGCAGCTCGTGCGCGATGTCGGCGGTGACCCGGCGCTCGGCCTCCAGCCGCTGCTGGAGCGTGTCCGCCATGGCGTCGACGGCCCGCGCGAGGTCGTCGGTCTCGTCCCGGACCACCCCGCCGACCGCGTCGCGCACCCGCACCTGCGGGTCGCCGAGCGCGACCCGTCCGGCGGCCGCGGCCGCCTTGCGCAGCCGCCGCGAGATCTGGCCGCCGATCAGGACGCCGAGGGCCGAGCTGCCGATGACGACGGCGAGCGACCCGACGACCAGGGCCCGGTCCAGGTCGCGGACCATGTTGGCGCTCTGCTGGAAGCCGGAGTGCATCGAGAGCACCTGCCCGTTGCCGAGCGGTACGGCGGCCCAGACCTCGGGGTTGGCCTTCGGCCGCTCCTGGATGTAGGTGCCGCGCCGCCCCGAGCGGGCCTTCTCGCGCAGCTCGGCGGGCAGGTCCGGGTCGTTGAGCTTGGCGCCCATGAAGGGCTTGCGCCCTGATTCGGCGTTGCGCGAGATGAACTGCACGCGCTCCAACTGGGCCTCGCGCGCGCTCTCCAGCATCGACACCCGGGCAGCGCTGTGCACCACCAGGCTCAGCGCGAGCGCGGTGAGCGCCCCCACGGCCGTGATGGCGAGGGTGATCTTCCAGCGGATGCCGGTGCGGAAGGTGAAGCTCCTCATGCCTTCAGCTTGTATCCGAAGCCCCGGACCGTCTCGATCCGGTCCTGTCCGATCTTCGTCCGCAGCCGCTGGACGTGCACGTCGACGACCCGGGTGTCGCCGCCCCAGTCGTAGTCCCACACCCGCTCCAGCAGCCGGTCGCGGGACAGGACGGTGCCGGGCGCGGAGGAGAACTCCAGCAGCAGCCGCATCTCGGTCGGGGTCAGCGCCACCGCCACCCCGGCCTTGCGGACGTCCATGCCCTCGGTGTCGACCTCCAGGTCGCCGAAGGACAGCACCCCGCGCTCCCCGGCCGGGTCGCCGTCGGAGCCGGCGCCGCCCGGGCCACCGGCGTGACCGAAGCGGCGCAGGACGGCGCGGATCCGGGCGACCAGGACCGAGCCGTCGAAGGGCTTGGTGACGTAGTCGTCGGCGCCCGCCTCCAGCCCGAGCACCACGTCGATCGAGTCGGCGCGCGCCGACAGCATGATCACGGGGACGGTGGACTCGTCGCGGATCCGGCGGCACAGGCTGACGCCGTCCATGCCGGGCACCATCACGTCGAGCAGCGCGATGTCGGGCCGGTTCGCCCGGAAGGACTCCAGGCCGGACAGCCCGTCGGGCATGGCGGTGACCACGAACCCGTCGCGCTCCAGCGCCAGGGTCGTGGCCTCACGGATGACGTCGTCGTCCTCCACGAACAGCACGTGGGTCTCGGCCATGACCGGTCGCCTCAGTTCTTCTGTGGTGTCACGGCGGGGGCGGGCTGGCTCCCACCACCGCCTACGTTGCTGTACTCCGAGTGCACGCGGTCGTGCTCGGTGAACTTCTCGCCGTTCCAGCGGAAGGTGATCACGTCCTCGCCGGTGGCGTACGCCTCCGTCTTGACGTAGATCGGCTTGCTCACCACCAGGTCGCCCCGGTCGATCTCCGCGTAGACGGGCGGCGCCTCGTCCGAGAACACATTCTCGTACTTCGTGCCGTCCTGCTTGTACACGTACGTGCCAACGCCGATCGCGTCCGAGCAGGACAGGATGTTGACGACCAGGTCCGGCTCGGCGCCCCCGGTGACCTTCCCGTAGCTGACGTCGACCGGGTACTCCTTGCCGGAGCACGGCCGCAGGTCCTTCTTGACCGCGTCGCTGACCTTCGGGTCGGCCTTCACCAGGGCGACCACGTCCTGGACCTTCTTGAAGGGCGAGGCGGACTGCTGCCCGGCCGCGGAGGGCGGGGCCGTCTTCGACACGGACTCGGTGCGCGCCGGCCCGCCGTCCCGCAGCCCGGTACCGCCGGTGGAGCAGCCGACCGCGAACAGCACAGTGCCGACGAGGATGACCATCCCCGCCGACATCAGTACCAGAGGGCTCCTGCCCCGGAGGCCTGTTAGGCCGCGCACCGCTCCCGCCCCTCGTACTGCATGGTGTGGTCACCGCGCTCCAGCGCGCGCATGTCCAGGTCGCGGCTCTCCAGCTCCTGGCGCAGGCGCGCCAGGGCACGGTGCAGCGTGCTCTTCACGGTACCGGCCGACATGCCGAGCGCCGCGGCCGTCTCCTCGGTGCTCATCTGCTCCCAGTGTCGCAGCACGACCACGCTGCGCTGCTTGGGCGCGAGCACCTTGAGGATGTCCATCAAGAGCGCGCGGTCGGCGCGCTGTTCGGCGCCGTCCTCGACGCGGGCGTCCGGCAACTGCTCGGTGGGGACCTCTTCGAGCTTGCGGGCGCGCCACCACTCGGTCCGCGTGTTGATCATGACACGGCGCAGGTAGGCATCGGCGAGGGACTTGTCGGCGATGCCGTCCCAGCGGCCGTAGGTGCGCACGAGGGCGGTCTGCAGGAGGTCCTGCGCGTCGGTCGGGTCGGGGACCAGGCGACGGGCACTGCGCAGCAGCGCGTCCTGCCGAGTGCGTACGTACTCTTCGAATTCGAGTACCTCGCCGCCGTGCGCCATCTCAGACCGCCTCCGCCCGTTACCGCTCTTCGTCCTGTGCTTCTGGATCCGAAGGTACGGAGCGGTTGTCACGGCACTGTGCGGGTGAGCCTTCGGTGGGAACACGGCTGTCCATAGGTTGTGTAACAGCGCCCGTGAGCTGCGGTTTCGGTCGCTCAAGCGGAATGCGAGAGTCAGCCGAGCGGCAGCCGGTACGCCGTCGCGAGGGCCCCGCCGCCGTCGGCGCCGAGCGGCTCCACCAGCCCGTCGGCGACCAGTCCGTCCAGCGCGCGGGCCCGCTGCACGGGCTCGTCCCACACGGCGTCCAGTGCCGCCTTCGGCACCGGCCCGACCGCCTCGCGCAGCACGGCCAGCAGTCGGCCGCGCACCTGCCGGTCGGTGCCGGCGTAGGTCTGCCCGCGCCGCGGCGGACCCGCGTGCGCGGGCTTGCCCGCCAGCCGCCAGGCGCACAGCCCGGCCACCGGGCAGCGCACGCAGTCCGGGCTCTTCGCGGTGCACACCAGCGCGCCCAGCTCCATGGAGGCCGCGGCCCACCCGGCCGCCGTCTCCTCGTCCTCGGGCAGCAGCGCGCGGGCCAGCCGCCGCTCGGCGGCGGTGGTGGCGTTCGGCGGGTACTCGACGCCGGTCGCGGTCCGGGCGAAGACCCGGCGCACGTTCGTGTCCAGCACCGCGTGCCGTTGCCCGTAGGCGAAGGAGGCCACGGCCGCGGCGGTGTACTCGCCGATGCCGGGCAGGGACAACAGCCGGTCGTGCTCCCGCGGTACGTCGCCCCCGTGCCGTTCCGTTATGGCGACGGCCGCGCCGTGCAGCCGCAGCGCCCGGCGCGGATAGCCGAGGCGGCCCCAGGCCCGTACGGCCTCCCCGGGCGCGTCGGCGGCCAGGTCGGCGGGGCGGGGCCAGCGGGCCAGCCACTGCTCGTACACCGGCAGCACCCGGGCGACCGGGGTCTGCTGGAGCATGAACTCGCTGACCATGACGCCCCAGGGACCGGCTTCGGGGCGACGCCAGGGCAGGTCGCGGGCGTTCTCGCGGAACCAGGCGATGACGGGGGAGTGCAGCGCGCGGGCGGCTTCGGCGCCGGGCACGGCCGACGCCTCGGACGGGGCGGGGGTTTCGGGGGATGCAGTCATGGCAGGGGCATCCTGGCACGATTCACCCCTCGGGCGCGGGCCCCGGACCGGTGAAGAGGGCGGCGGGACGGACCCCGCTCGTGCGCATCGAACCGATGATCCGACGGATGGGGCCCGTGAGCGCGATCGCCACCAGCGCGCCGACCGAGGCACCGAGCAGCAGGCCCATCGCCACGTCGTGCGGGTAGTGCACCCCGACGAAGACCCGGGAGAAGGCCATCAGCAGGGCGAGCGGCACGGTGAGCAGGCCGAGCCGGCGCACGGCCAGCGCCAGGGCGACGGCGGCGGCGCCCGCGATCACGGAGTGGTTGCTCGGGAAGGACCAGTCGCCCGGCGCCGGGCACGTGATCAACGGGGCGAGCGCGCCCGGGACGGCCCGACAGGGCCGGTCCTCGTGCACGGTGGACTTCACGACCTCGGAGACGACGTACGCGACGGCCGTGGCCAGCGGGGCGAGGACGGCCAGGGCCATCGCCGTGTCGCCGCGGGTCCGGGCGCGCCACCACACGAGGAGGAAGAGCAGGCCGAAGACCAGCAGCCCGCTCTTCGTCCAGATCTCGGCGAGGGACTGCACCCAGCCGGGCGTGGAGTGCGCGAAGTCGGTGACGTCTCGGTAGAGGTCGGATGTGTCCATCCGACCGACAATACGCAAACCGGACCAACACCGGCATCAGCCTCTCGGCCCCGATCTTGGTCCTGATGGCCCTCCAGCGGTGGCGCAGCGGGATGATCATCGCCAAAACGCGCCGGATGTACGGCATGTGGGGCACGGATCGCGTCCTGGACTCTCGTAAAGTTCCCTCCGTGGGATCACTGCGCAATCCGGTCGGGCCGCTTCCCTCCTCCATCTACTGGCGACGGAGGGCAGTTCTGGCGTCCGTCGCCGCCCTCCTGGCGCTCCTCGCCGTATGGACCGTCAGTTCCGGCGGGGGCAGGACCAGTCAGAACGGCAAGGGCGGCGGCTCCGGGCCGCACCCGGCCACCTCCATCACGCCCGGCGCGCCGGGATCGGGGCCGGCCATCGGTACGGCCCCGGGCGGCCGCGACGAGGCGGGCGCCGGCGGCGCCACCGGCGGCGACCACGGCGGCGCGGCGGCGGGCACCGGCGCGGGCGGCGCGGGCACCGGCAAGAACGGCGAACCGGGCGGCTCCGGTTCGGGCGCGGGCGGCGGGTCCGCCGCCGGGCCCGGCCAGATCCCGGCCGACTCCCCGCTCCCCACCTGTGCGCCGAGCGCGCTCCAGTGGGAGGTCAAGAGCACCAAGAACGAGTACGAGCCGAACGAGCGCCCCCGCCTCGAACTCCTCGCCCGCAACGTCTCCGGCACCACCTGCAAGGTCGACCTCGGCCCCAAGCAGGCGATCCTGAGCATCACTCAGGCGTCCACGGGCAAGGCCGTCTGGTCCTCGGCGGACTGCCCCGCGGGAGCGGGCAACGTCTTCTACCGGCTGCCGGCGAACAGCGAGACGACGCAGTCGCTGGAGTGGGACCGGAAGTTCAGCTCGGCGTCCCAGTGCCAGGCGCCTCCGGCGGGGAGCGCGGTGGCCGACACGTACGTGGTGGAGGTCAAGTCCCCCGGCATGCCTGTAGCCCGAACCTCCTTCGTCCTGAAGCAGGACTGACCGTCAAAGCCGCCCTCAATCGCAGGGCGGGCTGAGGGATGCCCTCAATCGCCGGGCAGGCTAGGTGTGGCCTCAAGCGCCGGCCGGGCTTGATTCGGCCGAGCTTGGCCGTCGGGCAATCCAGCCCCGCCGGCGTTTGAGGTGCCCCCGGAGGGCAGCGGGCCGGAGTGTGGCCTCAAGCGTCGGCCGGGCTCAAAGATGCCCTCAATCGCCGGGCGGGCTGGATGGGGCCGAGGTGTGCCGTCGGAGCCGGCCGAATCAGCCTCGCCGGCGATTGAGGCGCCCCCGGAGGGCGGTCCGGCTCGTGGCCGGGACGTTTCGGCGGCCATGCCCGGGCCCAGGACACCACGCTCGCGCCGCAGGCCACTCGCGCCGCAGGCTAGACGTAGCGCTCCAGGATCGAGGACTCCGCCAGCCGCGACAGCCCTTCCCGCACGGACCGTGCCCGCGCCTCCCCGACGCCGTCGACGGTCTGCAGATCGTCCACGCTCGCCGCGAGCAGCTTCTGCAGCCCGCCGAAGTGCTCCACGAGCCGCTCGATGATGGCCCCCGGCAGCCGCGGCACCTTCGCCAGCAGCCGGTACCCGCGCGGCGACACCGCGGAGTCGAGGGTCTCGGGCGAGCCCGTGTACCCCAGCCCCCGCGCCACCGTCGCCAGCTCCAGCAGCTCCGCGTGCGTGAAGGAATCCAGCTCGGCCAGCGCCTCCTCGACCGTGCGGGAACGCTTCGCCGTCGGCTCCGGCACGTAGTCCCGGATGACCAGCTCGCGCTCCTGCTCGATCCCGACCGTCAGCTCGTCCAGCTGGAGCGACAGCAGCCGCCCGTCGGTGCCGAGCTCGATGACGTACTCGGCGATCTCGGTCGCGATCCGCCGGACCATCTCCAGCCGCTGCGCGACCGCCGTGACGTCGCGGACCGTCACCAGGTCCTCGATCTCCAGCGCCGACAGCGTGCCCGCGACCTCGTCGAGCCGCAGCTTGTACCGCTCCAGCGTGGCCAGCGCCTGGTTCGCCCGGGACAGGATCGCCCCGGACTCCTCCAGCACGCGCCGCTCGCCGTCGACGTACAGCGCGATCAGCCGCATCGACTGCGAGACCGAGACGACCGGGAAGTTGCACTGCTTGGAGACGCGGTCCGCCGTGCGGTGCCGGGTGCCCGTCTCCTCCGTCGGGATCGAGGCGTCCGGCACCAGCTGGACGCCCGCCCGCAGGATCTTGGTGATGTCCTTGTCCACGATGAGCGCCCCGTCGAGCTTGCACAGCTCGCGCAGCCGGGTCGCGGTGAACTCCACGTCCAGGACGAAGCCGCCGGTGCACATGGCCTCGACGCTCTTGTCCATGCCGAGCACGATCAGACCGCCGGTGTTGCCGCGCAGGATCCGCTCCAGGCCGTCACGCAGCTGCTGACCGGGTGCGACCGCGCTCAGCGAAGCCCGCATCAGGGCCTCCTGCTTGCTGCCTGCGCCGGACTTCCCGGATGCTGCTGCCCCGTCCTTGGCTGCCACTGCACTCCTCCGGTCGCGGGTCGTACCGCCCCGCACCACGGGCACAGGGGAGTGCGTACGGCCGGGCGGACCAGCACAAAGTCTACCGGCGCGCGCCACGCCCCCGCCGTGGCTTGGCCACTGTGCCCGTCAGAGGACCCCGGACGGGCCCCCTGACCTGCACCTCACACGTCCACCTCAGGCGTCGACCTCAGGCGTCGGGCTTCGCCGAGCTCCGGCTCCGGCCGCGCGGCAGCACCCGCAGCGCGTCCCCCATGTCGGCCACCTCGATGACCTTCATGCCCGCGGGCACCTTGCCCGGGTCCACCGGCACCAGCGCGTGCGTGAACCCGAGCCGGTGCGCCTCGGCGAGCCGGCGCTGCACGCCCGTCACCCGCCGCACCTCACCGGCCAGCCCGACCTCGCCGATCGCGACGAGGTTCTTCGGCAGCGGTACGTCGCTCGCGGCCGAAGCCAGCGCCAGCGCCACGGCCAGGTCGGCGGCGGGCTCCGTCAGCTTCACCCCGCCCACCGTCGCGGCGTAGATGTCCCGCTTGCCGAGCGCGGTGATCCGGCCGCGCTGCTCCAGCACGGCCAGCATCATCGAGACGCGGGAGGTCTCCAGCCCGGAGGTGGTCCGTCGGGGCGAGGGGATCTGCGAGTCCACGGTCAGCGCCTGCACCTCGGCGACCAGCGGCCGCTTGCCCTCCAGCGTCACCGTCAGGCAGGTGCCGGGAACCGCCTCCGCGCGCCGGGTCAGGAACAGCCCGCTCGGGTCGGCGAGCCCGGTGATCCCCTCGTCGTGCAGCTCGAAGCAGCCGACCTCGTCGGTGGCGCCGTAGCGGTTCTTGATGCCGCGGACCAGGCGCAGCCGGGCGTGCCGGTCGCCCTCGAAGCTGAGCACCACGTCGACGAGGTGTTCCAGCAGCCGGGGACCGGCGATGGCCCCGTCCTTGGTGACGTGGCCGACGAGCAGCGTGGACATCCCGCGCTCCTTGGAGGCGCGGATCAGGGCCCCCGCGACCTCGCGGACCTGGGCCATGCCGCCGGGCGCCCCGTCGATCTCGGGGGAGGCGACGGTCTGCACGGAGTCCATGATCAGCAGCGAGGGCTTCACCGCGTCCAGGTGCCCGAGCACCGCCGACAGGTCCGTCTCGGCCGCGAGGTAGAGGTGGTCGCTGAGCGCGTTGATCCGGTCGGCGCGCAGCCGCACCTGGCTCGCCGACTCCTCGCCCGTCACGTACAGGGTGCGGTGCTCGTCGCTCGCCGCCTTCGCGGCGACGTCCAGGAGCAGGGTGGACTTGCCGACGCCGGGCTCGCCGGCGAGCAGCACCACGGCCCCGGGTACGAGACCCCCGCCGAGCACCCGGTCCAGCTCGTCGACCCCGGTGGAGCGGGCCGTCGCCTGGCGCACGTCGACCTGGGCGATGGGCACGGCGGCGGTGGACACGCGGCCGGCCGCGGTGGTCCGTACGGCGGGCGCGCCCGTCTCCTCGACGGTCCCCCAGGCCTGGCACTCGGGGCACCGGCCGAGCCACTTCGCGGTGGTCCAGCCGCACTCGGTACAGCGGTAGGACGGCCGGTCCTTGGCGGATGAACGGGATGTACGGGCTGCTGCCATGCCGCCAACGGTATCGGCCGGCGCCGACACCCCCGCCGGGGCCGATCGGACGGGGACGTCAGGGCGACCGTCAGCAACGACACGATCTGTTCACCCGTAAGGACTAAAAGTGCTGAAGGCTTCCGGGCCGTCGCCGGCCGGCCGCCTACCTTCACGAGGTGAACAGCAGCAACCACGCCGACCCCACGACTCGCACCGGCGCACACCGGGCGCACGGGCGCACGCTCCCCGAGGGGGAGCAGGCGCCCCCCTTCCGCCACGAGCCGTACCTGGACGGCCTGTTCACGTACTGCCTGTCGGTCCTGTGCGACCACGACAGCGCCACCGAGGTGCTCGGCGAGGTCCTGGCCGTGGCCGAGCGGCACCCGGGGCGCTGCCCCGACGAGAGCGACCGCCGGGCCTGGCTCTACGCCCTCGCCCGCTGGGCCTGTCTGCGCAGGCTCGCCGAGACCCGGCGCGCCCGGCACACTCCGCCGGGCGTGCACACCACCCGGCGTGCGCCGGGGCGCACCGAAGCCGACCGCGCGCCGGCCACGGACCGCCCGGCCACGGACCGCCCGGCCCCGGGCGGCGGCCCCGACCGGACGGGTGCGGCCCCCGCGCCGGGGACGGGGGCCGCACCCGCCGACCCGATCGACGTCAACGCGTACCGGCGGACCGAGCTGGCCCGGCTCGCCTGGCCCGAGGCCGCCGGGACCACCCCCGAGCAGCGCGAGGCCCTCGAACTCGCCGTCCGCCACCGGCTGACCGTGACCGAACTCGCCGCCGTCCTCAGCACCCCGGCCACCGCCGCCCGCGACCTGCTCACCGGAGCCGCCTGCGAGGTCGAGCGCACCCGCGCCGCGCTCGCCGTGGTCGAAACCGGCAACTGTCCCGCCGTCTCCCGGCTCACCGGGGACAGCCAGGTGCTGCTCTCCACCACCCTGCGCGCCGAACTCGTCCGCCACGTCGACGACTGCCCGCTCTGCCGCCGCGTCGCCGAACGCGTCGGCGCCGGCGCCCCGTGGCCCGGCTCCGGCGGCGTGGGCACCGGCGCCCTGCCGCTCGTACCGGCGCCGCGCACCGGCGTGCGCACCGCGATGCTGCGCTCCGCCCGGGTCCGCGGTCGCGCCGGGGCCCCCCGGTTCGCCCGGACCGGATTCCCCCTCGACCCGAAGGACCGCGCGGCCCGCCGCGACCGGATCCGCTCCCGCGCCGTCACCACCACGGTCGTCGCCACCGTGGTCGCGGCGCCGGTCCTGGCCCTCTGGGCGGCGTACCGCGGCGCCCCCAGCACCGGCGAGTCGACCGGCGCCACCAACACCCGCATCTCCGCGAGCGAGCTCCAGATCCCCTCGCACCTGAACGGCTACGACGGCCGGCCCGTCCCCGGCGCGGCGGCCTACGAGAACGCGGGCAACACCCGCACCACCGGCGCCGAGCCCCGGTTCACCGAAGGCGGCCCCGTTCCCGACGTGTCCGTCGAGGTGATCAGCTCGGGCGCCCCGACCGGCCCCGACCGGCCCGGCTCGGCGGGGCTGGGGCGGCTCACCGTCACCGCCGCCTCCCGCGGCGGAGTCACCCTGCTCGCCCTCAGCGCGTCCGGCGGGGCCCCCGTCGACTGGCGGCTGTGGACGGACGCCCCCTGGCTGCGCGCGAGCGCCACGGCGGGCACCCTGGCCCCAGGAGAATCGGTCACCCTACGGATCACCGTGGACCCCGACGCCCAGCCCGTGGGCGCCTGGACCGCCCGGGTCGGGGTGGACCCGAGCGGCGCGATGGTCTCGATCTCGGGCCGCGGCCGGCCGGCTCCGCAGCCCAGCCGGACGCCGCCGACGGATCCCACACCCACACCGACACCGCCGACGCCCACCCCGACGCCGACCCCGACCGAGACGCCGACCCCCACGCCCACGCCGACCCCCACCCCGACGCCGACCGCGTCCGAGGGAACGGTTACCCCGACCCCGACGCCCGCTACTTCTTCTTGACCGGGACCGCCGGGACCGGCAGGACCACCGGGTCCGCCGGGTGCGGGGCCATCGGCGGCGCCGACGCCAGGCGCGCCTCGCACAGCGCGACCAGCGCCCCGTAGCCCTCCTTGCCCATCAGCTCGATCAGCTCGGGCCGGTAGGTCACGTAGACCGGGTCGCCCGCGCCGTGCGCGGAGGTCGCCGAGGTGCACCACCAGTGCAGGTCGTGGCCGCCCGGGCCCCAGCCGCGCCGGTCGTACTCGCCGATCGACACCTGGAGCACCCGGGTGTCGTCCGGCCGGTCGATCCACTCGTACGTCCGGCGCACCGGCAGCTGCCAGCACACGTCCGGCTTCGTCTCCAGCGGCTCCCGGCCCTCCCGCAGCGCCAGGATGTGCAGCGAACAACCGGCGCCCGCCGCGAAACCGGGCCGGTTCTGGAAGATGCACGACCCCTCCCACCGCCGGGTCTGCCGCTCGCCGTCCTCGTCCTTCTGCACCCAGCCCGACTCGGCGCCGACATCGTGGAACTGCCACAGCTCCGGCGTCAGGCGCGCCACGTTCTCGGCGACCCGCTTCTCGTCGTCCTCGTCGGAGAAGTGCGCGCCGAGCGTGCAGCAGCCGTCGTCCGCGCGGCCCGCCTGGATGCCCTGGCAGCCGCTGCCGAAGATGCAGGTCCAACGGGAGGTGAGCCAGGTCAGGTCACAGCGGAAGATCTGCTCGTCGTCGGCCGGATCGGGGAACTCCACCCAGGCCCGGGCGAAGTCGAGCCCCTTCTCGTCCGTGGTGCTCGACTTCTTCGTCTTGCTCGGCTTGGTGGTCTTGCCGGCCTTCTTCGTATTGGGCACGAACCCCAGCCTAAAGGCCCCTTACGCCGCCCCTACGCGTTCGGCCCAGTAGCGTTTCGCGTATGAGACTCGGTGTCCTTGACGTGGGTTCGAACACGATCCACCTGCTGGTGGTCGACGCGCACCCCGGCGCGCGCCCCCAGCCGGCGCACTCCCACAAGGTGGAACTGCGCCTGGCGGAGCTGCTCGACGAGCGCGGCGCGGTCACCCCCGACGGCGTCGAGCGGCTCGTCTCGGTGATCGCGGGCGCCGCCCAGGCCGCCGAGGACAAGGGGTGCCAGGACGTCCTGCCCTTCGCGACCAGTGCGGTGCGCGAGGCGACGAACGCCGACGAGGTGCTGACCCGGGTCCGCGAGGAGACCGGCGTCGACCTCCAGGTCCTCAGCGGCGCGGACGAGGCCCGCCTGACGTTCCTGGCGGTGCGCCGCTGGTTCGGCTGGTCGGCGGGCAAGCTGATGGTGCTCGACATCGGCGGCGGCTCCCTGGAGATCGCCTCCGGCATCGACGAGGACCCCGACACCGCCGTGTCCCTGCCGCTCGGCGCGGGCCGGCTCACCGCGGGCTGGCTCCCGGGCGACCGGCCGGACCCGGCGGACGTCAAGGCGCTGCGCCGGCACGTACGGGCCCAGATCGCGCGGACGGTCGGCGAGTTCAGCCGGTCGGGCGCGCCGGACCACGTGGTGGCCACCTCCAAGACCTTCAAGCAGCTGGCCCGGATCGCGGGTGCGGCCCGCTCGGCGGAGGGCCTCTTCGTCCAGCGCGGGCTGACCCGCAAGTCCCTGGAGGAATGGGTCCCGCGCCTCGCGGAGATGACCACCCTCCAGCGGGCGGCCCTCCCCGGCGTCTCGGAGGGGCGCGCCGGGCAGCTGCTGGCCGGTGCGATGGTCGCCGAGGCCGCGATGGATCTCCTCGGCGTGGAAGAACTGGAGATCTGCCCCTGGGCCCTCCGCGAAGGCATCATCCTCCGCCGCCTGGACCACCTCCCCACCTGACCGGCGGGGCTGCCCCGACCCGCCCGCCGGTCGGCGTCCGGCTTCCGGTCGCCCGCCCTCCGGGGGCGCCTCAAACGCCGGCGAGGCTGGATGGGCCCGGCCAAGCCCAGCCCGCCCTTCCCCTCGGGCCCGGCCAAATCCAGCCCGCCCTTCCCCTGGGGCCCGGCCAAATCCAGCCCGCCCGGCGTTTGAGGGCCCGCCGGAGGCACATCGAGCCGGCCCTCGTCTGCGGGTCCGCTGCCCTCCGGGGGCGCCTCAATCGCCGGCGGGGCTGGATCGGGCAGCCCGATTCAGCCCGCCCGGCGTTTGAGGGCGAGGCCGGCCGGGCTGCCCCCGCCGGAGGCGAGCGGCCCGGTGCGGGGCCGGGGCCCCGCGCCCCCGTACCCTGTCCCCGTGGCAGAACCAGTGCGCATCCCGGACGCGAAAGTCGCCCTCTCCACCGCCTCCGTCTACCCGGAGTCCACGGCGACCGCCTTCGAGATCGCCGCGCGCCTCGGCTACGACGGCGTCGAGGTGATGGTCTGGACGGACCCCGTCAGCCAGGACATCGAGGCCCTGCGCCGGCTCTCCGACCACCACCAGGTCCCGATCCTCGCGATCCACGCCCCCTGCCTCCTGATCACCCAGCGCGTCTGGTCCACCGACCCGTGGACCAAGCTCCAGCGCGCCCAGGCCGCCGCCGAGAAGCTCGGCGCGAGCACGGTCGTCGTCCACCCGCCGTTCCGCTGGCAGCGCCAGTACTCCCGCGAGTTCGTCTCCGGCATCTGGCGGATGGCCGACGAGACCGACGTCCGGTTCGCCGTGGAGAACATGTATCCCTGGCGCTACCGCGACCGCGAGATGCTCGCGTACGCGCCCGAGTGGGACGTCACCAAGGACGACTACCGGCATTTCACCGTCGACCTGTCCCACACCGCGACCGCCCGTACGGACGCCACCGAGATGATCGACCGGATGGGCGACCGGCTCGCCCACGTCCACCTCGCCGACGGAAACGGTTCCGCCAAGGACGAGCACCTCGTCCCCGGCCGCGGCACCCAGCCCTGCGCCGAGCTGCTGGACCGGCTCGCCCGCACCGGATTCGACGGCCACGTCGTCATCGAGGTCAACACCCGCCGCGCGATGTCCGCCGCCGAGCGCGAGGCCGACCTCGCCGAGGCCCTCGCCTTCACCCGGCTGCACCTCGCCAGCGCCGGCACGGGCACCGGCCCCGTCACCCACCTCCCGCGCCGATGACGGACGCCCCGGCCAACCGGCCCCGCCCCCGCCGCGGCCCCGGCCGCCCCCGCCACGACGAGGCCGGCGACGGCCCCGGCACCCAGGAGCGGATCCGCCTCGCGGCCCGCTCGGAGTTCGCCGACCGCGGCTACGACAAGACGTCCGTGCGCGGGATCGCCAAGGCCGCGGGCGTGGACCCGGCGCTGGTCCACCACTACTTCGGCACCAAGGACGACCTCTTCGCGGCGACCATCGAGATGAGCGTGGACCCCGCCCTCGTCGTCCCGGCCGTCGTCGGGGACGGCCCCGACGGCATCGGCGAGCGCCTCGCCCGCTACTTCCTGGGCATCTGGGAGAACCCGGCCTCCCGCGCGCCGCTGCTGGCGGTGGTCCGTTCGGCGCTGACCCACGAGGCCGCGGCCAAGGTGCTGCGCGAGCTGATCCTGCGCCGGGTCCTGGAACGGGTGGCGGCCGATCTCAAGGTCCCCGACCCCACCTTCCGCGCCGAGCTGGCCGCCTCGCACATGGTCGGCATCGCCATCCTGCGGTACGTCGTCCAGGTCGAGCCGCTCGCCTCCGCCGACCCGGAGGACATCGTCGCGCTCGTGGCGCCCACCCTCCAGCGGTACCTGACCGAGGAATGAGCCTCCCGTCCCGACATGCGGACACCCCGTCCGGATCCCGGGCGGCAGGCGTAGCCTCGTAATCTGAGCCATCCACGTGTCATCTATGGGGAGTGAACCCGATGCCCGAGCTGAGGTCCCGCACCGTCACCCACGGCCGCAACATGGCGGGCGCCCGCGCCCTTATGCGGGCGTCGGGCGTAGCGAGCGCCGACATCGGCAAGCCGATCATCGCGGTCGCCAACTCCTTCACCGAGTTCGTCCCCGGGCACACCCACCTCGCCCCGGTCGGCCGGATCGTCTCCGACGCGATCCTGGCCGCGGGCGCCGTCCCGCGCGAGTTCAACACGATCGCGGTGGACGACGGCATCGCGATGGGCCACGGCGGCATGCTGTATTCCCTGCCCTCCCGCGACCTCATCGCGGACTCGGTCGAGTACATGGTGGAAGCGCACTGCGCCGACGCCCTGATCTGCATCTCGAACTGCGACAAGATCACCCCCGGCATGCTGATGGCCGCCATGCGCCTCAACATCCCGGTCGTCTTCGTCTCCGGCGGCCCGATGGAGGCCGGTCAGGCCACCCTCGTCGACGGCACCGTCCGCAAGCTGGACCTCATCGACGCGATGGTCGACGCCTCCAACGAGAACGTCTCCGACGAAGACGTCCTGCGCATCGAAGAGAACGCCTGTCCCACCTGCGGTTCGTGTTCCGGCATGTTCACCGCCAACTCGATGAACTGCCTCGCCGAGGCCATCGGCCTCGCCCTCCCCGGCAACGGCTCGGTCCTCGCCACGCACACCGCCCGCAAGGCGCTGTACGAGAACGCGGGCCGCACGATCGTCGAGATCACCAAGCGCCACTACGAGCAGGACGACTACTCGGTCCTGCCGCGCTCCATCGCCACGCGCGAGGCCTTCGAGAACGCCATGGCGCTCGACATCGCCATGGGCGGCTCCACCAACACGATCCTGCACCTGCTGGCCGCGGCGCAGGAAGCGGGTCTGGACTACGACCTCAAGGACATCAACGAGGTCTCGCTCCGCGTCCCGTGCCTCTCCAAGGTCGCGCCGAACGTGGCGCCGGGCGGCACGTACTACATGGAGGACATCCACCGGGCCGGCGGCATCCCCGCCATCCTCGGCGAGCTGTACCGCGGCGGTCTGCTCAACAAGGACGTCCACACCGTGCACTCGGCCGGCATCGAGGAGTGGCTCGGCACCTGGGACGTGCGCAGCGGCACCGCCTCCGAGGAATCGATCGAGCTGTGGCACGCGGCCCCCGGCTGCGTCCGCTCCGCGACCGCCTTCTCGCAGTCCGAGCGTTGGGACACCCTCGACCTCGACGCCGAGGGCGGCTGCATCCGCTCCGTCGAGCACGCCTACTCCAAGGACGGCGGTCTCGCGGTCCTGCACGGCAACATCGCGGTCGACGGCTGCGTGGTCAAGACGGCGGGCGTCGACGAGTCGATCTGGACCTTCGAAGGCCCGGCCGTGGTCTGCGAATCGCAGGACGAGGCCGTCGACAAGATCCTGCGCAAGGAGATCAAGCCGGGTGACGTCGTCGTCATCCGCTACGAGGGCCCGCGCGGCGGCCCCGGCATGCAGGAGATGCTCTACCCGACGTCCTTCCTCAAGGGCCGCGGGCTCGGCAAGTCCTGCGCGCTGATCACCGACGGGCGCTTCTCCGGCGGTACGTCCGGGCTCTCCATCGGCCACGCCTCGCCGGAGGCGGCGTCGGGCGGGGCGATCGCGCTCATCGAGGACGGCGACCGCATCCGGATCGACATCCCGA
Organism: Streptomyces sp. NPDC098789; assembly: GCF_044759975.1. Classification (NCBI taxonomy): domain Bacteria; kingdom Bacillati; phylum Actinomycetota; class Actinomycetes; order Kitasatosporales; family Streptomycetaceae; genus Streptomyces; species Streptomyces sp. NPDC098789. Next base: position 335,006 of record NZ_JBIWAJ010000007.1, read on the forward strand.
AGCGCTCGATCGACCTGCTGGTCGACGACGCCACGCTGGCGGCCCGTCGCGAGGCGCTGGGCGGCGTCTACGCGCCGAAGAACCGCGAGCGCAAGGTGTCGGCGGCGCTGCGTGCCTACGCCGCCATGGCCACCAGCGCCGACAAGGGCGCCGTCCGCGACGTCTCCCTCCTCGGCTGACCCTGGCCTCAATCGCCGGCCGGGCTGGATGTGCCCCCACCGGCGCCTTCGGCCGGGCAGATCCAGCCTCGCCGGCGTTTGAGGCGCCCCGGAGGGCAGCGGACCGTTAGCCGGGCGTTGACCTGGTGGCCTCAATCGCCGGCCGGGCTGGATGCGCCTCCGGCGGGCCCTCAAACGCCGGGCGGGCTGAAAATGCCCGGGCCAATCCAGCCCCGCCCGGGGGTACCTCCCAGCGGTAGGGCCGGCCAATACAGCCTCGCCGGCGTTTGAGGCGCCCCCGGAGGGCGGTCGAGCCGGGGTCGCACACCGGCCGGAGCCGCGCCCGGCGGCCGGACCCCGACCACGCCCCCACGGGAACTACCGCCACCCGCCAGGGTCGACGGCGAAGACCGAACCGTCCGGCGCGGAGCCGAAGACGCGCCCGTCGGCCACCACCGGCGCAGGCCGCACCGGCACGAAGGTGTTCGCCCCCGTGGCCATCCGCGGAGCGCTCTGCCCGACCAGCCGCCCCCGCACCGCGTCCACCGCCAGCAGCCGCCCGTCCGCCGCCATGAGGTGGACCCGCCCGTCCGCCACCACCGGCCGCGACGCCTGACTGGCCGCCGTCTCCAGCCGCCACAGCTCCCGCTCCGCGCCCACGGCCACCAACGCACCGCCGCTCCCGAAGGCGTACACCGTCCCGTCCGCCCCCACCCCGGCCTGCGCCTGCAACAGGGTCGTCGGCAGCAGCGTGCGCCGCTCGCCCCGGGTCCGCAGGTCGAGCCGTACCACCGAGTCCGTCACCATCCCGTCGCCCGCCAGCAGGTGCAGCGTCCCGTCCACCACCCCCACCGGCTCCAGCAGCCCCACCGCCCGGTGCTGCCAGCGGGTGGCGCCGTCGGCCGCCGCGAGGGCCAGCACCTGGGTCGACGTACCGTCCCCCGCGGGCGTGACGGCGTACACCTCCGAGCCGTCCGCCGCCGCCACGAACTGCGCACCGGAGCCCGCCCGGTTCGTCCAGCGCACGGCGCCGGTCGCCGCGTCGCGCGCCGTCACCTGCCCGTCGCCGGCGACGACCAGCACCAGCGCACCCGCCGGCACGACGTCCGCGCCGCGCGGGGTGTCGGCCTTCCAGCGCTGCGCCCCCGTCGCCGGGTCGAGCGCCTGCAACAGGTGGCTGCCGGAGAGGTGCACGAGGACGGCGCCGCCCCCGGGGAACGGCGCCGGGTCCGCCGGACCCGTGACCCCGGCCGCCGACCACCGCACCGCGCCCGTCGCCGGGTCCAGCCGGACCGCCGCGAGACCGGGCGCCGAGCAGTAGAGGGCGTCCGTCATCCAGCCGCAGGCCGGGATCCGTCGCGCGGCCCCGGCCGCGCCGGGGCTCACCGACCACGGCGCGATCCTGGCCGCCGCGGCCCCGCCCGGCGCGCCGTCCAGGTGATCGGCGACCGTCGTGGCCGGCGTCTCCCGGAACTGCACGTACCCGCCGACCGCCCCGCCGGTGACCAGCAGCCCGGTCCCCAACACGGCGGCCACCCGCCACCGCGAGCGCTGCCGCCGCCGCCCCGCGCGCCGCCCCGCTCCGGCGCCCGCTCCGGCGCCCGCCCCGGCATCCGGTCCGGACGGCGCGTCCTCGGGCCCGAGCAGCCCGTCCCGCCGGTGCGTGACCGGCTCGGCCGCCGGATCCATCAGGGGGAAGCGCGGGCGCGGTATGAACGCCCGCGTGTCCTCGTTCGTCGGATAGGCGGCCGAGCGCAGTACGGCGATCAGCTCGTCGGCGGTGGGCCGCGCGGCCGGGTCCTTCGCCAGGCACCGCGCGATCAGCGGCGCCAGCTCCTGCGGCACCCCCGTGAGGTCGGGCTCGTTGTGCACCACCTGGTAGGCCACGATGTACGGGCTCTCGGAGTCGAACGGCCCGTGCCCGGTGGCCGCGTGGACCAGCAGCGCCCCCATCGCGAAGACGTCCGCGGCGGGCCCGACGTCCCGGGGCCGCTGGAACTGCTCGGGCGCCATGAAGGGCGGGGTCCCGATCAGCTTCCCGGTCTCGGTCCGCAGGTCGCTGTCGTACGGGCGCGAGATCCCGAAGTCGATGACCTTGGGCCCGTCGGGCGCCATCAGCACGTTGCTCGGCTTCAGGTCCCGGTGGACCACTCCGGCCCGGTGGATGTCGCGCAGCGCCTCCGCCATCCCGGCGCCGAGCCGGCCGACCTCGGCCGGGTCCAGCACCCGCTCGCGCACCCGCTCCGCGAGCGTCGGGGCATCGATGAACAGGGTGGCCATCCAGGGCCGTTCGGCGTCGGTGTCGGCGTCGACGACGGGTGCGGTGAAGGCGCCGCTCACCCGCCGCGCGGCGGCGACCTCCTGCTGGAAGCGGGCGCGGAACTCGGGATCCACCGCGTGCTGCGCGTGCACGATCTTCACGGCGAGCTTCAACCCGGACGCGGAAGTGGCCAGGTGGACGACGCCCATGCCGCCGGAACCGAGGACGGATTCCAGCCGGTACAGCCCGGCGTACTCCGGAAACCCGGACTGCTCAGCGCGCGCCGATCTCATCGCCCATCACCCCCGGGGGAGCCTAGTCGACGGTGCGTGCGATTCCGTAAGGGGCTGCTATCCTCCGCGAGTTGCCGGGCGCCACCGTCCGGTCGTGGTCGATATCCGGTCAATGGGGGAGAGCAGCATGGCGGTTGACGAGACGGCGGGCGCGGTGGAATCCCTGTCCGCGATGTCCGGTGAAGCCGGTTACATGACGTTCCCGGTCGCGCCCGATTCGCGGGTGAACGTCCGCAGCGGCCCCGGCACCGGCTACCCGATCAAGAAGGTCCTCCCGTACGGCGCCTGGGTGAAGATCGACTGCCAGACCCCGGGCACGACGGTCTCCGGCCCCTACGGCACCTCGGACATCTGGGACTGCATCGGCAACGGCCTGTACGTCGCCGACGCCTACGTCAAGACGGGCAGCGACGGCTACGTCGCCACCCACTGCGGCTGAGCCGCTCCCCGGTACAGCCCGCCCCCCGATCCCGCCCGCGCCCCGGCGTCCGCTTCAGCCGCGGTCCCCGGGGCCGGCGGCCGGGTCCACCGGGGACCAGCGCAGGGACCGCCCGGTCCGGCTCCGCCGGTAGGCGCGGCCCAGGTGGTGCTGGAGGCGGACGTGGCGGAACTGGTAGACGGCGCCCGCCTGGCGCAGGACCCCGCGCCGGTACGCGTCGTCCAGGAACGCGGCCGTGTCCCAGGGCAGCTTGCCGGCCATCGGCAGCCACAGCCTGGCCCGGATCACCCAGTGCCCCCACGCGGTGAAGGAGAGGGCGTACGACAGCCCGCCCGCGAGGCCGACGACGCAGCCGATCTGGAGCCCGTCCCACGTGTCCCAGTTCAGCTCCCCGACCACACCGTCCAGCAGGGACACGATCAGCCCGCCGCCGAAGCCCACCGAGAGCGCGAGCAGCGGCACCAGCACCAGGAACTGCCGTCGGACGATCGCGCGGTTGGCGGCGAGCAGGCCCAGCGGGTTCGCGGCGGAGGCCACGTCCAGGGGCGCTTCGAGCGCCGCCAGCACGCCGAAGACCAGACCGGCCCCCGCCCCGAAGATCAACCCGAAGACGAGCATGTTCGTGGCCATCCACTCCAGGACCTGGCGGTTCAGCCTCGGGCCGTAGGCCAGCTGCTGCTGCACCATCAGGGCGCAGGAGCAGCCCAGCCCCATCACGAACCCGCCCGCCAGCACCGCGCCGAAGCGCGCCGTGAAGATCCGCACCGCCCCGCGCCGCGCCCCCCGCCCCGCGTCCGCGTGCCGGCCGCCGCCCCGCGGGCGCAGGCGCAGCCGTACGTAGGCCGGCTCGAAGGTGCCGCCGCCCCTCGCGTTCATGACCGCGTACACCGCGCCGAAGGCGAGTCCGGCGGTGGGACCCATCAGGGCGCCCTGTACGGCGTTCTCCCAAGCCGGCAGCCGGCCGATCACGAAACCGATCAGCCAGGTGCTGAGCGTGGTGCACAGCGTGGCCGTGAGCACCACGCTCAGCACGCGCTGGCGGCTCGGCAGGAAGTCGCCGATCTCCCACCAGGCGAGGTCCTGCCGCTCCCGGTCGGGATGGGCCAGATGGTGGGCGAGGTAGCCGAGCCAGTGCTCGGCGCGCTCCGGGTCCCAGCCGCCACGATCGCGGGGGCGCGAGCGGTAGACGGCGGGGACGAACCCCGCGAGCAGGTGCTCCTCGACGGAGCTCGCGTCGGGGAACGCCCGCGCGTCCAACAGCTCGGCCGGGTCGCCCCCGGGCCGATCCCCGTCGCTGTACAGGGTCCGGGCCAGGGCGGTCATCAAGGGGGTGCGCAGGGCCCCGGCCAGGGCCGGCGCGCCGCCCCCGTCGTCCTCCCGCAGCTGCTCCATCACCCCGTCCCACATGCCCCGGCCGCCGCCCCCGCCGCCCGTACCGTCCTCGCCCGCACCGTCCTCGCCCGCACCGCCGTCGCCGGGGCCCCGCGGGGCGGTTCGCGGCAGGTACGAGGCCACGTCCTCGGTCGTCAGGTCGGCGAGCTCGATCACGGTCGCCCACACCAGCGGCCTACCGGCCGAACCGACCGCCTCGGCGAACTCCTCGCGCCGACTGGTGAGCACGAGCGGCGACGAGAACTCGTTCAGCCCCTCCAGGGCCCGGCTCCGCAGCCCCTCCGCGATCTCGTCGAACCCGTCCAGGACCGGGAGGACGAGATCGGCCTCGATCAGGGCGTCGGCCATCGAGCGGCCCCCCACGCGGTCCGCGAGCTGCGGGTGGTCCCGGACGAGCCGTTCCGTCACCCACGCGCGCAAGGTCGAGGCCGTGGGGTCCCAGGAGCCGATGCCGAAGATCACGGGTACGCGCTCCAGCTCGGCGCGGGACTCCAGGAAGTCCTGGACGAACCGGATGGTGAGCACCGACTTGCCCGAGCCCGCCCTGCCGAGGATCACCAGGCGCCCCGAGCGCCTGCGCCGGTAGAACGCGGCGACGGTCGGTAGGTCACCGCTCAGGTCGGCGGGCAGCGGCGCCGCGGCCCCGGGTGGCAGCCGTTCGATGTTGGCCTCATGATCGCTGAGCGCGGGGTCGGTGCGCCGCCACCGCACCGGCAGCGCGAAGGGGTCGTGGACCCGGCGCTGCTCCTCCTCGACCCGCCAGCGGCGCCGGACCTCCACCGCCAGGTCACGGGCGGCGGAGCGGACGTCGTCCCGTACCAGCATCCCGGACCGTGCCGGTGGCGCCGCCGGTACCTCGGCCGGTAACTCCGCCGGTACCTCCGCCGGGGTCGCGCGTCCGTTCGCCAACAGCTCGGCGAGCCGCCTGCGGTCCTGCGGCCCGGCCCCGAGCGCGTCCTGCAGTTTCGTCAGCGAGAGCAGCGTCGGGTTCGGGGCCTTGCCGCCCTCCAACCTCCGGATGGTGCTCTCGCTCACCTCGGACGCGTGCGCCAACTGCTCCTGCGTCAGCCCGGACCGCTTGCGCAGGTCCTTCAACAGCGCGGCGAGTTCTACGAGTCGGTCGGTCGTCACGCGGCTCCCTCCCCCCTCGGGGCCGGAGCGCCGGCCCGGATCGCAGGTGAGCGTAGCGGGCGGCGGCCGTTCATAGGTGACCGGTGCCATGACCTGTACCCCGACCCGCACCGACCGCACGCTTCCGAGGAGAGCAGAGGAGGAGGAAGGGGGAGAGGGATGAACTACCGCTTCTGGTGCGGCGAGTGCGGGTTCAAGACCACCTGGGGTGACCCGTCCGAGGCCGGGCGCCAGCACGAGGACCACTACACCGCCCGGCACCCCGGCCTGCCCCTGGGCGGCCAGGTGGAGACCGGCACGAAGGGACCCGCCGCGGGCGGCGGGCTCGGCTGCGTCGGGATGGTCGTCGCGGTCGTGCTGTTGCTGATCATCGCGGCCGCGTGCGGCCGCTGAACGAGGGGGAAGCGAACCATGCCCGGCATCGCAGTGCACCGTCTCGACACCGACGACCCGCAACGCCTCGGCGACTACCGCCTGCTGTGGCGGCTCGCCTCCGGCGGCATGGGCCGGATCTACCTGGCGCGCCCGAAGGGAGGGGGACGGCTCGTCGCGGTCAAGACGCTCCTCGCGCAGGGCCCGGTGCTCCCCCTCGACCGGGAGCGGTTCGCGCGGGAGGTGGAGTTGGCCCGGCGCGTCGACGGCGCGCACACCGCCCGCGTCCTCGACGCCGATCCCGACGCGGCACGGCCCTGGATGGCCATCGAGTACGTACCGGCCCCGTCCCTCGCCGACCTCGTGCGCGCGCACGGGCCGCTCGCCCCCTGGGCCGTGCCCTCCGTGGCCGCGGGCGTGATGCAGGCACTGATCTCCCTGCACGGCAGCCGGATCGTCCACCGGGACGTCAAGCCGCAGAACATCCTGCTGCCGTTGACCGGCCCGCTCGTCATCGACTTCGGCATCTCGCACGCCGTCGACCGCACCCGTACCTCGCTCACCCTGGGGACCGTCGCCTTCACCTCGCCGGAGCAGGCGCGCGGCAAGGCGTCGACCGCCGCGTCGGACGTCTTCTCCTTGGGGGCGACCCTCTTCCACCTCGCCGTCGGACGTCCGCCGTACCGGGAGGGCCTGGAGTCCGAGATGGTGCTGCTGGCCCACGTCCAGGGCGGGAAGCTCGACCTGTCGGGGCTGCCCACCCGACTGGCTCCGCTGATCGAGCCGTGTCTGGCCCTCGACCCGAGCCGGCGTCCCGACCCCGCCACCGTCCTGGCCACCGCCGTGTCGGAGACCCGGCGCGTGCGGCGCTGGCTGCCGGAGGAATGGACGGCGACGATCACCGCCTACGAGGCCCACGGCCGGGCCCTCGACGCGGCGGGCAAGGGGGCCGGTCCCGGGAAGAAGGCCCCCACTGCCGAGCACGCGCCGCCGCAGGCCCCGCAGCTCACCGATCCGGGCGAGGCGGCCGCCCGCAAGGAACGGGAACGCCTGGCCGCCGCGGCCCGCCGGCGCCGAGCGGCGGAGGCCCGCCGGCTGGCGGAGAAGCAGGACGCCGGGGACGGGGACGGCGCCGGCCAGGGGCTCTCCGATGCCGCACGCGGGACGATCGGGTGGGCAGCCGTGGCCGTCGTGCTCGCCATCGTCCTCCTGGGCGCGCGTGCGCTGGACGACCGGACGTCCGCCGAAGGGCGCGACGCACCGTCCGCGCCCACCTCCAGTTACCGCCCGACGCGCACCCCGGAGGCCGTCGCCCCCGCGCCGCCGCCGTCGTCCACCCCTGCCCCCACGCCCACCCCGACGCCCAGCCCCACGCCCACCCCAACCCCCACCCCCACGCCGCCCCCCTCCCCGACCCCGGACGCCAGGGAGGCGGCCTTCAGGGCCGTTCGCGCGGGTACCTGCCTGCCCTGGTACGACACCGGCTACCCGAACAAGTGGAACGTGAACACCCCTCCCGAGCCCGTCGGGTGCGACACGACGCGGGCCCAGGTCCAGGTCGGTTCGGTCGTGTCGGGGGACTGCCCCAGCGGCGACGGCCGGACCAACTGGCGCTACCAGGACATCAACGTGTGCTTGACGCGCCTGTTCCACGTCAACTACTGCGTACTGGCGGCGAAGGGCACGAACAACCACCTCAACCTGGGCACTTTCACCGCAGTGGACTGCGGGGCCACCCGCATACCGACCGCCTACGACTACGTCATGATCGTCACCGGCGTGTACCGCGCACCGGCGGCCCCCAGCCCCGCGAACTGCCGCCGCAGCCAGACCGACAGCACCCAGTACTGGATGTGGACGCAGCTCGACGACTCCGTGATGTTGTGCACGACCTCCTACCGCAACAGCTGACGGCCCCCGTCTGACACATGAGACGCACCGGGACCCGGCCGCCCGCCGGGGGATAATCGCCGGTGTGAGCGACGAACGAGACGACGAGCGAGACGCCGGACGAGACGCCGGACGAGCCCCCGAAGCCGCAGCGGCCCCGACCCCGGCAAGCGCCGAGGGCCCCCGGCCGCAGCCGATCCGGTTCTTCGGCACCACCTGGGTCGAACACGACGGCGGGTACGGCCTGCGCCGCGCCGGCATGGCGGTGGCCTCGCTGCTGGCCGCCGTCATCGCCGCCTACCTGCTGCGCTTCGCGTACGAGGGGCTGGAGATCGGCAACGTCGGTCCCTTCCTCAGCATCTCCGTCGTCGTCCTCTTCGCGATCGCGAGCTCCATCGCCTTCGCGAAGGCCTGGGAGTCCTTCACCCGGCGCCCGGCGCCCTCCTCGGACGAGGCCTCGCTCAAGGGCCTCAAGGCCATCGGTTTCATCGGCGGTCTGATCGCGTACTTCCTGCGCTGCCTGATCGAGGCGCCCGGCGAGGGGCTGGCCCGCGCCGAGTACGAGCGCGCCCGCACCGAACACACCCGCCGCCGGGGCGCCCGCACCGGGAACCCCGCGGCCCGCCGCCCCAAGCGCAAGAGGAAGTAGCCGGGAGTGAGCGGCACGCCCCCGCACCCCGACGCCCACGCGTATCCCCAACAACCCCAACAACCCCAGCACCCCCAAGAAACGCCGCATGCGCCGCACGCGCAGTACGCGCCGCACCCGCCGCACTGGGCCTACCCGTACCCGCCCCCACCCCCGCCGCCCACCGGACCGTTCTCGGCCCCCGCCGGCTCGTCCTACGCCGCCCTGGCCCGCAACGGCGGGCAGCGCATCTGGCGTGAGCTGGGAGGCACCGCCCTGCTCGGCGCCGCCGGTGTGGTCTGCATGGTCGCGCTGTCCATCGCGGCCATGCTGCTCGCCCACGTGCTCGGCATCGCCGCCGCCGACCCGGACAGCGATGCGGTCTTCGCCGACCCGATCGCCGAGGTGGCGCTCGGCCTCGTCAGCCTCGGCCTCGCGATACCCGCGGTCCTGCTCGTCGTCCGCTGGATCCAGCGCCGTCCGGCCGGCACGATCTCCTCGGTCACCGGCCGGCTCCGGCTCGGCTGGCTGGCGCTCTGCTCCGGCCTCGCCCTGCCCGTGCTGGGCACCCAGTTCGGCCTATTGGTGTGGCTCGTGCCCGGGGACGGGCCCGACGGTACGGCGGCCGAGCTCTTCGCCCCGCCCGCCCTGGGGACGCTGCTGCTCTCCCTGGCCGTGGTGTGGCTGCTGGTCCCCTTCCAGGCGGCCGCGGAGGAGTACCTCTTCCGGGGCTGGATCCAGCAGGCGTTCGGCGCGCACCTGCGCACCCCGTGGGCGGGCATCGCCGTCGGTTCCGTCCTCTTCGCCCTGGCCCACGGCTTCGGCCAGTGGTCGGGCTTCGCACTGCTCCTCTACTCCGCCGCCTGGTCCGCCTGGCTCACCCTGCGCACCGGTGGCCTGGAGGCCGCCATCGGGTACCACATGGTGAACAACCTGCTGGCCTTCACGCTCTCCGCCCTGGCCAACGACCTCGCCAACGACGAGACGGCCGCCGACGCGCCCTGGCAGGCGCTGGTCCTGGAAATCGTCGCGACCCCGCTCTACTGCCTGCTCGTGGTCAAGCTGGCCGAGCGCCGCAAGATCCGCACCGTCTCCTCCTGACCCCGCCGTCTCCTGCTGACCGTCGACCACCCCTCCCGGGTGGTTGACGGACGGCACCCCCAGGAGCATTATTCATCACATGATGAATAACCAGGCCGACGGAGTCGCGGCCACCACTCCCGCCGTGCACGCCCGCGGCCTGACCGTCCGCCGCGGCACCGGCCGCAGCCCCCGCACCGTCCTCCACGGCATCGACTTCGCCGTCCCCCGCGGCCGCATCACCGGCCTCCTCGGCCCCTCCGGCTGCGGGAAGTCCACCCTCATGCGCGCCGTCGTCGGCACCCAGGCCCAGGTCACCGGCACCCTCGACGTCCTCGGCCGCCCCGCCGGACACCCCGAACTGCGCTCGCTCATCGGCTACGTCACCCAGGCACCCTCCGTCTACGACGACCTCACCGTCCGGCAGAACCTCGACTACTTCGCCGCCGTCCTCGACCCCGGCCGGGCCGCCGCCGACCGCCGCCGCGCCGACGTCGGCCGCGTCATCGCCGACGTGGACCTGACCTCCCGCGCCGACGCCCTCGCCGGCAACCTCTCAGGCGGTCAGCGCAGCCGCGTCTCCCTGGCCGTCGCCCTGCTCGGCACCCCCGAGCTGCTGGTCCTCGACGAACCCACCGTCGGCCTCGACCCCGTCCTGCGCCGCGACCTGTGGAACCTCTTCCACACCCTCGCCGACAGCCGCGGCGCCACGATCCTCGTCTCCTCGCACGTCATGGACGAGGCCGAGCGCTGCCACGACCTGCTCCTCATGCGCGAGGGCCGGATCCTCGCCGAGGACACCCCGGACGCGCTGCGCGCCCGTACCCGCTCCGAGACCGTCGAAGAGGGCTTCCTGCACCTCGTGGACGAGGCCAACGCCGAGGCCCGAGCCCGGGGCGCCGCCCCGGCCACCGCCGTAGGGGAGAACGAGACCCGATGAACGCCGCCCGCACCACCGCCACCGCCCTGCGCGTCCTGCGCCAGCTCCGCCACGACCCGCGCTCCATCGCGCTGATGCTGCTCGTGCCCGTCCTGATGCTGACCCTGCTGCGCTACGTCTTCGACGGCAGCCCGCGCACCTTCGACAGCATCGGCGCCAGCCTCCTCGGCATCTTCCCGCTGATCACGATGTTCCTGGTGACCTCCATCGCCACCCTGCGCGAGCGCACCTCCGGCACCCTCGAACGCCTCCTCGCGATGCCCCTGGGCAAGGGCGACCTGATCGGCGGCTACGCCCTCGCCTTCGGCGCCGTGGCCGTCGTCCAGTCGCTGCTCGCCACCGGCCTCGCCCTCTGGGTCCTCGGCCTCGACATCGTCGGCTCGCCCTGGCTGCTCCTCCTGGTCGCGCTGCTCGACGCGCTCCTCGGCACCGCGCTCGGCCTGTTCGTCTCCGCCTTCGCGGCCTCCGAGTTCCAGGCCGTCCAGTTCATGCCGGCCGTGATCTTCCCGCAGCTGCTCCTGTGCGGACTCTTCGCGCCCCGCACCACCATGCAGCCGGTCCTCGAAGCGGTGTCCGACGTCCTGCCCATGTCCTACGCCGTCGACGGCATGACCCAGGTCCTCACCCACACCGACATGACCACCGACTTCGTCCGCGACGCCATCGTCGTGGCCGCCTGCGCCCTGCTGGTCCTCGCCCTCGGCGCGGCCACCCTGCGCCGCCGCACCCCCTAGAGCGTTCGGACCGGGTGCAAAGATGAGGCCATGACCCAGACTGTCGCCGTTCTCGGCACCGGCAAGATCGGTGAGGCCCTGCTCAGCGGGATGATCCGAGGCGGCTGGCCCGCCTCGAAGCTCCTCGTCACGGCCCGCCGCCCCGAGCGAGCCGAGGAGCTCCGGACCCGCTACGGCGTCGAAGCCGTCACCAACGCAGAGGCCGCCAAGCGCGCCGACACCCTGATCCTCACGGTCAAGCCGCAGGACATGGGCAAGCTCCTCGAAGAACTGGCCCCGCACGTGCCGGCGGACCGGCTGGTCATCAGCGGCGCCGCGGGCATCCCGACCTCCTTCTTCGAGGACCGGCTCGCCGCGGGCACCCCCGTGGTCCGCGTCATGACGAACACCCCGGCCCTCGTGGACGAGGCCATGTCCGTCATCTCGGCCGGCAGCCACGCCACGGGCGCCCACCTCGCCCACACCGAGGAGATCTTCGGCGGCGTCGGCAAGACCCTGCGCGTCCCCGAATCCCAGCAGGACGCCGCCACGGCCCTGTCCGGCTCCGGCCCCGCGTACTTCTACTTCCTCGTCGAAGCCATGACGGACGCGGGCATCCTCCTCGGCCTCCCGCGCGCCCAAGCCCACGACCTGATCGTGCAGGCCGCCGTCGGCGCCGCCGTCATGCTCCGCGACAGCGGCGAACACCCGGTCAAGCTCCGCGAGGCCGTCACCTCCCCTGCCGGTACGACGATCAACGCGATCGTGGAACTGGAGAAGCACGGCGTACGGGCGGCCCTCATCGCGGCCCTGGAAGCGGCCCGCGACCGCAGCCGCGAACTCGCCACCGGCAACAGCTGACGGCACCCTCCCGCCCCTCCCTCGTCCCCGGACGGGGGAGGGGACGGACCGGGGTTGACACTGGCGTGCGGGATCCGTAAGGTTCTTCGAGTTGTCCGAAGTGAGCTGCCGACCCCGGTCGGTCCCCGGACAGCCATCCGCCACTACACATTCGAACGAAGCGACGTACGTTGTCGTCTCTTTTTCATGCGTATTTGCGAATGAGGAATCCGTGCCCGAGTGGCACCGCCGCCGATTAGGTCGGGGGCAAGGAATCCGCTAGTGTCACACCTCGTCGGAACGGCCCAACAGCCGCAAAGACAAACCCCGCTGACTGGGAGTCAGGCCCGAAAGGTTCTGATAGAGTCGGACTCGCCGGAAAGGGAAACGCGAAAGCGAAGAACTGGAAAGCGAAACCCGCTTCGACCGGGAATCGGACACGAAAGAGTCTGATAGAGTCGGAAACGAAGAACGAAGCCCGGAGGAAAGCCCCAGTAGTGATACTGCGGGTGAGTACAAAGGAAGCGTCCGTTCCTTGAGAACTCAACAGCGTGCCAAAAATCAACGCCAGAAGTTGATACCCCGTCCACTTCGGTGGATGA
>NZ_JBIWAJ010000008.1:0-42181 GCF_044759975.1 Streptomyces sp. NPDC098789
GGACCAAGGAGGCAGGCGCCACACGAGCTGGCTACGCCGCTGAGCTCTCCCGCCGACAAGCATTCCGCAAGTCCCAATAGCCGCACTTACCGATACGCGCGCCGTCAGCAGCGGGAGGGCGCGCCGGTCGTCGAGCCCGGTCAGGGCGACCAGGATGTGATCGATGAGGGAGGGCGAGTAGGCATCGGCCGCCCGGTGGTGACGCAGGAAGGCCGCGAGCCGGTCGGCGTGCCCGTCGAGCACGCCCGGCCCGGCCTCCGAGAGCAGGTTCCCGGCCGCGGCGGCGACCATGATCTGGTCCTCCAACGCGAAGACGACCTGGTCCCACAGCTCCTGCGGCGGCCGGCGCCGCCTCGTCAGGACCACGGCGATCTTCTGCATCCGCCTCCACCGCAGGTCCGCGGTCACCGCGAGCCGCCCCGGCCCGGGCCCTTGCCCCTGCAAGATCCTTCTCCACCCCATGGGGGGCACTCTAGGGCGTGACGCCGTCGGGGATCTTGGCGATGACGGTCGGTGCCCTCGACGTCTCAGTCTCCAAGATCCCCGACCTCGCCACCCGCGATCAGCTCCGGGTCTCCTCGCGGCGTCCAATGGCGGCCGCATCGGGTACGAGGAGCAGCTTGCCGGTGGTACGCCGAGCCTCCAGGTCGCTGTGGGCCTGGGCGGCGTCGGACAATGCGTAGCGGCCCGTTACGGTGACCTCAAGTGCCTTGGAGCGCACCCACTCGAACACATCGGCGGCCCGTCGGAGCAGTTCGGACCGATCGGCGATGAAGTCCCCGAGGCTGGGCCGGATCAGGGTCAGCGAACCGCCGTGGGCGAGCCGAATCGGATCGAACGGAGGCACGGCACCACTTGCCGCGCCGAAGAGCACGAGATGGCCGCGGGTTCGCAGGCTGGCGAGGCTCGCATCGAAGGTGTGCGCGCCGACGCCGTCGAAGACGACCGGCAGTCCCTGACCGCCGCTGAGCCGCCTCACCTCGGCCGCGAGATCGTCGACTGCGGAGGAAAGGATCACCTCGGCGGCCCCGGCACGCTTCGCCAGCTCGGCCTTCGCGGTGGTCGACGTGGTGCCGATCACCCTGCCGCCGAGATGGGTGATGAGCTGGGTCAGAAGCAGCCCCATGCCACCAGCAGCCGCATGCACGAGCACCGTGTCGCCCCCCTGAACCGGGTAGGCGTCCTTGACGAGATAGTGCGCGGTCATGCCTTGGAGGAGCACGGCGGCGGCTGTCTCGAAGTCGATGTCGTCGGGCAGCGGCACCAGCCGGGAGGAGTCCACCACGGCCCGCTCGGCATACGTGCCGGGAATCTCCACCCAACCGACCCGGTCCCCGACCGCGACGTCAGCGACGCCGGGTCCGACTTCGACGACCGTGCCGGCGCCCTCAGCGCCCGGGGTGAAGGGCAGCGGGAGGCTGTACCGGCCTTCGCGGTGGTAGACGTCGAGGAAGTTGACCCCGGATGCGGCGACCTCCACCAGCGCCTCGCCCGGACCCGGCCGCGGCTGGTCCACCTCGGCCTCCCGCAGCACCTCGGGACCGCCCACTTCGTACACCTGAATCGCTCGCATGACGCTCCAAAATCGGTTCTTCCCCGACCAACCCCGTTGATGGCGATCCGATTCCCGGCAAGCGGACCGGCCCGCCGCCCCCGCCGGAGTGCGGCAGCAGGTTCCGAGGCCAGGACGTGGGTTGAGTCGGTGCGCTGCCGGCCGCGCTCCCGGACCAGGCCGACGGCCCGGATCTTCTCCAGCACGAGGTCGAGGAGCTTGTCGACCCGGCCCTCCACGGCCAGGCGCTCGCGGAAGTCGGCCAGGACACTGTGGCGGAAGCCGGAATCCTCCAGCTTCCGTGCCCATCGCATGCTTGAAGTCGATGCGGTGGCGCACTGACTCGGCCGCCTGCCGGTCGGACAGCTCCAGCAGGACATCCCCGACAGCGTCACGCCCTAGGTCAGCCCGGTGGCCCTGCCCAGGGGGAGGTCAGGGGGAGCGGTCAGGGGATCCGGGAAGAGACGATCTAGCGGCCGCGCGGCTTGCCGCGCTTGGCGCCGCCCTTGCCGCCGCCCTTCGCACCGCCGCCGGAGGCGCCGCGCGGGTTCTTGCCGGCGGTCGGCTTGCCGCCGCCGGGCTTGCGGCGGGCCGCCGCGGGGTCGGGGCGCTTGGCCTTCTTCGGCTGCGGCGGGGTCGGCGTGCGCCCCCGCGAGCTGTTGACCGTGCGCCCGCGCACGATCCCGATGAACTCCTCCACCAGTTCGGGTGCCTCGTCCGCCTCCGGCCACGACAGGGCGACGCGCGACTCCGGCGCCCCCGTCAGCGTGCGGTAGGTGAGGTCCTTGCGGTGGTGCAGGCGCGCGAGCGACTGCGGCACGACGAGCACGCCGATCCCCGCCGCCACCAGCTCGATCGCGTCCTCCGTCGTCTCGGGGCGGGCGATCGCGGGCTTGCCCGGCAGCTGCTCCCAGTCGAGGGTGTCGTCGAGGGGGTGCAGCACGATCTCCTCGGCCAGATCGCCCGTGGCGACCTCTTCGACCGCCGCGATCAGGTGGTCCTTGGGGATCACGACCACGGTGGTCTCGGTGTAGAGGGGGATCGCGCTGAGGTCCGTACGGTCGATCGGCAGCCGCACGAAGCCCGCGTCGGCGCCGCCGTCGCGGAGCAGGGCGGGCGCCTCGCCGGGGGTCACCTGGACCAGCGTCAGCGGGACGTCGGGCAGCCGCTCGTTCCAGATCCGCACCCACTTGGTGGGCGTCACTCCCGGGACGTACGCGAGCCGGAACGAAGGGGGTGTTTCCGAGCCTGTCACCCGGCCAGGTTACCGGTCGTGGTCGGAGGTAGCGCACACGCTCGATACCCTTGACCCATGACGTCGCACCAGAACGCCCAGACCATGAAGCCCGCGACCGCGGCGAAGAAGCTGGGTGTGTACCTCGAGGCCACACCCGCCGAGTTCCAGGAGGGTGTCGTCTCGCGGGCCGAGCTGAGTGCCCTCCAGGCCGAGCCGCCCCAGTGGCTCCAGGACCTGCGCCTCAACGGTCCGCACCCGCGCCCCGTCGTCGCGTCCAAGCTCGGCGTCTCCATCGCCGGTCTCGCGCGCGGGGGCGTCACGGACGCCCTGACCACCGAGCAGATCGAGGCCATCAAGGCCGAGCTGCCCGAGTGGCTCCAGAAGGAGCGCACCACGCAGGCCGATGTCCGCAAGGAGACGGTCCGCATCAAGGAGCGCAACGCGGAGCGCGCCGCGAAGGCCGCCGACCAGAACTCCTGATCTCAGGGATTTCACCACCGGTGCCCCGGACCCGCGGCCCTGCCGCCGGGTCCGGGGCACCCGTGCGTGGTGGTGCGGGTCCGGCGAGCCCGCGACACCGCGACGCGGGGGCGTCGGTGTCAGCGCGGCTGGTTGAAGCGGAGCATGTTGCCCGCCGGGTCGCGGAAGGCGCAGTCGCGGACGCCGTACGGCTGGTCGGTCGGCTCCTGGAGCACCTCGGCGCCCGCCGCCCGGATCCGCTCGAAGGTCGCGTCGACGTCGTCGGTCGTGAAGATCACGCCGCGGAGCATGCCCTTGGCCAGCAGTTCCGCCATGGCCTGCCGGTCGGCCGGCGAGGCGTCGGGGTCGGCGAGCGGCGGTTCGAGGACGACCTCCACGTCGGGCTGCTCGGGGGAGCCGACGGTGACCCAGCGCATCCCCTCGAAGCCGACGTCGTTGCGCACCTCCAGGCCGAGGGCGTCGCGGTAGAAGGCGAGTGCCTTGTCGTGGTCGTCGACCGCGATGAAGCACTGCGAGAGCTTGATGGTCATGACTGCGACGCTACGACGTGCGGCCGGATTCCGCCCCCGCGTCCGGCGCCGGTCGCGGTGGCCCGCTCCGGGAGGGGCGCGTGAGGATCTTGGCCACGCAGGCGGGGATCGCGGCGCCCTCGTCGTGGTTGCGGGCCCGGTAGGCGCTGGGGCTCTCGCCGACCAGTTCGGTGAAGCGGGAGCTGAAGGACCCCAGCGAGGTACAGCCGACCGCGAAGCAGACCTCGGTCACGCTGAGGTCGCCCCGGCGCAGCAGCGCCTTGGCCCGCTCGACGCGGCGGGTCATCAGATGGCCGTACGGCGTCTCGCCGAAGGCCGCGCGGAAGCTGCGCGAGAAGTGCCCGGGGGACATCAGCGCGATGGCCGCGAGCGCGGGTACGTCCAGGGGCTCGGCGTAGTCGCGGTCCATCGCGTCCCGGGCGCGGCGCAGCCGTACGAGGTCCTCGATCGTCACGGGCCCAGCATCGCACGGGTGTCCGTCGCCACGGGGCCGATGTCCCCTTCGAGCAGCGTCTGCTCGATCGGGGGCCGGTCCCACAGGGCCAGGATCTCGTTGGCGACGTCCACGACGGGCAGGTGCTCCTCGTCCCGCACGGTGACGGCCGCGGCCTTCAGGGTGCGCGGGACGGCTCCGGCGTCCAGCAGGAGGCGCCATTCCCGTACGCCGACCGCCAGGAACTCCAGCGCGGGCAGGCCCGTGACCTCCAGCGGGTCCGCCAGGGTGCCGGGCGCCGCCGTGAGCGTGCGCAGGCGCGGCAGTCCGAGGACCGGGGCGAGGGCGAACGGCGCGCCGCCGCCGTCCGGGACCTCGATGGTCAGGACCTCCAGGGCGGGGTGCGCGGCCTCCTCGACGCTGCCGAGGCCGCCGGAGCGGACCTTCGCCGTGATCCCGGGCAGCTGCGCGGCGCGGCCGCTCGGCTCCTCCCGTAGCCGGCCCAGCACGAAGTCGGTGAGGGAATCGGCCACCAGCTCGGCGCCGAGGCTCTGCTCGTGACCGACCAGGATGACCTGCCCGTAGTGGCCGCCCGGGCCGGGCGTGAGGTCGATCGCGTACTCGTCGCCGCCGTTGCTCCCGAAGCCGATCCAGCCCGGCGAACCGGCCAGGGGCTGCACCGCGGCGTCGGGTCCGGCGCCGATCGCCCGCCCGGCGCCGATGTCCCAGCCGCCGTGGCGCTCCGCCGCGTCGACGGCCCGCAGGTCCGCCGGGCCGCTCAGCTCGCAGCCGACCGCTTCGCCCGCGAGGTCGGCGCCCTCGAAGTCGTCGAACCAGTCCACCCGGGCCACCCGGTAGAGCGCCTTCAGCTCCTCGGACAGGGTGACGCCCAACCGTGCCTCGGCGGCGTCGATCTCCTCCCGCGTCGCGCCCACGGCGTCGGGCAACCGCTCGCGCAGCGTCCGCTCCAGCAGCGCCGGATCAGCCGAGGGCGCCGGAACCGCCCCGGACGCCGGGTCGGGACGGCGCAGCCAGGGAGCGGGGAGGGAGCCCTCGACCAGGACGAGGACGCCCAGGTCGGCGTAGCCGACGGGCGCTTGCACGACGGGGCTCGGCCAGACCACGGCGAGCGAGGTCCGCCCGTCCGGCCGGACCTCCGCGCGGAAGGCGACCTCCTGGACGCGGCCGCGCGCCAGCGCCCGCTGGAGGTCCTCCACCGCGCTCCGCGCCGTCGCCGACATCCCGCCGCGGTGGGCCAGGCTGCATCCGTGCTGCCCGATGCGTCCCGCCACCCGGGCCACCTGCCCGCGCGGGCGCCGCTCGTCCCCGGTCAGCATGAGCCGCAGTACGGGCTCCCAGGTCACGAACGCGGACACTGACGACAAGGGGGGTCTGTGATCCATCATGACCAGACCGTACGCAGGGGTCGGTGGGTCATCGGGGGCGGGGCAGTGATCGAAGTCGGGCAGCAGGGCGCTTTCAGCGTGAACAGCGTGGGAGTGGAGCGTCGGCCGTTCCCCGCGCCCCACTGGATCGGAGCCCCGGGCGGGGCCGTCGACCCCACCGGCACCGAGCGGCTGATCGCCATCGACCTGGCCGCCCTGCCCGCCCCCTGGCGCCTGGGCGAACCCTTTCCAGGGCGGGTCGACTTCACCGCGACCCTCGATGTACGCCGGGGCACCTGGCGGCTGCGGTGAAAATCGCTGTCCGATCATCGGAGCGCGGTGATAGACATCCGGCGTGGAAAAGAATCTTGAATTCCCGGCCCTGTTGCGACTGATCGACGAACGGTCGACCGCCTTCCGGGCCGCGGTCGCCGCCGCGCCCAGCCTCGACGTGCGGGTACCGACCTGTCCCGAGTGGACGCTGTTCGATCTGGTGCAGCACCTGGGCGGGGGAGACCGCTTCTGGGCCGCCATCGTCGGCGCGGGGCCCGCCGACGGTCCGCCGGCCGAGGCCGTGGCCGCGCGCGCCGCTCTGGAGCTGCCGCGGGAGCGCGAGGCCCTGCTGGCCTGGCTGGCGGCGGGGACGCAGCTTCTGTTGAGCGCCCTGCGCGAGGCGGGACCTGACGCCGGCTGCTGGGCGTGGTGGAGCGGCCTGCAGACGCCGCGGAGCTCGGGCGGAGTCGCCCGGCACCGGGTCCAGGAGAGCGCGGTGCACACCTACGACGCCCAGCTCGCCGCGGGCGCCCCGCGGCCGCTGCCGACCGAGCTCGCCCTCGACGGCGTCGAGGAGTTCCTGTTCACCTGCGTCGCGTCGCCCAGCGCCTGGCCGCACGAGCCCACGACCTTCGACTTCCACGCCGCCGAGGGCCGCTCCTGGCGCCTCACGGTCGACGGCGAGGGCGCACGCTCCGTCCGCATCCCGGCGCCCACCGCGGCGACCGGCGAGGACCCGGACGCGGCCGGCGCCGCCGTCCACGGCACGGCCGGCGAGTTGATCCTCTACTTCTACGAACGCGTCCCGGCCCGCTCCCTGCGCATCGACGGGGACGCGGGACTGCTCGACCTGCTCCGTGCCTGGGAGCCGGAGATATAGGCCCAGGCGACGTGGTGGTGGGGCTCCGGGGGATCCGGAGCCCCTTTCGCGCGTGCCCCTCCGCGCCCGTACGGGGAGGCGGGGGACGACCGGGGCTTTGCATAAACGTGCATTGAAACGTATAGTCATGCCATCGACGAGGAGGGTCCGATGGTGGTTCGTGTTGCGGTGGCCGGAGCGAGCGGGTACGCGGGCGGGGAACTGCTGCGCCTGCTCCTGGCCCACCCCGAGGTCGAGATCGGCGCGCTGACCGGCAACTCCAACGCCGGAGCGCTCCTGGGCTCGCTCCAGCCGCACCTCGTACCTCTGGCCGGGCGCACCCTGGAGGCGACCACCCCCGAGGTGCTCGCCGGCCGCGACGCCGCGCACGACGTGGTCTTCCTCGCCCTGCCGCACGGCCAGTCGGCCGCCGTCGCCGCCCAGCTCGGCGAGGACGTCCTCGTCGTCGACATGGGCGCCGACCACCGGCTGCGGTCCGCCGCCGATTGGGACGCATTCTACGGGGCTCCGCACGCCGGTACCTGGCCGTACGGCCTCCCCGAACTGCCGGGCGGCCGCGCCGCACTGGCGGGGTCCCGGCGCGTCGCGGTTCCGGGTTGCTACCCGACCGCCGTCTCCCTGGCCCTCTTCCCGGCCTACCAGGACGGACTCGCCGAGCCCGAGGCCGTGATCGTCGCCGCCACCGGCACCTCCGGCGCGGGCAAGGCCCTCAAGCCCCACCTGCTGGGCTCCGAGGTGATGGGTTCCATGAGCCCCTACGGCGTGGGCGGCGGCCACCGGCACACCCCCGAGATGGTCCAGAACCTCTCGGCCGTCGCCGGGACCCGCGTCTCGGTGTCCTTCACCCCGACCCTCGCCCCGATGGCCCGGGGCATCCTGGCCACCTGTTCGGCCAAGGCCGTGGCCGGAACCACCGCCGAATCGGTGCGCGCCGCCTACGAGAAGGCCTACGCCGACGAGCCGTTCGTCCACCTCCTCCCCGAGGGGCAGTGGCCCGCGACGGCATCCGTCCACGGTTCCAACGCCGTTCAGGTCCAGGTCGCGTACGACGCGTCCGCGAGGCGGATCATCGCGATCAGCGCCATCGACAACCTGACCAAGGGCACCGCCGGTGGCGCGGTGCAGAGCATGAACATCGCCCTCGGGCTCCACGAGAGCCTGGGTCTTTCCACGATCGGAGTCGCACCGTGAGCGTCACGGCAGCACAGGGGTTCAGCGCGGCGGGCATCGCCGCCGGGATCAAGGCGAACGGCAACCCGGACCTGGCCCTCGTGGTCAACCACGGCCCGCGCCTGACCGCGGCGGGCGTCTTCACCTCCAACCGCGTCAAGGCCGCCCCCGTCCACTGGTCCGAGCAGGTCCTGCGCGGCGGCACCGTCAGCGCCGTGGTCCTCAACTCCGGCGGCGCCAACGCCTGCACCGGCCCCCGGGGCTTCCAGGACACGCACGCCACCGCCGAGAAGGTCGCCACCGTCCTCGGCGGCGGGCACAACGCCGGCGAGATCGCGGTGGCCTCCACCGGGCTGATCGGCGTGCTCCTGCCCATGGACAAGCTGCTGCCCGGCATCGAGAGCGCCGCCGACGCCCTCACCGCCGACGGTGGTGAGGCCGCGGCCGTCGCCATCAAGACCACCGACACCGTCCACAAGACCGCCACCGTCAGCCACGCCGCGGGCTGGACCGTCGGCGGCATGGCCAAGGGCGCGGGCATGCTCGCCCCGGGCCTGGCCACCATGCTCGTCGTCCTCACCACCGACGCCGACCTGGACAGCGCCACCCTCGACAAGGCACTGCGGGACGCGACCCGCACCACCTTCGACCGGGTCGACTCCGACGGCTGCATGTCCACCAACGACACCGTGCTGCTGCTCGCCTCCGGCGCCTCCGGCGTGGACCCGGCCTACGACGAGTTCGCCGAGGCCGTACGGACCGTCTGCGACGACCTGGCCCGCCAGCTCATCGGCGACGCCGAGGGCGCCAGCAAGGACATCCGGATCGAGGTCGTGAACGCGGCCAGCGAGGACGACGCCGTCGAGGTGGGCCGGTCCATCGCCCGGAACAACCTGCTCAAGTGCGCCATCCACGGCGAGGACCCGAACTGGGGCCGGGTGCTCTCCGCGATCGGCACCACCAAGGCCGCCTTCGACCCGGACCGGCTGAACGTCGCCATCAACGGGATCTGGGTCTGCAAGAACGGCTGCGTCGGCGAGGACCGCGACCTGGTCTCGATGAAGGGCCGCGAGGTCCGGATCACCGCCGACCTGGCCACCGGCAGCGAGTCGGCGGTCATCTGGGCCAACGACCTGACCGCCGACTACGTCCACGAGAACAGCGCGTACTCCTCATGAGCGCCGGTGCCGGAAGTGCCCGCAAGCACACCGCCCTGCCCAAGGCCGAGATCCTCATCGAGGCACTGCCCTGGCTGACCCGCCACAACGGCAAGATCGTCGTCATCAAGTTCGGCGGCAACGCCATGGTCGACGAGGACCTCAAGGCCGCCTTCGCCCAGGACGTGGTCTTCCTGCGCCAGGCCGGCCTGCGGCCGGTCGTCGTGCACGGCGGCGGCCCGCAGATCAACGCCCAGCTCGACCGGCACGGCCTGGTCAGCGAGTTCAAGGCGGGCCTGCGCGTCACCACCCCGGAGGCGATGGACGTCGTCCGGATGGTGCTCGCCGGACAGGTCCAGCGCCAGCTCGTCGGCCTGCTCAACCAGCACGGACCGCTCGCCGTCGGCATGACCGGCGAGGACGCCCACACCATCACCGCCGTCCAGCACCGGCCCGAGATCGACGGCGAGAGCGTCGACATCGGCCGGGTCGGCGAGATCACGGCCATCGACACCGGTGCGATCGAGGCACTGCTGGCGGACGGCCGGATCCCGGTCATCTCCTCCATCGCGCGCAGCGCCGACGACGACCACGTCTACAACGTCAACGCCGACACCGCGGCCGCGGCGCTCGCGGCCGCCCTCGGCGCCGAGACCCTGATGGTCCTCACCGACGTCGAGGGCCTGTACGCGGACTGGCCCAGCAGCGACGAGGTCATCAGCCGGCTCACCGTCAGCGAGTTGGAGAAGTTGCTCCCCGAGCTGTCGAGCGGCATGGTGCCCAAGATGGAGGGCTGCCTGCACGCCGTCCGCGGCGGGGTCGGCACCGCCCGCGTGATCGACGGGCGGGTCCAGCACTCGATCCTGCTGGAGATCTTCACCGACGAGGGCATCGGCACCATGGTCGTGCCCGACGCAGAGGGAGGGGAATCCGCGTGAGCGGGAACAGTTCGAACGAGGAGTACGGAGCGCGCTGGAAGGCGGCGCTCACCGACAACTACGGCACCCCCGCGCTCGCGCTCGTGCGCGGCGCCGGGGCCCAGGTCTGGGACGCGGACGGCAAGCAGTACACCGACTTCGTCGGCGGCATCGCGGTCAACGCCCTGGGCCACGCCCACCCGGCGATCGTCGGGGCGGTCTCCGCGCAGATCGCCTCGCTCGGCCACGTCTCCAACCTCTACGCCTCCGAGCCGGTCATCGCGCTCGGCGAACGGCTGCTCCAGCTCTTCGGCCGTCCCGGCAAGGTCTTCTTCTGCAACTCCGGCGCCGAAGCGGTCGAGGCGGCCTTCAAGGTCGGCCGGCTGACCGGACGCACGCACATGGTCGCCACCACCGGCGGTTTCCACGGCCGCACCATGGGCGCCCTCGCCCTGACCGGCCAGCCCGCCAAGCAGACCCCCTTCCTGCCGCTGCCCGGCGAGGTCACCCACGTCCCCTACGGCGACGTGGAGGCCCTGCGGGCCGCCGTCACCGAGGACACCGCCCTCGTCCTGATCGAGCCGATCCAGGGCGAGAACGGCGTGGTCGTGCCGCCGGCCGGGTACCTGACCGCCGCCCGCGAGATCACCCGCGCCACCGGCACGCTGCTCGCCCTCGACGAGGTGCAGACCGGCATCGGCCGCTGCGGGCAGTGGTTCGAGCACCAGGCGCACGACGGGGTCGAACCCGACCTCGTCACGCTCGCGAAGGGGCTCGGCGGCGGTCTGCCGATCGGCGCCCTCGCCGCCTTCGGCCCGGCCGCCGACCTGCTCCGGCCCGGCCAGCACGGCACCACCTTCGGCGGGAACCCGGTCGCCTGCGCCGCCGGGCTCGCCGTCATCGACACCATCGCCGCCGACGGACTCCTGGGCCGGATCAAGGAGCGGAGCGAGCAACTGCGCTCCGGAATCGAGGGCGCCGGCGACGGCGGGCGCCACCCGTTGGTATCCCATGTCCGCGGCGCCGGCCTCCTGCTGGGTATCGTGCTGACCGAGCCCCTCGCACCGAAGGTGCAGAAGGCGGCTCAGGATGCCGGCTTCCTGGTCAACGCGCCCGCCCCCGACGTCGTACGGCTGATGCCGCCGTTCGTCCTCACCGAGGCGGAGGCGGACGCGTTCCTCCGGGCCCTGCCCGGCATCCTCGACGCGGCCCACGGGGACGGATCCGGAGAATGAGACGACGATGAGTCAGGCGCAGGAACACGAGGCGAGCGGCCAGTCCGTTCCGCAGACCCGAACCGCCCGCCACCGCCGGATCGTGGACATCCTCAACCGGCAGCCGGTCCGCTCCCAGAGCCAGCTGGCGAAGCTGCTCGCCGACGACGGGCTGAGCGTCACCCAGGCGACGCTCTCCCGGGACCTCGACGAGCTGGGCGCGGTGAAGATCCGCAACACCAACGGCGAGTTGATCTACGCGGTACCGAGCGAGGGCGGCTTCCGCACCCCGCAGGCCCCGCTGGGCGAGTCGGCGAAGGAGGAGCGCATGCGGCGCCTCTCCGGTGAACTGCTGATCTCGGCGGAGGCCTCCGCGAACCTCGTGGTCCTGCGCACCCCGCCCGGCGCCGCCCAGTTCCTCGCCTCGGCGATCGACCAGGCCGAACTCCAGGCGATCCTCGGCACGATCGCGGGTGACGACACCCTGATGCTGATCAGCCGTGATCCCGCGGGCGGTCAGGCACTGGCCGATCACCTCCTGCGTCTGGCGCAGAAGGAGGGCTGAGGGCGACCCTGGGGGGATGAGCCAACACCCCCTCTGGGCAGCGGTGTTCGAGGCCGCTGCCGTCGCCCTTGCCTGTTACGCCGTGCTCGGAGCGCGCTGGCGCCTGCGGGACCGGTCCGACCGGTCCGCGGCCGCGCTACTGGCCACCGCGCCGCCCGATCCGTACCACGCGGTGGCCGTCGCTGGGCGGGCCGAGGACGTCCACCGTCCGGCGGTCGCCCGGCTGCTGCTCGACGGCTCCGTGGAGGTGGACGGGACGGGCCGGTTGATCGTCGCCGCCGGGGGGCCGCAGCACGGGCCGGCGGCGGACCCGGCGCCGGCGCACCCGCTGCCCGCCGCCGTCCTGGCCGCGCTCGTCCGCCGCTCCCGCCCCACCAGCACGGCGGAGCTGTCCGGGGACCGGGAGCTGCGCGCGGCCCGCGGGGCCTTCCTGGCCGCCGAGGACGCGAAGTACCCGCACCTGGCCGAGGTCCGGGACCACGACCGGCTCGCCGACCTCGCGATCCTGCTCATCATGGCGCTGGTCGCCTGGTACAGCTTCCAACTGGTCGTGCTCTCGCGGCCGGACACGCTGCGCGGGATCGTGCTGATGGGCACCTTCGTCCTCGCGGTGGCGGTCGGGGCCTGCGGCGCGCTGCTCGCCGCCATGGCCATGGTGCGGGTGTGGCCGAAGCGGCGCGATCCCTTCCGTACGTACTGCGCCGCGCTGCCCCCGCACCCGGACCTCCTTGCCCTGGACCCGGAGCTGCTGGCCCGCGTGGACCACCGGGAGCCGCGCCCGGTGGAGTACGACACCTGGGTGGACAGCGGCGGCGCTTTCTGACGCCCGGCCGGGGTGCGTCCGTACCGGGGGCGTCAGTACCGGGTCACGTCCAGCGGCCCCGACTCCGTGCCCACCGCGATGTGCGGCCGGCGTTCGGGCCGGGCCCAGCGCAGGATCGCGCGCATGGACTCCTCGGGCACCGACACGCATCCCGCCGTCGCGCCCTTGCCGTTGACGTGCAGGAAGATGCCCGCGCCGCGCCCGTGCACCGGCCGGTCGTAGTTGAAGCCGATGACCAGGGCGTGGGCGTACTGCTTCGCGTAGCCGACCAGGTGCTCCGCCTCGCCGGGCGCGCAGTCGGCGGGCAGGGGTTCCACCCACCGGTTGTAGTGGAAGGAGGCGTTGTCCTGACACCACCAGGAGCCCTCGCGGACGGGCCGGTAGGTGTACGCCGTCCCCACGGGCGCCGGCCGGATCCCGAAGGCGTACGGCAGGTCGTACAGCCCGGTGGGCGTGGTGTCGGTGCCCTGGACCCGGGTGGCGCCCTCGGCGAGGCCCCGCGCGCCGAACCGGGCGGGCGCCCGGCCCATCGGCACCCAGCGCCCGGACCGGCGCTCCCACCAGGTCAGGCGGCCGGTGGTCGCACCGGCCGAGGGGGCGACGGCGGTGATCAGCTGGCTGCCGCCACCGGTGTCGGCGAGCCGGTCGGGCAGCGTGGATCCCCACGGCGGTCCCGACGCGGCGAGCAGGGAGGTGACGAACAGTGAGCCGAGGGCGAGGGCGGTTCGCAGCACACGTCAGACGGTACGCGGCGGGAGCGGCAACGGCAGTGCGGGCAGGCCGTCGATGCTCGTCGCGATGAATTCCTTCTTCTCGCAGTACTGCGAGAACTCCTCGTCCGTCTTGCGGCCGAAGTACTCCGCGTGGAGGGTGCGCTCGCCCTGGTACTCCATGAAGGGGACGGCGTAGCCGCACACGTCGGTGATCCGCTTGGTCCGTACGAGGATGACCGCGCGGGCCGAGGGCCCGTCGGCCGCGCCGAACAGGGCGATCAGCTCGCCCCACCGGGGGTCGTCGCGGAAGACCGCCTCGCCCTCGCCGTGCACGCGGACGATGTTGGGCGGCCCGGAGAAGGCGCACCACATGAGGGTGATCCGGCCGTTCTCGCGGACGTGGGCGATGGTCTCGGCGCCGCTGCCGCCGAAGTCCAGGTAGGCGAGGGTGTGTTCGTCGATGACGACGAGGGTGCCCGCGCGGCCCTTGGGGGAGAGGTTGACATGGCCGTCGCCCGCCAGTGGCGCGGTCGCGGTGAAGAACATCGGCTGGGCCTCGATGAAGGCGCGCAGCCGTCCGTCTATGTGTTCGTGCAGCTTTCCCATGGGGTCAGTATCCCGTCCCGTCGATCATCGGCCCGAGGCAGTCCGAGGCGTGAACGCATCAGGTGCATGACGTGCTCGCTGAAGAGCCCGGAGCAGCGCTCCAGCAGGGCGCCCACCTCCGGATCGCCGGCGGGCAGGGCCGGCGGGGCGTACGGCGACCACATGGCCCGGACGTGCTGCTCGGCCCGCCGGCGCAGGCTCGGGTGGAGGTCGTCCAACAGGAGCACGTCGGCCCGCAGCCCGGCCACGCCGCCCCGCGCGTGCAACAGCCGGTGAGCTGCCCGCCGCTGCGCGAAGGGCCGAGCGGGGGAGAGCAACTCGACGAGCGGGGCCTCGGGCAGCCGGTCGGCGCTCGGCAGCAGCGCGAGGGCCGCCTCGCGCACGACGGCCCCCGCCGGATCCGTCAGCAGCGGGAACAGGAGGGCGGTGTCCGTCGCGTCGAGCAGCCGCAGCCCGGCCACCGCGCCGGCCCGCACGGCCGGTCGGGGGTGCGTCAGCAGCCCGCGCAGCAGCGGCGCGTCCGCACGCGACCCGCATTCGGCGAGCCCGAGCACGGCGCCGCCGCTCACGGTGTGGGGTTCGGCGCACAGTTCCAGGTAGCGGGTCCGGGGGTCGCCGCCGTCCTGGCCGACCAACCAGCGGGCGCAGGCCCGTACGACGCCCGTGCGGTCGGCGAGGTGGGCCGCGGCCTCGGACGCGCGGCCCGCGCGGCGCAGGGCGGTGACCCCGGCGGCCCGCACCTGGCCCGAGCGCGAGCCGAGCAGCAGGTCGACCACGGCGCCGGCGTCCGGTCCCGGCGCCCCCGCGGCCAGCGCGGCGAGCGCCCCGTCGGTCCACAGCCGGCACAGCGCCGGGTCGCCCTCGCGCGCGGCCCGCCCGGCCAGCTCCCGCGCGTCCGGACGCCCGGAGGTCAGCAGCAGCCGCCCGGCGAAGCGGCGCGCGGCCGGGTCGCGCCCGCCCAGCAGCGCCTCCAGCACCGCGGCGGGGGCTTCGTCCAGGGCCGCCTGGAACAGGTCGCGGGCCCACTCGCCCCGCCCGCGCGCCCCGAGCCGCAGCACCAGCGGGGTGAGCTCGACCAGCGTCCGGGCCGGGGAGTCGGCCAGGGCCCCCGCGAGCAGCGCGCGGGCGCGGGTCCGTACCGGCCCGACCCAGTCCGCGCAGCGGATCACCACGAGCGGCAGCGGCGAGGGACCCCGCCAGGTCCCCCGCGCGAGCTGTCGCACCGCCTCCTCGCGCACCCGGCCCTCGGGGTGGCACAGCGCGGTGTGCGGCCGGGAGCGCAGCAGCGCGGGCAGCGCGTCGTCCCGGTGATGGAGGCCCCGCACCCCCTCGTCGAGCGCGATCCAGGCGGCCGGGTCGGCGGGGTCGAGCACCTCCGTGAGCGCCGCGCCCCGCGCGAGGAGCTCGGCGGCCTCGCAGCCGTCCCGGTACGTCCAGCGGCGGCGCGCGGGTCCGGACCGCGGCGCGGGCGGGGAAGCGTGGTGCGGCGCGCTCTGCGCGGGGTCCTTCATGCCCCGAGCCTAGGCGGGACGACCCCGCTGAGCAGCGGGTTTCACGGCTCGTTGACGAAACATACGGAGTAGTGCATAGTTATGCCTGTCGTCAGATGCACCCTGTAAGGAGAAACCCGTGACCGAGCGCGTCGTACTCGCCTACTCGGGCGGCCTGGACACCTCCGTCGCCATCGGCTGGATCGCCGAGGAGACGGGCGCCGAGGTCATCGCCGTCGCCGTGGACGTCGGCCAGGGCGGCGAGGACCTGGACGTCATCCGCAAGCGCGCGCTCGCCTGCGGCGCCGTCGAGGCCGAGGTCGCGGACGCCAAGGACGAGTTCGCCAACGAGTACTGCCTCCCGGCGATCAAGGCCAACGCCCTCTACATGGACCGCTACCCGCTGGTCTCCGCCCTCTCGCGGCCGACCATCGTCAAGCACCTCGTCGCCGCCGCCCAGAAGCACAACGCGACGATCGTGGCCCACGGCTGCACCGGCAAGGGCAACGACCAGGTCCGCTTCGAGGCCGGCATCGCCGCCCTCGGCCCCGACCTCAAGTGCATCGCCCCGGTCCGTGACTACGCGATGACCCGTGACAAGGCGATCGCCTTCGCCGAGAAGGCCGACCTCCCGATCGCGACCACCAAGAAGTCCCCGTACTCCATCGACCAGAACGTCTTCGGGCGCGCCGTCGAGACGGGCTTCCTGGAGGACATCTGGAACGCGCCGATCGAGGACATCTACGAGTACACCTCGAACCCGGCGATCCCGCGTGAGGCCGACGAGGTCGTCATCTCCTTCAAGGAGGGCGTCCCGGTCGCCATCGACGGCAAGCCCGTCTCGGTGCTCCAGGCCATCCAGCAGCTCAACGAGCGGGCCGGCGCCCAGGGCATCGGCCGGATCGACATCGTCGAGGACCGCCTCGTCGGCATCAAGTCCCGCGAGGTCTACGAGGCCCCGGGTGCGATCGCGCTGATCACCGCCCACCAGGAGCTGGAGAACGTCACCGTCGAGCGCGAGCTGGCCCGCTACAAGCGGCAGGTCGAGCAGCGCTGGGGCGAGATGGTCTACGACGGCCTGTGGTTCTCCCCGCTCAAGCGCGCCCTGGACGGCTTCATCAACGAGGCCAACCAGCACGTCACCGGTGACATCCGGATGACCCTGCACGCGGGCCGCGCCGTGGTCACCGGCCGCAAGTCCGAGGAGTCGCTGTACGACTTCAACCTCGCGACCTACGACTCGGGCGACACCTTCGACCAGTCCAAGGCCCAGGGCTTCATCGAGATCTTCGGTCTGTCCTCGAAGATCGCCGCGCGCCGCGACCTCGCCTGAGGCCCGCTCGTTACGCGTAGCGCACGCGCAGTGCTTTGACGGCCTCCCCGGTACCTCCGCGACGGGGAGGCCGTCGTACACCCACCTCTTGAGGAGCAGTAGCTGTGAGCAGCAACAACGGTGACGTCCGGCTCTGGGGCGGCCGGTTCGCCGACGGGCCCGCCGAGGCCCTGGCGAAGCTGTCCGCGTCGGTCCACTTCGACTGGCGCCTCGCGCCCTACGACATCGCCGGTTCGCGCGCCCACGCCCGCGTCCTGCACAAGGCGGGCCTGCTCACGGCCGACGAACTCCAGCGCATGTCGGACGGGCTGGACCGGCTCGCGGCCGACGTCGAGTCCGGCGCCCTCGTGGGCACCATCGCCGACGAGGACGTGCACACCGCGCTGGAGCGCGGCCTGCTGGAGCTGCTCGGCCCCGACCTCGGCGGCAAGCTGCGGGCGGGCCGCTCGCGCAACGACCAGGTCGCCACGCTCTTCCGGATGTACCTGCGCGACCACGCCCGGATCATCGGCTCCCTGATCGCGGACCTCCAGGACGCCCTCGTCGGTCTCGCCGAGACGCACGCCGACGTGGCGATGCCCGGCCGGACCCACCTCCAGCACGCCCAGCCGGTGCTCTTCGCCCACCACGTGCTGGCGCACGTCCAGTCCCTCTCCCGGGACGCGGAGCGGCTGCGGCAGTGGGACACCCGGACCGCGGTCTCCCCGTACGGCTCGGGCGCCCTCGCCGGTTCCTCGCTCGGCCTGGACCCGGAGCAGGTGGCCGCCGACCTCGGCTTCGAGCGGGGTTCGGTCGGCAACTCGATCGACGGGACGGCCTCGCGGGACTTCGTCGCGGAGTTCGCCTTCATCACGGCGATGATCGGGATCAACCTGTCCCGGATCGCCGAGGAGATCATCATCTGGAACACGAAGGAGTTCTCCTTCGTCACCCTGCACGACGCCTTCTCCACCGGCTCCTCGATCATGCCGCAGAAGAAGAACCCGGACATCGCGGAGCTGGCGCGGGGCAAGTCGGGCCGGATGATCGGCAACCTGACCGGTCTCATGGCCACCCTGAAGGCGCTTCCCCTGGCCTACAACCGGGACCTCCAGGAGGACAAGGAGCCGGTCTTCGACTCCTGCGACACCCTTGAGGTCCTGCTGCCCGCCTTCACCGGCATGATGGCGACGCTCACCGTCCACCGGGCGCGGATGGAAGAGCTGGCCCCGGCCGGCTTCTCGCTCGCCACCGACATCGCCGAGTGGCTGGTCCGCCAGGGCGTGCCCTTCCGGGTCGCGCACGAGGTCGCGGGCGAGTGCGTCAAGGAGTGCGAGGGCCTCGGCATCGAGCTGGACGAGCTGAGCGACGAGCAGTTCGCGAAGATCTCCGAGCACCTCACCCCCGAGGTCCGCACGGTCCTCAACGTGCCCGGCGCCCTGGCCTCCCGCAGCGGCCGCGGCGGCACCGCGCCGAGCGCCGTCGCCGTCCAGCTGAACGAACTGAAGGCGGACCTGGTCATCCAGCACGCCTGGGCGAACCACAAGAACTGACCACAAGAACTGACCACAAGAACTGACCGCAAGGACCGACGCGCACCCGTCCCGAGGGGGCGGCCGGGGCACCCGCCCCGGCCGCCCCCTCGGGCGTTCCCGGTCTACGCCGCCCAGGCGGCCAGCCGGTCGAAGTCGTCCTGGGCCAGCCCGATCCGTTCGTCGATCCGCAGCAGCAGGGACCGCGCCGGATGGCGCTGGTCGACGTACTCCCGGTCCGTCGGCGTGATGTCGTCGTCGACCCACGCGAAGGGCCGGTCCCCGGCGTACTCCAGGACGTACTGGGTCTTCCAGAAGGTCCCGCTCGGCGCTCTCCCGTGCATCTGCGGCCAGTCGATGAAGGGCAGCCTCGGCAGCCCGAGGTGCGGGCCTATCCAGTCGTTGGCCTCGTCCTTCCAGGTCGTCGCCCAGACCAGCTCGTACGCGCCCGCCAGCGCCCGCAGCCGCGCGCCGTGCCCCGGGTGCAGCCAGACCCGCAGGGGCTTGGCGCGCTCCGTCAGCGACCAGCCGGTGGGGCGCATGCGGTGGGTGGTGTACCCCTCGGGGCGGCGCTGGGGCTTGGCCGCGTAGGGGTTCAGCGGGCCGTCGACGTCGATCAACAACAGGGGCTTCTTCGTCATCGAGACAGGATTCCTTCCGTGCCCCGCGCGGGGCACTCGAATATTGTGTGAGACATCAACGTCTCATTCGGGTTATGCTTGTCTCATGGCCATGGATCGTGACCAGGTGCTGCGCGCTGCGGCGGCCCTGCTCTCCCGCAAATCGACCGCGACGATGGACGAGGTCGCCCGCGCGGCCGGCATCGGCCGCGCGACCCTGCACCGGCACTTCGCCGGGCGCGACGCCCTCGTACGGGCCCTCGAAGAGCTCGGCATCCGCCAGTTCGAGATCGCCTTCGACGCGGCGCGCCTCGACGAGGGCAGTGCCGTCGACGCCCTCGGCCGCCTCGTCGCCGAGGCCGAGCCGAACGCGCTGCTGCTGGCCTTCCTCGTCACCGAGAACCAGCTCTTCGAGGGCGACCAGGTCAACGAGGGGTGGTCCCGGCTCGACGCCCGGGTCTCCGCGCTCTTCCGGCGCGGACAGCAGGAGGGCGACATCAGGATCGACCTGAGCCCCGCCTGGCTCACCGAGGCCCTGTACGGGCTGATCGGCACCTGCGCCTGGGCCGTCATGGACGGCCGGGTCGCGGCCAAGGACTTTCAGTACATGATCACCGAGTTGCTGCTCGGTGGCGCACGACGGAGTGTGGAGAAATGAGCAGAACCGAAGAGCTGAGCAGACGGCACGGGACGGAGGACGGCAGGAGCCCCGGGCGCTGGATCGCGCTCTCGGTCCTCGTGCTGGCCGTCCTGCTGGTCGCGGTCGACGCCACCGTACTCGGTCTCGCCACCCCCTCCCTGAGCGAAGACCTCAAGCCGTCCGGCACCCAGCTGCTGTGGATCGGCGACGTCTATTCCTTCGTCATCGCCGGTCTGCTCGTCTCCATGGGCTCCCTCGGCGACCGCATCGGCCGCAAGAAACTGCTGCTGGTGGGCGCCACCGCCTTCGGCCTCGTCTCGGTCCTGAACGCCTACGCGACCAGCCCCGAGATGATGATCGTGGCCCGCGCGCTGCTCGGCGTCGCCGGCGCGACGCTGATGCCGTCCACCCTCGCGCTGATCCGCAACATCTTCCACGACCCCAAGGAGCGCAGCCTCGCCATCGGCATCTGGGGCGCCACCGCCTCGGCCGGCGCGGCCGTCGGCCCCGTGGTCGGCGGAGCCCTGCTCCAGCACTTCTGGTGGGGCTCGGTCTTCCTCATCAACCTGCCCGTGATGATCGTCCTGGTCGTCGTCGGCATCAAGCTGCTGCCCGAGTCGAAGAACCCGGCGAAGGGTCCCTGGGACCTGATCAGCGTCGGTCTCTCGCTCGTCGGCATCATCGGCATCGTCTACGCCGTCAAGCAGGTCGCCACGCACGGCCTCTCCTGGGAGGTCTGGGCGGCCGCGGTCCTCGGCGTCGCCATGCTCTACGCCTTCGTCCGCCGCCAGCACACCCTGGTCGCGCCCCTGCTCGACATGAAGCTCTTCAAGCACCGCGGCTTCTCCGGCGCGGTCCTCGCCGACCTGCTGACCGTCTTCGGCCTCTCCGGGCTGGTCTTCTTCCTCTCCCAGTTCCTCCAGCTCGTCCAGGGCCGCGAGCCGCTGGAAGCGGGCCTGGCCGAACTGCCCGCCGCCGTCGGCGCGGTGGTCACCGGTCTGCTCGCGGGCCGCTACGCCCGCAAGTACTCCGTACGCGTCCTCGTGAGCGGCGGCCTCGCCGCGATCGGCCTGGCGCTGGGCGCCCTCACCGTCATCAGCAAGGAGACCGGCTACCCGCTGCTCGGCGCCGCGCTGCTCGTCGTCGGCCTCGGCGCCGGCTTCTCCTTCACCGTCACCGCCGACGTGATCCTCTCCAGCGTGCCCAAGGAGCAGGCCGGTTCCGCCTCCGCGGTCTCCGAGACGGCCTACGAGCTCGGCGCGGCCCTCGGCATCGCCCTGCTCGGCTCCATCGTCACCGGGGTCTACCAGAGCTTCACGGCCCCCTCCACGGTCTCCCCGGCGGTCGCCGACGCCGCGCACGAATCCCTGGGCGGAGCCGTCGAGGCGGCCAAGGGGCTGGACCCGCACACCGCCGAGGTGATGGTGGGCGCGGCCCAGAACGCCTTCGTGGACGGACTGCGGCTCGCCTCCGGCGTCGGCGCGGTCGTCCTGCTCGCCACGGCCGTGGCCGCGTGGTTCCTGCTCAAGGGGCAGGAGCTCCAGGACGGCATCGAGCACTGACCCTCGGGGCCGTCCCCCGCACGCCCCAAAGGGTGGTGTCGCGCGCGGAGTTGACATGGCGATCACGCGCGCGGCACCATCCCCGCGATGGAGCTCACCGATCTGACCCCGGCCGAACGCCGCGTCTGGGACGCCTTCCCGCGCGGCGAACGCGTCGACGTCCGCGCGGCCCCCGACGAGGACGCCGCCGACGGCGCGGCCTGGGGCCCCGAGCGGACCGTACGGGCCGAGGTGCTGGGCGCCCTGCTGCTCGGCGGGACCGCGGCCGAGGGCCAGGTCGCCGGGCTCAACCTCAAGGGCTTCCGCATCACCGGCAAGCTCAACCTGAAGTACGCCGTCGTCGAGCACGCGATCCGGCTGCGCGGCTGCTGGTTCGAACGCAAACCCCTGCTGTACGGGGCCCGGTTGCGCGCGTTCGTACTGAGCGACTCCGCCCTGCCGGGCCTGACCGCCGCCACCGTCACGGTCGACGTGGTCCTGCGGCTGTCCTGCTGCCGGATCACCGGACCGGTCCGCCTCGCCGGTGCCCGGATCGCCGGCGGCCTCTTCCTCACCCGCGCCGTCATCGGCACCCCGCCGGCTCCCGCGGGGGAACCGCCCGCCGCGGTCGACGAGCCCCCCGAGCCCCCGCTCCAGTTCAACCACGCCGACATCGGCACCGACGTCATCGCCACCGGCCTCACCGTCCACGGGCAGACGCGCATCAACGGAGCCACCGTCGGCGGCCAGATCAACCTCGTCGACGCCCGCCTGCTCAACCCCGGCGGCGACGCCCTGTACGCCGAGACCCTGACGGTGGGCACCGACATCCGCGCCCGCGGACTGCGCGCCGAGGGCCGGGTCAACCTCACCGGCTCCCGCATACCGGGCCAGCTCGGCCTCAGCCGCGCCCGGCTCGTCAACCCCGGCGGCACCGCCCTGCGGGCCTCCAGCTGCGCGATCGGCGAGGTGTGGCTGCGCTCCTGCGACACCATCCAGGGCACGGTGAACCTGCGCCGCTCCCAGTTCGACATGCTCCACGTCGAGCCCGGCGGCTGGCCCGACACCGTCCGCCTCGACGGGCTGGCCTACGGGTCGCTGCGCCCGCACCTGCCCGCCGAGCAGCGGCTGCCGGCGCTGGAGCGCGAGGAGGCGGGCTACCTCCCCTTCGCCTACGAGCAGTTGGCCGCCTCCTACCGCACCGCGGGGGACGAGGTGGCCGCCCGCACCGTCCAGCTCGCCAAGCTCCGCCGACACCGGCGCACCCTGCCCCGGCACGCCCGGATGTGGGGGCTGCTCCAGGACGTCACCGTGGGGTACGGCTTCCGGCCGCTGCGCGCGGCGGGCTGGCTCGTGGCCCTGCTGTGCACCGGGGCCCTCGCCTACGGGCTGCGGCCGCCGGCCCCGCTCAAACCGGACGAGGCGCCCGAGTTCAACCCGGTCTTCTACACCCTCGACCTGATGCTGCCCATCATCGGCTTCGGGCAGGAGGAGGCCTTCGGTCCGCGCGGGTGGTACCAGTGGCTGTCGTACCTGTTGATCGTGACGGGGTGGGTGCTGGCGACGACCACCGCGGCCGGCGTCAGCCGGTCACTGAGCCGCCAGTAGCGCCCGGGGCCCCGCGCGGGCTCAGGCCGCCTTGGCCTTGGTCGCGTACATGTCGACGTACTCCTGGCCCGAGAGCCGCATGACCTCGGCCATCACCGAGTCGGTGACCGCGCGCAGCACGTACCGGTCGCGGTCCATGCCCTCGTAGCGGGAGAACTCCATCGGCTCGCCGAAGCGGATGGTGACCCGGCCCGGGCGGGGCATGCCCTTGCCGCCCGGCTGGAGCTTGTCCGTACCGATCATCGCGAACGGGATCACCGGGGCGCCGGTCATCAGGGTGAGCCGGGCGATGCCCGTGCGGCCGCGGTAGAGGCGGCCGTCGGGGGAGCGGGTGCCCTCGGGGTAGATGCCGAAGACCTTGCCCTCTTCGAGGATCCTGCGACCGGTCATCAAGGCCGCGACCCCGCCGTTGGCGCCGTCGCGGTCCACCGGGACCATCCCGGAGCCGGTGAAGAACCAGGCCATCGCCCGACCCTTGAGGCCCTTGCCCGTGACGTACTCGTCCTTGCCGATGAAGTGCACCTGGCGGTCGCACACCAGTGGCAGGATCATCGAATCGATGAAGGTCAGGTGGTTGCCCGCGAGGATGACCGGCCCCGTACCCGGAATGTTCTCGGCGCCCTCGACACGGGTGCGGAACATCATCCGCATGACCGGTCCGACAGTGGCTTTGATGAGCGCAATACGGGACAACGTGGGCCCTCCGGCATCGAATGCGTCTTCAGCACCGTGCGTGCTCAGTGCAGGTGAGGACGATACTCGCGGGTCCGCTCTGATCGCACATCGGGTTCACGAGGTCGATACGCAAAGTTGACGCACGTTTCCGCCATGTTTTCCGCCCGTCCCTCCCCGCATCGCCCGCGCGCCACCGCGCACTGCCTACGATCGGTCCGCCGATCGGGGACGTGCGGCCCGGTGATCCCGGGAGCAAAGGCCCTGGTCGGTGCGTGA
Source organism: Streptomyces sp. NPDC098789 (assembly GCF_044759975.1). Lineage (NCBI taxonomy): Bacteria > Bacillati > Actinomycetota > Actinomycetes > Kitasatosporales > Streptomycetaceae > Streptomyces > Streptomyces sp. NPDC098789. The sequence goes on from NZ_JBIWAJ010000008.1 coordinate 23,630, forward strand.
TCCGGCCGGTCCGATCCGGCCGGTGCGATCAGGTCGCACCGGAGGGCTCCGGGCGGTCCGAAGGGGATGAGGGACGGACATGGCGCAGGGCGGGGCAGGCAGGCGCGCGGTGCTGGGGGCGGCCGTACTGGCGGCGGGCGGCGGGGCGCTCGGGCTCGGCGCGGGCCCGGCGGCGGCCGCCGGCGCGGCGGGTGAGGCGCAGCCGTCCGACGCGCGGGCGTACGGAGGGGGCTACCGGGAGCTGCCCTACCCCACGGTCATCGGACACCGGGGGGCCAGCGGCTACCGGCCCGAACACACCCTCGGCTCCTACCAGCTGGCCCTCGACCTGGGCGCGGACGTCATCGAGCAGGACCTGGTCCCCACCCGCGACGGCCACCTCGTCTGCCGGCACGAGAACGAGATCGGCGGCACCACCGACGTCGCCGACCACCCCGCGTTCGCCTCCCGGCGCACCACGAAGTCGGTCGACGGCGTCTCCGTCACGGGCTGGTTCACGGAGGACTTCACCCTGGCCGAGCTGAAGACCCTGCGCGCGAAGGAGCGCATCCCCGCCGTCCGCCAGCGCAACACGCTGTACGACGGCCGCTGGGAGGTGCCCACCTTCGAAGAGGTGCTGCGCTGGGCCGACCGCGAGGGCAAGCGGCGCGGCAAGCGGGTCTGGCTGCACGTGGAGACCAAGCACCCCAGCTACTTCCGCGCGCTGGGCCTCGCGCTGGAGGAGCCGCTCGCGAAACTGCTCCGCCGCTACGGCCGCGACCGGCGCGATTCGGCCGTTTTCCTCCAGTCCTTCGAACCCTCCAGCATCCAGCGGCTCGCCAAGCTGGTCTCGGCGCCCCGCGTGGTGCTGCTCGGCGCCGCGAACACCCGCCCCTGGGACTTCGAGCTGGCCAAGGACCCGCGCACCGTCGCCGACCTGGTCAAGCCCGAGGGCCTGAAGTGGATCGCCGGCTACGCGCAGGCCATCGGCCCGACCCTGGACCTGATCGTGCCGCGCGACGCCGCCGGCAAGCTCGGCACGCCGACCACCCTGGTGCGCGACGCCCACGCGCGCGGGCTGATCCTGCACCCCTACACCGCGCGCAACGAGAACGCCTTCCTGCCCGCCGACTTCCGCAAGGGCACCGACCCGAACGCCTACGGCGACTCCTTCGGCGCCTTCCGCGCCTACTTCGCCCTCGGGATCGACGGGATCTTCTCGGACAACGCCGACACCGCGCTGCTCGCCGCCGAGGACTTCCGGCCGGGGCGCCGCCCGCGCTGACCCGGGCGCCGCCCGCCGAGAAGCGTCAACGGCTGAGCGGAAGGACTCGTACGGGTGTGCCGCGTCCGGTGGGGAAACCACCGGGCGCGGTCTTCGCGTCCCGCCCGGCATGGACCTGCTCAAGGAACTCGGACCCCTGCTCTCGGCGGAGGCCGCCGCCGAAGCACCGCTCGCCGGGATGGACCCCGCCGATCTGGAACAGGCCGTGTGGGTGCGGCTGCTGGAGCGGGACCGGCAGGGGCCGGCTCCGGCCGAACCCGCCCGCTGGCTGCGCCGGGCGGTGCGCGCCGAGGCCCGCGTCGCCCGCCGCCGCGCCCAGCGCGAAGTCCCCTACGCCGGTCCGGCCGGCTGCGCCGACGAGGCGTCCGAACACGGGCCCGAGGGCGAGGTGCTGCACCGGGAGCAGGACCGCGCCGTCCGCTCGGCGGTCGCCCGGCTGCCCGGACGCTGCCCGGAGCTCATGACTGCTTTTCTTTCGCCCAGAGACCTCACCTACCGTGAAATCGCAGGAGAGTTGGGTATCTCACAAGGAAGTTTGGGGCCGGTACGTTCCCGTTGCCTGGGATGTCTGCGCAGAATGCTGGCTGCAGAGGTTGAGGCTCCTGGCCTGCGGGGAAGGGAGCGGTAGACCAACGGGCCACCAGGTGAGCGGGAGGCATGCGCACATGGGCATGAGCGTGATCATTTCGGCAGCGACGGCCGACGACGCGGAGCAGATCTTCAAGCTGCAGTACCTGTGCTTCCAGCGCGAGGCCGAGCTGTATGGCAACTACTCCATCCAGCCCCTCACCCAGTCCCTCGATTCCCTCAAGGGCGAGCTGGCCAAGGACATCGTGCTGGTCGCCCGACTCGGCGACGAGGTGGTCGGCGCGGTGCGCGGCAGCACCGAGGAGGACGGCGCCGGCAAGATCGGCAAGCTGTGCGTCCACCCCCGGCTCCAGGGCCACGGGCTCGGCGCCCGCCTGCTGCGCGGCGTGGAGGAGGCGCTGGCCGACGGCTCCAAGACCTCCCGCTTCCGCCTGTTCACCGGCCGCAAGAGCGAGTCCAACCTGCGGATGTACCGCAAGGCTGGCTACGTCGCCGTCGGCGGCCGGACCGCTTCGGACGGCATCGAGCTGGTCATGCTGGAGAAGGAAGCCACGGACTACGCCGTCAGCGCCTGATCCGTCCGCTTCGCGCGCAGCCAGAGCATCCCGGTGATCGGCAGGATCACCGGGATGAACAGGTAGCCCATCCCGAACTGCGACCACACCGTCGAGTCGGGGAAGGAATCGGGCCGCACCAGGGTCCAGGTCCCGACCGTGAGCACGCCGGTCAGTTCGGCGGCGCAGCACAGGCGGGCCGCCTTGCGGGCCGTCTCCCCGCCGCGCACCAGCGAGTAGGTGATGAAGGCGTAGACGAGGGCGGCCACCCCGCTCAGCGCGTACGCCAGCGGGGCCCGGTCGAACTCGGTGGAGATCTGGTAGGCCGAGCGCGAGACCGCGCCGACGGTGATCACCCCGTACAGCCAGACGAGCAGCACTCCCGGCCCGGAGACGAGCTTGGTGCGCCCCGCCTCCGCGGGCCCCGTGCCGTCCGTCGACGGCTGTGCGCCCTCGGTCGTGTCAGCGTCCGTGTCAGGCACCGGTGCCACCCCAGATGTCGTAGAGCCGTACTTCGAGCACCGCGAGGACGACCGCGCCCGCGGCCACCGTCACCGAACCCCATTTGCTGCGCTCGGTGAGCGAGAGGAACCCGGCGGCCGGAACCGCGGCGAAGGAGCCGACGAGGTACGCCACGAAGAGCACCGATCCGTCGTGCGGCTCCGCGCCCTGAGCGAGCTTGACCAGGCCGACCACCAGTTGGGCCAGGACCAGCAGGGTGACCAGGGCCATCCCGGCGAAGTGCCAGTCCTTGGTCGGCTGGTCCCGCCAGGCGGCGAATCCGCACCAGGCGGCGAGGGCGAGTGCGGCCACGCCGATGGCGACCGTCAGGGCGTCGAGCATGCAGCGAGGGTATTACGGGTCCAAAGACCCGATGCGCGCACCCCTGCGCCGGGGCTTTCCTGGAAGGCATGACGCTGCATGCCGACGCCCTGCTCTTCGACAACGACGGAACCCTCCTCTCCTCGATGGAATCGGTCTACCGCTGCTGGGCCCGCTGGGCCGGGGAGTACGGGATCACCGAGGCCGATTTCGCCGCCGTGGAACTGCACGGCCGCCCGGCCGCCGAGATCATCGCCGACCTGCTGCCCGAGGAGGTCCGGGCCGCGGCCCTGGCCCGGATCGAGCGGCTGGAGGTGGAGGATGTCGCGGGCGGCGTCGTGGCGCTGCCCGGCACCAAGGAGCTGCTGTCCGCCCTGCCCGCCGGCCGCTGGGCCGTGGTGACCTCGGCCACCCGCCCGCTCGCCGAGGCGCGGCTGCGCGAGGTGGGCATCGACTTCCCCGAGCTGGTGGCCGCCGACGACATCACCCGCGGCAAGCCCGACCCCGAACCCTTCCTGCTCGCCGCCGCCCGCCTCGGCGTGGATCCGGCCCGCTGCGTGGTCTTCGAGGACGCCCCGGCGGGTCTGGCCGCCGGGCGCGCGGCCGGGATGCGGACCGTGGCCTTGACCACAACCCACCGGGCCGACGAGCTGGTCGCCGACGTGGTGGTCAGGGACCTGTCGGCCGTGTCGGTGCAGGTCACCGCCGACGGCCTGGTGATTGACACGAACGGCTGACCGCACCGCCCCACCGTGTCGCGATGTCCGGATGGCGGTCGAAATCCGTCCGCTATCCGGACAACGTTGATCGGTGAAGGGATACGTCTGGTTTACTGGGTCCATGACCACGACGAGCAGCCGCACCCTTGCGACCGAGGCGACGATGACGCCCGGTGCTCGTTGTATGTGTCGAATGCGCGCCTTCTGAGGGCCCCCCTTCCTGAGCCTCGCGCCCCGAAGCGAGATCGGCCGAGTCCGTCCGGACCGTGCCGGCTGTAGAGCCCCCCGCGCTGTAGAGCCATCGACATCACCCGGACCGCTCCTGCCAACCGCCCGGCGTCGAACCGCCGATTCATCCTGGTTCGTCCCGCATCGCGTCCCCAGATGATTGCCCCGTGCCCGGTCTGCCATGCCGTGCACTCGACAGCGACGGAATTCCTGTGATCACCACATCGGGCCTCACGAAGGTCTACCAGTCCCGTGGCCGCGAGGTCACCGCCCTGGACGGCGTCGACCTCCACGTCCGCGAGGGCGAGGTCTACGGAGTCATCGGCCAGAGCGGCGCCGGCAAGTCCTCCCTGATCCGCTGCGTGAACCTGCTGGAGCGCCCCACCACCGGCACCGTGAGCGTCGACGGCGTCGACCTCACCGCGCTGGCCGGCCGCGGCCGCCGCGCCGGCAAGGAGCTCCGCGAGGCCCGCAGCCGCATCGGCATGGTCTTCCAGCACTTCAACCTGCTGTCCTCGCGCACCGTGCAGGGCAACATCGAGCTGCCCCTGGAGATCCTCGGGGTCTCCGGCCGCGAGCGCTCCCGCAAGGCGCTGGAACTCCTCGACCTCGTCGGCCTCGCCGACAAGGCCAAGGCCTACCCCGGCCAGCTCTCCGGCGGCCAGAAGCAGCGCGTCGGCATAGCCCGCGCCCTGGCCGGCGACCCCAAGGTGCTGCTCTCCGACGAGGCCACCAGCGCCCTCGACCCCGAGACCACCCGCTCGATCCTCCAGCTGCTGCGCGACCTCAACCAGCAGCTCGGCCTGACCGTCCTGCTCATCACGCACGAGATGGACGTGGTCAAGGCGGTCTGCGACTCCGCGGCCCTGATGAAGCGCGGCCGGATCATCGAGTCCGGCACCGTCTCCGAGCTGCTGGCCACCCCCGGCTCCGAACTCGCCGACGAACTCTTCCCGGTCAGCGGCGCCGCCACCGGCATCGACCGCACCGTGGTCGACGTCACCTTCCACGGCGAGGCCGCCGCCCAGCCGGTCATCTCCCAGCTGGCGCGCACCTACAACATCGACATATCGATCCTCGGCGCCGCCATGGACACCGTCGGGGGCCGCCAGGTCGGCCGGATGCGCATCGAACTCCCCGGCCGCTACGAGGAGAACGTCGTCCCCGTCGGCTTCCTGCGCGAGCGCGGCCTCCAGGTCGACGTGGTCGACCCCGACACCGACACCGACAACGACGCGGACGGCGCCACCGCAGCCCCCGCACTCGCCGGTACCGTCCCGGCCCAGCTGGTCAAGGATGGCGCCAAGTGACCTGGTCCGAGATGCAGCCCCTGCTCACCCAGGGCACGTACGACACCCTCTACATGGTCCTGTGGTCCACCCTGGTGACCGTCCTCGGCGGGCTGCCCATCGGCATCCTGCTCGTCCTCACCGACACGGGCGGCCTGCTGCAGAACCGGGTGGTCAACAAGGTCCTCGGGGCGATCGTGAACGTCGGCCGCTCGATGCCGTTCATCATCCTGCTGATCTTCCTGATCCCGGTGACCACCGCCGTCGTCGGCACCTTCATCGGCCCCACCGCGATGATCGTCCCGCTCGCCATCGGCGCCATCCCCTTCTTCGCCCGGCTCGTCGAGACCGCCGTCCGAGGCGTGGACCACGGGCTGGTCGAGGCCGTCGAGTCGATGGGCGGGGGCGTCCCCACCCTCGTCGGCAAGGTGCTCCTGCCGCAGGCCCTGCCCTCGCTGATCGCCGCCGTCACCACCACCGTGATCACCCTCGTCGGCTACTCCGCCATGGCGGGCGCGGTCGGCGGCGAAGGTCTCGGCTCCAAGGCCATCACCTACGGCTTCCAGCGCTTCGAGACCGGCTTCATGGTCGCCACGGTGGTCGTACTGATCGTCCTCGTCACGGTGATCCAGCTGCTCGGCGACGGCGTGGTCCGCCTGCTCGCCCGCCGCGGCCGGACAGCCTGACGGGGCACGGCGCCCACACAGACTTCCCTCCCTCACACAGCCCGCACTCGTCGTGCTCGGGCGTTGTCCGCACCACCCAGGAAAGAGGCACTCTTCGTGCGCAGCTCCATCAAGTCCACCGCTCTCGCCGCCACCACCGCGGCCCTCGCCCTCGGCCTCACCGCCTGCGGCACCTCCTCGGACCCGTCCTCCACCAAGGCGGACGGCGGCAAGACCGACGAGAGCAAGCCCCTCGTCATCGCGGCCTCCCCGAGCCCGCACGCCGACATCCTGAACTTCGTCAAGGACAAGCTGGCGGCCAAGGACGGCCTCAAGATCGAGGTCAAGGAGTTCACCGACTACGTCCTGCCCAACACGGCCACCGAGCAGGGCCAGGTCGACGCGAACTTCTTCCAGCACAAGCCGTACCTGGACGACTTCAACAAGAAGAACAACACCCACATCGTCCCGGTGGTCAACGTCCACCTGGAGCCGCTGGGCCTCTACTCCAAGAAGGTCAAGTCCCTCGCGGACATCAAGGCCGGCCAGACCGTCGCCGTCCCGAACGACCCGACCAACGAGGGCCGCGCGCTCCAGCTGCTCGCCGCCAACAAGCTCATCACCCTCAAGGACGGCGTAGGCACCGCCGCGAAGCTGGCCGACATCACCGACAAGAAGGGCCTGGAGTTCAAGGAGCTGGAGGCCGCCACGGTCCCGCGCGCCCTGAACGACGTGGACGCCGCCATCATCAACGGCAACTACGCCATCGAGGCGAAGCTCGTCCCCGCCAAGGACGCCCTGGTCCTGGAGAAGGCCGAGGGCAACCCCTACGCCAACCTCCTCGCGGTGAAGGACGGCAAGCAGAGCGACCCCCGGATCCAGAAGCTCGCCAAGCTCCTGAACTCCGACGAGGTCAAGAAGTTCATCGAGGAGAAGTACCAGGGCTCGGTCATCCCGGCCTTCGGCACCCCGGCCTCCTGACCCACCGGTAACGCAGCCCCGGCCCCGCACGCCCTCCCCGGGCGGGCGGGGCCGCGCCGCTGCGCGCGCACGGCCGCCGCCTGCCCGCATCCGGGCAGCCCGGCCCTGCACACCACCGGACCGATACTGCATGCTGTGGCTCTACGGCCACGGTCTCAGGCATGGAGCTGCGCATGACAACCACCTTCCCGGACGTCTCCATCAGCACGGACCGGCTGGTGCTGCGCCCCTTCGAGGAAGAGGACGTCAGCGCGCTCACCGAGATGATGAACGACGAACTCATCACCGCCTGGACCGAGGCCCCGCACCCCTACAGCGGAGCCGACGCCCGCCGTTGGGCCACGGGCGGAGCCCACCGCGAGCGCACCGACGGCCGCGGCATCGTCTTCGCCGTGACCGAGTTCCTCACCCACCGCCTGGTCGGCACCGTCCACGTCCGCCACACCGACTGGCGCTGTCTCAGCGCCGAGGTGGGCTACGCCACCGCCCCCTGGGCCCGCGGCGAGGGCTACGCCTGCGAATCCGTGCTCGCCGTCGCCCAATGGCTCTTCCGCGACCACGGCTTCGAGCGCCTCGAACTGCGCACGGCCGCCGACAACACCGCCTCCCAGCAGGTCGCCCAGAAGATCGGCTGCATCAGCGAGGGCGTCCTGCGCAACGCCTGGATAGTGCGCACCCAGACGCCCGACGGCAGATGGGCCGACACCCGCACCGACCTGCTGGTCTGGGGCCTGGTCCCGGAGGACCTCGACGATCTCGACGTCCTCGACGGCTACGGCGAGTTCCACGCCGTGCCCGAACCGCCCACCGACCGGCGCACCGACCAGCACCCGCCGGCCGACGCCGACGCCCACGGCCGCCAGACCCCGCACCAGCCGCCGCACCAACCCCAGTCCCCGCACCAGCCGCACGCCGGACGCCACCCCCACCCGCACGACCGCACCGCCCGGTCCGACCGGCCCTGACCCGGCCGTCCGCCGACGCCGGACGCCCCGATCAGCAGGTAGTCTCACGGTGCCCGCCCTCGCGGCAGGGCCGCCCCGCACCACCACCCACACCAGGGAGACCGACGACGATGGCCGACCGGGTCACGGTGATCGGCTGGGACGGCTCGCCCCTGACCGCGGCCGCCCGATCAGCGCTCTCCGCAGCCACGCTGGTGGCCGGAGCCGGCCACCACCTCGCGCTCCCCGAGATTCCGCCCGCCGCCGAACGCATCCGGCTCGGCAGCCTCGGCCTCGCCGCCCGTCGCATCGCGGGCCACCGCGGCACCGCCGTCGTCCTCGCCGACGGCGACCCCGGCTTCTTCGGCGTCGTACGGGCCCTGCGCGCCCCCGAACACGGCCTGGAGGTGGAAGTGGTCCCGGCCGTCTCCTCCGTGGCCGCGGCCTTCGCCCGCGCCGGCATGCCCTGGGACGACGCCCAGGTCGTCGTGGCCCAACGCCGCACCCTGCGCCGCGCGGTCAACGTCTGCCGGGCGCACACCAAGGTCGCCGTCCTCACCTCGCCCGGCGCCGGTCCCGCCGAACTCGCCCTGCTGCTCGAAGGGGTCCACCGGACCTTCGTCATCTGCGAGGAACTGGGCACCGACAAGGAACGGGTCACCGTACTGACCTCCGACCGGGCCGCCGACCACAGTTGGCGCGACCCCAACGTCGTGATCGTCGTCGGCGGCGGCGGGCCCGTCTCCGCCGACCCCGGCTGGCTCATGGGCCAGCCCACCGCCGTCGCCGTGGCCGCCGCGGGCGCCCGCGGCTGGGCCCGCCCCGACCCGCACCACCCCGAGCACGGCCCCGGGGTGCCCGGCGGGGAGGGGGAGTCGGCGCTGCTGCGCGCCGCCCAACTGGCCCGGCTCGGCCCGCGCACCGGCGACCTCCTCTGGGACATCGGCGCCGGAACCGGCGCGCTCGCCGTGGACGCGGCCGCCTTCGGCGCGGCCGTCATCGCGGTCGACGCCGACCCCCGCGCCTGCGAGCGGATCGAAGTCGCCGCCCGCCACCGCGGCGTGCTCCTCCAGGCCGTCGCGGGCCGCGCACCCCACGTACTGGAGAACCTCCCCGAGCCCGACGTCATCCGGATCGGCGGCGGGGGAGTCCCGGTCGTCCAGGCCTGCGCCGACCGCCGTCCGGAACGGATCGTCACCCACGCCTCCACCCGCGACGAAGCGGAGGCGATCGGCCGCGCCCTGACCGAAGGCGGGTACGCGGTGGAATGCGCGCTGCTCCAGTCCGTGGGCATGGACACCCGGACCTGGCGCGAGCAGGAGCGCTCCGTCGTCTTCCTCATCGCGGCCGAACGCCCGTCGAGCCGCTAGAACGCCCCGTGCCACCCGTGCCCTGACCCGGGCGGACCTGCGAATTGGCCCGGGGTAGGCTGGCCGATCGTCGTACTGCCCCGTCACTCCGGGCACATCGGCACCAATGGACCACCCGACGTGGCGCAGTCCACAGCAGACCGTGGCAGTTATGGCCGCCGTGGTGGCGAACGGGCGCGACAATGCTTAGTGGTTGTCGGCGGTGGCGCGCCCGAGGGGCTCGTGCCGCACGGCAGCCACGCTCGTTGGTCATACGGGCGCCGGGCGATCGAAGCAGCAACACCGATGGGCGAGGGGTAAGCATGACTGACACCGGCCAGGTTCCGGGCGAGGGCGTCCCGGACAACGCGGGCATGGTGGATCAGCACGGCATCCCCGCGCCGGTCCCGGCACCGCTCCGGACACCGCTCCAGGCGACGGGCGGGTACGCGTTCCAGGACCTGGTGGACAACCCGGCCGAGGACGACGAGCTCCTGCTGATGCCCAGCGGCCAGGGGGCGTGGAGCGACCCGCAGGTGGTGCCCCCGGCCCCCGTCTTCCCCGTCGAGGGCGGCTTCTACGAGCCCGCGCCCGCCTTCGTCGACCCCGGCTTCGCGGAGCCCGGCTACACCGACACCGGTTCCTACACGCACGGCGCGCACGAGGCGGGCGGCCGTGACACCGGCGCCCTCGACCTCGGCGGCCTGCTGCCGCCGCCGGCCGCGCCCGTGACCCCCGTCCGGCGCCCGCTGCACATGGGCCCGCCGGTCCCCGACGCCTCGGGCGGCGTCGTACGCTCCCTCGCCGACCGCGGCCCGGCCGCGCCGGTGCCGCCGGTGGCCCCCGTCGCGCCCGCGCCCGCCCCCGCCCCCGTGCCCGTCGCCGTGAGCGCCCCGGTCGAGCCCGTGGCGCCGGCGCAGGCCGAGGCGCCGCTCGCGGTGGTCGCCCCGGCGCCGGTCGCACAGGTCCCCGTGGACGTTCCGGTGCAGGCTCCGGCGGAGGTGGAGGTCCCCGAGGCCGCCGCCGCTGCTCCGGCGCCGGCCGAGGTACAGGTCGAGGCACAGGCGGAGGCGCCGATCGAGGCGCCGGTGGAGGTGGCGGTCGACGCCGCCGAACCCACGCCGCAGGCTCCGGTCGAGGAGGCGCCGGTGGTCGTGGCGCAGGCCGTGGCCGAGGCCCCGGCGCCCGCCCCCGCGGAGGTGCCCGCCGAGGTACCGGCGGCCGCGCCCGCCGCCCTCCCGGCCGAGGCTCCCGTCGAGGTCGAGGTCGAGGTCGAGGTCGTGGCCGTGGCCGTGGCCGACACGCAGGTGCAGGCGCCGGCGCCGGTCTTCCAGACCGCTCCGGCGACCAGCGGCGGCCTGGAGTACCTGGACGTCCCGGCCGTGGAGACCGGTGCGCTGCCCGGCCCGCAGCTCGGTGAGATCCCGCTCCAGGCGGGCGCCCCCTGGTCGGCGGAGCCCGTCGTGGCGGCGGCTCCCGAGCCGGTGGCCGCTCCGGCCCCGGTCGTCGAGCCGGTCGCCCCGGCCGCTCCCGTCGCCCCGGAGCCCGTCGCCGCGCCCGTCGCGGAGGCCCCCGTGGTCCTCGCGGAGCCGGTCCCGGTCGTGGTTCCCGCGGAGCAGGCGGCGCCGCCCGTCGCCCCCGAGGTCGTGGTCGTGGCTGCGGCCACCCCCGAGCCCGAGCCGGTCCCGGCCCCCGTGGCCGAAGCCGTTGCCGAGGTGCTCCCCGAGGCTGCGCCGGCGCCGATCGTCGAGGTCCCGGTCGCGCCCGAGCCCGTGACCGAGCCGGTGGCCGTGGCCGTGGCCGAGTCCGCGGTGGAACCGGCCGAGCCCGCCGACGCCCCGGAGGCCGTCGAAGCCGTCGAGGCCATCGAGGTCACGGAGGTCGTCGAGCCCGCCGAGCGCGGCGCCGCCGCACCCGGCTACGCCGACGCCGAGCGCGAAGCGATCCTGCGCGTCATGCGCGAGCGCCGCGACATCCGCAACGGCTTCCGCACCGACCCGATCCCGCACGAGGTGCTGCTCCGCGTCCTGGAGGCCGCCCACACGGCGCCCAGCGTCGGGCACTCCCAGCCGTGGGACTTCGTCGTCATCCGCTCCGCCGAGACCCGCCGGACGATGCACGAACTGGCCCAGCGCCAGCGCGAGGCGTACGCCAAGTCGCTGCCCAAGGGCCGGGCGAAGCAGTTCAAGGAACTGAAGATCGAGTCGATCCTCGACACCCCGGTGAACATCGTCGTCACCGCCGACCCCACCCGCGGCGGCCGCCACACCCTCGGGCGGCACACCCAGCCGCAGATGGCCCCGTACTCCTCCGCGCTCGCCGTCGAGAACCTCTGGCTCGCCGCCCGCGCCGAAGGCCTCGGCGTCGGCTGGGTCAGCTTCTTCGACGAGCGCGAGATGGTCCGCGCCCTCGGCCTGCCCGAGCACCTGGAGGTCGTGGCCTACCTGTGCGTCGGGTACGTCGACGAGTTCCCCGAGGAGCCCGAGCTGATGCAGGCCGGGTGGTCCAAGCGGCGCCCGCTGTCCTGGGTGGTCCACGAGGAGACGTACGGTCGCCGCGCGCTGCCCGGCGAGGAGCCGCACGACCTGCTCTCCGAGACGGTCGCGAGCATCCGCCCGCTCGACGCGAAGGCGCTCGGCGAGGCCTGGGAGCGGCAGAAGCGCATGACCAAGCCCGCCGGGGCCCTGGGCATGCTCGAAATCATCTCCGCCCAGCTCAGCGGCCTCTCGCGGGTCTGCCCCCCGCCGATCCCGGAGCCCGCCGCGGTCGCGATCTTCGCCGGTGATCACGGTGTGCACGCCCAGGGCGTCACCCCCTGGCCGCAGGAGGTCACCACGCAGATGGTCGCCAACTTCCTGGGCGGCGGGGCGGTCTGCAACGCCTTCGCCAACCAGGTGGGCGCCGAGGTCTGCGTGATCGACGTGGGCGTCGCGGGAGATCTCCCCGCCACCCCCGGACTGCTGCCGCGCAAGGTCCGCCCCGGCACCGCCGACCTGTCGGTCGGGCCCGCGATGAGCCGCGAGGAGGCCGTGGCCGCCATCGAGGTGGGCATCGAGACCGCCCGCGACCTCGTCGCGGCGGGCAACAAGGCGCTGCTCACCGGTGAGATGGGCATCGCGAACACCACCGTGTCCGCCGCCCTCATCTCGGTCTTCACCGGCGTCGATCCGGCGGAGGTCACCGGGCGCGGCACCGGCATCAACGACGAGACGCACACCCGCAAGGTCGAGGTCGTCCGCCGGGCGCTCGAACTGCACCAGCCGGACCCGTCCGACCCGGTGGGCGTGCTCGCCGCGATCGGCGGGCTGGAACACGCGGCGATCGTCGGGCTACTGCTCGGCGGGGCCTCCCTGCGGACGCCGGTCATCCTGGACGGGGTGAGCGCGGGTGCGGCGGCCCTGGTGGCGCGGGCGATCGCGCCGGAGTCCCTGTCCGCGTGCATCGCGGGTCACCGCAGTGCGGAGCCGGGTCACGTGGCCGCCCTGAACACCCTCGGGCTGCGCCCGCTCGTCGACCTGGACCTCCGCCTCGGCGAGGGCACGGGGGCGCTCCTGGCCCTCCCCCTGGTCCAGAGCGCCGCCCGAGCCATGCACGAGGTAGCCACCTTCGACTCAGCCGGCGTCACCGAAAAATAACCCCGACCGGGCGTGCCCCCACCCCAACCTCACCATCTGCGCCGTGCCCCGACCTCAGCCTCACCGGCTGCGCCGTGCCCCGACCTCAGCCTCACCGGCTGGGGCGGGCCTCGGTCTCAGCCTCACCGGCTGCGCCGGGCCCCGACCTCAGCCTCACCGGCTGGGGCGGGTCTCGATCTCAGCCTCACCGGCTGCGCCGGGCCCCGACCTCAGCCCCGCCGGCCGGGGCGGGTTCTGATCTCAGCCTCGCTGGTCCGACCCGGGTCCCGATCTCAGCCTTGCTGGCCGGGGCGGGCTCCGATCTCAGCCCGGTTGGCTGGGGCGGCTCCGATCTCAGCCTTCCGGGCTGGGCCGGGCCCGATTTCAGCCTCGCCGGCGTTTGAGGCGCCCCCGGAGGGACAGCGACCGCGTCCCACCTCGGCCCCATAGCCGTCCGCGTCCCAGCCCCGGCTGGCCAGCCGGTGTCCAAGCCGGGTGCGGGTCCGTCTGCCCTCCGGGGGCGCCTCAAACGCCGGCGAGGCTGAATCGGGGCCCGCCCTGGCCAGCGAGGCTGAATCGGGGCCCGCCCTGGCCAGGAAGGCTGAGATCGGGGCCCGCCCGGCCAGCAAGGCTGAATCGGGGCCCGGTCGGACCGGCGAGGCTGAATCGGGTCGGACCGGCGAGGCTGAATCGGGGCCCGCCCCGGCCAGCAAGGCTGGAAAGCTGGGTCGGCCCCCTGGAGCCGAGCCGGGTCCAGGGGGGGCGGAGCCTCGGACTCCCCCCGGCCACCGCCGGGAGGGGCACCGGGCGAGGCCGCGGCACCCCCACTCACCCGCAGCCGGATCGGGGCCCGGGAGGGCGAGCCCCCGGACAACGGCCCCCGGCCCCCCGGCCCCCGGACCGGCACCCGCCCGCCCCGGCCCGTAACGTTGACCACGCGATTCGCGCCACCGCCGCCGCGAGATCCGCCCGCACCGGAACCCCCCGTACGAGGAGCCCCGCATGGCCGCACACCCCGCCTACCCCGTAGGCCTCCGTCTGGCGGGCCGCCGCGTCGTCGTCATCGGCGGCGGCCAGGTCGCGCAGCGCCGGCTCCCCGCGCTCGTCGCGGCCGGCGCCGACGTGCTGCTGATCTCCCCCTCGGCCACCCCCTCCGTGGACGTCATGGCCGAGACCGGCGAGATCCGTTGGGAGCGCCGCCGCTACCAGGACGGCGACCTCGCCAACACCTGGTACGCGCTGATCGCCACCCGCGACAGGGCGGCCAACGACGCCGCCTCCGCCGAGGCCGAGCGCGAGCGGGTCTGGTGCGTGCGCGCCGACGACGCCGAAGCGGCCACCGCCTGGACCCCGGCCACCGGCCGCAGCGAGGGCGTCACCGTCGCCGTACTGACCGGCAACGACCCGCGCCGCTCCGCCGCCGTGCGCGACGCGATCATCGAGGGGCTGCGCGACGGCAGCCTCGCCGCTCCGGCGCAGGGCCGCGAGAAGCGCAACCCCGGCGTGGCCCTGGTCGGAGGCGGCCCCGGCGACCCGGACCTCATCACCGTCCGCGGCCGCCGGCTGCTCGCCGAGGCCGACGTGGTCATCGCCGACCGGCTCGGCCCGCGCGGCCTGCTCGACGAACTGGCCCCGCACGTCGAGGTCATCGACGCCGCGAAGATCCCGTACGGCCGCTTCATGGCCCAGGAGGCCATCAACAACGCGCTGATCGAGCACGCGAAGGCCGGCAAGTCGGTGGTCCGGCTCAAGGGCGGGGACCCGTACGTCTTCGGCCGCGGCATGGAGGAGCTCCAGGCGCTGGCCGAGGCGGGCATCCCCTGCACCGTCGTCCCCGGCATCTCCAGCTCGATCTCGGTGCCCGGCGCGGCCGGCATCCCGGTGACGCACCGCGGGGTGGCCCACGAGTTCACGGTCGTCAGCGGCCACGTCGGACCGGACGACCCCCGTTCGCTCGTCGACTGGGCCTCGCTCGCCAAGCTGACCGGCACCCTGGTGATCCTCATGGGCGTCGACAAGATCGGCCTGATCGCCGAGGCGCTGGTCCGCCACGGCCGCTCTGCGGACACCCCGGTCGCCGTGGTCCAGGAGGGCACGACCGCCGCCCAGCGCCGGGTGGACGCCACCCTCGCCACGGTCGGCGAGACGGTCCGGACCCAGGAGGTCCGCCCGCCCGCGGTGATCGTCATCGGCGACGTCGTGAACGTGGGCCCGGCCGCCTGACCACGGCGCCCCCCGCGCCCCCGGGCGCTGTGTCCCTCCACGTCGTCTCCGCACGCCCCCTACGACCAAGCCGTTGGCACCACACCCAGGACAAGGCAGTATCACCCTGTGGCTGATCTCATCACCGTCGAAGACCCCGACGACCCGCGCCTGAGCGACTACACGGGCCTGACCGACGTCGAACTGCGCCGACGTCGCGAGCCCGCCGAAGGACTCTTCATCGCGGAAGGCGAGAAGGTCATCCGGCGGGCCAAGGACGCCGGGTTCGAGATGCGCTCCATGTTGCTCTCCGCGAAGTGGGTCGACGTCATGCGCGACGTCATCGACGAACTTCCGGCGCCGGTCTACGCCGTCAGCCCCGAGCTGGCCGAGCGGGTCACCGGCTACCACGTGCACCGCGGCGCGCTCGCCTCCATGCAGCGCAAGCCGCTGCCGACCGCCGAGGAGCTGCTGGGCGGCGGGCCCGGCGGCCGCCGGATCGCGATCTTCGAGGGCTTCGTCGACCACGCGAACCTCGGCGCGGCCTTCCGCAGCGCCGCGGCCCTCGGCATCAGCGCGATCCTGCTGTCCCCGGACTGCGCGGACCCGCTGTACCGGCGGGCCATCAAGGTCTCGATGGGGTCCGTCTTCTCCGTCCCGTACGGCCGGCTGACGGACTGGCCCGCCGACCTCGAACAGGTCCGCGAAGCCGGGTACCGGATCCTCGCCATGACGCCGAGCGAGAAGGCCACCCCGCTGGACCAGGTCCCGGCGGAGCGCTTCGAGCAGTCCGCGATCATGCTCGGTTCGGAGGGCCACGGCCTCTCCACCTACGCCCTGCGCGCCGCGGACGAGTGGGTGCGCATCCCCATGTCCGAGGGGATCGACTCGCTGAACGTGGCGGCGGCCTCCGCCGTCGCCTTCTACGCGACCCGACCCCGGGGCTGACCCGAACGGTCCCCGCGCCGGGCCCACCGGGCCGGCGCGGGGGGCCCGCTCAAAGCCTCTGGGCGACCGCGATCCCCACCGCCACGATCAACGTGACCAGCACGAACACGATCAGCCGCTGCCGCATCAACCGCGGGTCCGGCCGGGAGGGCCGGCGGCCCGTGCCCGTCGTGCGCGGACCCTGGCGGCCACCGGCCGTCCGCCCGGCCGTGCGTCCCGCCGTGCGCCCGTCCGTCCGTCCGGCCGTGGGCCGGGAGCTCGGGCCGCCGGGCTCGCGGGGGCCCGAGGGGCGCGGGTGCGCCCCCTCGTGGGCGCCGTGCGAGCCGCTCGCGGACGGACCGCCCGGACCTCCCTGACCGCCCTGGGGCCGCAGCGCCGGGGTGCCCGCCGTGCGCCGCTCCGTGTGCTGTTCGGCGTACTCGTCCGCGAGCCGGCCCGTGGGCCGCTCGGCGCCCCGGGCGCGCTGGGCCGGCGGCCGCCCGTCCGTGATCCCCTGGGCCTCCCGCGCCGCGATCTCCTTGAGCCGCATCGACAGCTGGAGGGTGCTGGGCCGGTCCTCCGGGTCCTTGGCCAGGCACGCCTGTACGAGCGGTGCGAGGGCATCCGGTACGCCGAGCAGGTGCGCCTCCTCGTGCACCACGCGGTAGAGCATCACCTCGGAACTGCCGTGCCCGAAGGGCGAGTCGGCGGTCGCCGCGTAGGCGAGGGTGGCGCCCAGGGCGAAGACGTCGGTGGCGGGCGTGACGGCGGCGCCGCGCACCTGCTCCGGGGCGAGGAAGCCGGGGGAGCCGACGGCCGTGCCCACGTGCGTGAGCGTGCTGGCGCCGGTCGCCCAGGCGATCCCGAAGTCGATGATCCGGGGGCCCTTGGGCGACAGCAGGATGTTCGACGGCTTGAGGTCGCGGTGGACCACTCCCGCCTCGTGGACGGCGACCAGACCCTCGGAGAGCGCGGCGCCGATCGCGGCGATCTGGGCGGCGGTGAGCGGGCCCTCTTCGGCCACCTTGTCGTGCAGGGAGGGCCCGGGGACGTACTGCGTGGCGAACCACGGCCGCTCGGCCTCCAGGTCCGCGGCCACCAACCGGGCCGTGCAGCCGCCGCGGATCCGCCGCGCGGCGGACACCTCGCGGGCGAAGCGCGAGCGGAACTCCTGGTCCTCGGCGAGGTCCGGCCGGATCACCTTGAGCGCGACGCGCTGACCGCGCCGGTCCGAGCCGAGGTAGACCACGCCCATGCCGCCCGCACCGAGCCGCCGGTGCAGCCTGAACGAACCGACGACACGCGGGTCCTCCCGCCGGAGCCGCATCATCGCCATGTCCACCCCGCTGACCGGTCGTCCTGTTGACGTGGCACAGCTTACGGACCATCCGGCATGTCCGCTCAGAGGCCGCGCCCTCGCCGGGAGATTCGATCGTCAGTGCTGGGAAGGCCACTTGAGGGAGAATCAGGGGTACGAGCGGTAGGGGGCCGGGGTAACGGCCGTTCCCCCAAACGGCCCCCGGTCCAAGGGGATTGGCGCGCCCCCGGCCCGGACGCACCCGGAACCACCGGGTCTCGCGGGCCCGGCGTACGCGCGGCGCGCGACGGCGTGCGGGCGGCGGTGGGCGTGAGGGAAGTCACCACGGGTGACGGCTCCCGCACGGACCCCGACCACGCTCCTGGGGGATGCCCCCTACAACGGGGGAGCGGTCTCCACCCAGGGGAGTACGAGGAGATCGCCGCCGTCATCCTCCTGGAGGCCCGGCATGGATACGAGGGCATGAGGCCAGGGGCGCCCGCCCCGCCTAGTGTTGAAGACAAGCGGCGGGTGGCGCACTCGTCCCCCGAGGTCACTGGCCCGCCGCTGTCAACTACAGGGAGAGGGCCATGGCGGACGTCGCACGGCAGGGACGCAGGGCATTCGCGTTCAACGGCCACGAGTCCGGCACGCGGCATCCACTGGTCGCCGCGGCGATGGTGCTCCCCCTGGCCGCCGTCCTGGTCTTCCTCTTCGGGGGATGGGACCAGGTGGTGGCGCAAGCGTCGTCCGTGGGCGCGATGCTGGGGCGCTGAGCGGCGCTCCAGGCCCGGGAGAGCGGCCCGGGCCGGACATCGGCCTTCAGCCCCGTGGGGACGGGGGTGCGGCGGACGGCAGGAGAAGGGTGCTGCCGGTGCGACGTCTGACGTCGTACCGGCAGCACCCTCTTCCGGTTTCCGGCCCGGGCACCCAACCCGTCGCGCACCGCGTCGCGCCACCCATCACGCAACGCGAAAGCCCCGACCGAATGAACGGCCGGGGCTTTCCTGTGGTGCGCGATACTGGGATTGAACCAGTGACCTCTTCCGTGTCAGGGAAGCGCTCTCCCGCTGAGCTAATCGCGCGGGCACCACGGCAGTGAAGCCGCA